>JANQPJ010000077.1 GCA_028289525.1 Pirellulales bacterium
CCACTCACCACTCACCACTCACCACTCACCACTCACCACTCACCACTCACCACTCACCACTCACCACTCACCACTCACCACTCACCACTCACCAAAATGTCCCGTACCGCCAAGATTGATCGTAAGACGAATGAGACGTCGATTCAGCTTGAGTTGAACCTGGACGGCACTGGCCAGGCGACGCTTGATACCGGCGTGGGGTTTTTTGACCACATGCTAGAACTGCTGACCCGACACGGTTGTTTCGATTTGAAAGTCCACGCGCAGGGTGACCTGCACGTCGACGCGCATCACACGGTCGAGGATGTCGGGATCTGTTTTGGTCAGGCGATCAAAACGGCGCTCGGCGATCGGGCCGGCATTCGCCGTTATGGGCACTTCACCTTGCCGATGGAAGAGACGCTGGTGACCAGTGCGGTCGATTTGAGTGGTCGGTATGCGATGGCGTTTCAGGCCGAATTTCCATCGGCCAAGATCGGCGACTTCGACAGCGAACTGGTCGAAGATTTTTGGCAAGCCACGGCGGCCAACGCGCTGTGCAACCTACACGTCATCTGCCACTACGGGCGGAACAGCCACCACATTAGCGAAGGCATCTTCAAAGGCACCGCCCGAGCGCTGCGAATGGCTGTTGAAACCGATCCCCGCATGCCTGGCGTTCCCAGCACCAAAGGGACGCTGGTCGATTAACACGGTCTTAATCGTGCACGTACGTTTCCAGGAACCGCGTCAGCTGGTGGAAGTCGCAGTTCGGGTCGACGTACCGCACCTTGGTTACCAGGTTGTCCGGATCGACCAATTGTTCAAATGGCACGTAGCGCAGATCGAGCTGGCCGACCACCGAGACCATGACTCCGTTGTGACGTTCCTCGACCAAGGCTCGATAGGCGCCCACGCCCAACTGGCTGCCTAGCATCACGTCGAACGCGTGGGGGCGGGCACAACGCGATTCGTAGCCCAACTGGACTCCGGTCACTTTCTTTTTTCGGCCAGTCTGGCGGGCATATTCCTCGGCCACCAGGCTCGAGAACATTTGGCCCAGGTTGATCTGGCTGATGTTGATATGCCCATGATCGTCGCGCGGGATGCCTTCGAGGTACGAGCTGGGTAAATATTCGGCCAAGCCTTCGGCCATCACAATCACTCCATATTTCTTGCCTTCGTCCTCTTCGCGGACGCGCATCGTGGCGACAATCCGGTTCACCACTTCCGGCAAGTTCATCACCGGTCGCATCTTCTGTTCGCCGGTCTCGGGATCGGTTGCCTGTTCCTGCTCAAGATATTTGCCGGTAATATCCTCGACGCTGATCGTCAGGCTCGCTTCGCCAGCAATGCCGGCCCCATAGGCCAACCAGCCGGCGCTACGGCCCATGGTTTCGGTGAGGAAGTAGCTTTGGGTCGACTCGCCGTCGGCCAGCAAATTGCGAATTTCGCTGGCCAGCGTATCGACTGCCGTGAAATAGCCGAACGTAAAGTCGATTCCCGAGTAGTCGTTGTCGATCGTCTTGGGCAGATGGACCACTGGAATCTGGCGACTGCCGGTCGGCAACCGGTCCTGAAACATCTTGAACTTGTTGGCCGTCTTCAGTGTGTCGTCGCCACCGATCGACACCAGGGCATCGACTTCGAGTGAGCAGAGGGCGTCATACACGGTTTGCAGCGGCGCGGCCCGTTCGGTGTCGTCAAGATGAGAGGGATGCGAAACGTGTTTGCCGGGGTTAGCCCGCGCGGTGCCGATCATGATGCCCTGGCTGCTGCGCGTGCGCTTGAGCATCTTATGGTCGATCACTTCGTAATCGCGGCCCACGGCCATCGGATGGTCGTCGCTAAACTCGAGCAGATGCGAATAGCCATGCTTGATGCCTAGAACCTGAATGCCGTTGCGGAGGAATGAAACGGCGGCGGCCGAAATCACCGCGTTGGCGGCCGGCGCCGGACCGCCGGCAAACAGAATCGCCACACGGCGAAAGTTGTGTTCGGTGCGACGAGGGCGGGAAAGGGTCGTTTGCGTCATTGCGTTGGTCTTTCTCAATAATCCATGTCCGTAAACCACCAGCAGTGCTGGTGAGAGTTAATCAGGTTCTGTCGTTTTTAATCCAAGCACGAAACGCTAGCGAGTGAGTGCTAGATTTCGCGGTCAACTCGCAGTGCCCACTCGCTGGCGCGTCGTGCTTGGATTGAGACAAAGCCCAGTACTACAAAGGGGGGAAGGCACCATCGACGCCGCACAGCAAATGCAGGACAAACTTTGTTTCGCGCTTTAGAACGGTTGTCGTTCTATTCGCCCCATGTCCGTTGTACGAAGGTTGTGTCGACACGACCTTCGACGAATGCCGAATGGTTGAGAACCTCCTGGTGGATCGACTTGGTGGTCTCGATCCCATCAACCCGCAATTCGGCCAGGGCCCGCTGCATGCAGACAATCGCCTCGGCTCGGGTGGGCTGATGGACAATCAATTTGCCGATCATCGAATCATAATTGGGCGGCACCGTGTAGCCGGAATGGGCATGCGAATCAAACCGTACGCCAAACCCACCTGGTACCACTAAGGTGTTAATTTTGCCAGGGCAGGGCATGAAGTTTCGGCTAGGATTCTCTGCGTTAATCCGACACTCAATCGCACAGCCTTGTTGTGGAATGTCCTCTTGGGTAAACGCCAAGGGCTCGCCGGCCGCCACGCGAATTTGCCACTTGATTAGATCAATGCCGGTTACCATTTCGGTTACCGGATGTTCTACCTGAATGCGGGCGTTGACTTCAATAAAGTAGAAGTTTTGCTCGGCATCGACGATAAACTCGACTGTTCCGGCGTTGGTGTAATTGGCCGCCTTGATCATTCGCACGGCCGCATCACACATTTCTTGTCGTCGCTCTTGGGAGAGCTGGAAGGCCGGGCTCTCCTCGATCAACTTCTGGTGTCGACGCTGCACCGAGCAATCGCGTTCCCAAAGGTGGACCACGTTGCCATGCTGGTCGGCCAAGACTTGAACTTCAACGTGCCTGGGGTGCTCGATGTATTTTTCCAGATACACGGCCCCGTTGCCAAAGGCGGCCTCGGCCTCGGCCTGGGCTTGGGATAGGGCAGTCTTCAGGGCCAAGTCGTTGGCCGCCACGCGCATGCCGCGCCCGCCGCCCCCGGCCACCGCCTTGATCAACACGGGGAAGCCAACTTCATGCGCAAACTGAAATGCCTGGGCTTCGTCGGTGATTAGCCCGTCACTACCTGGCACCACCGGCACGTCGGCCGATCGGGCCAATTCGCGGCCCAGGTTTTTGTCGCCCAAGGTGTTCATGGCCTCGGGTGAGGGTCCGATAAACTCGATCTGGCAACTGCGGCAGACTTCGTTGAAATGGGCATTTTCAGCCAAAAAACCATAGCCTGGATGAATTGCCTGAACGTTGCCCACCTCGGCCGCGCTAATCACGCTGCTAATTTTCAGATAGCTTTCGCTCGCCTTGGCCGGACCGACACAGTAGGTTTCGTCGGCCAGCCTGAGATATTCGGCGTCTCGATCGGCCTCGCTGTAGATGGCCACGGTCTCGATTCCCAATTCGCGACAGGCGCGAATCACGCGGAGAGCAATTTCGCCTCGATTGGCAACCAAGATTCGTTTGTACATCGATCTACTCCAGCGGGTTCGAGTCGGCCGCTCTTGCGCAACTTCGTGACCAGGGCCAGACAGACGCTACCCAAGAGCTGGCCGGAGGCGTCCTGGGCCGCAAGCGATCCCATTCAGGGCGACAGGCGGTAGCGATTATCCACTCGTGGAAACTTTGAACAGGCGTTGCCCGAACTCCACCGGATCGCCATTCTCGACCATCACGTTGACAATCTTGCCAGAACATTCAGCCGGGATCTCGTTAAAGACCTTCATCGCCTCGATAATGCAAACGGTCGTCTCTTGGCCTACCTGATCGCCCACCTTGACGAATGGCGCCGACTCGGGGTTGGCCGCCAGATAAAACGTGCCGACCATTGGACTGGTGATATAGGTGCTGTTGGCATCGTCGTCGGCCGGGGGGCTGCTAGCGGCTGCCGGGGCGGGGGCAGCTGGGACTGGCGCGGGAGCCGAAGCCGGGGCCGCCACGGTGGTCACCACAGGCTCCTGTCCCCGTCGCAACCGGATCCGTTGGTCCGACTGTCGGAGGTCAATTTCACTCAACTCGTGGTCGTTCATCAATTCCACCAGCCGACGAATCTTGCGAACATCGAAGATATCGCCGCCGCCGGTGTTCGAATTGGCCATGAATCTATCCTTCAGCTGATTTGGGCTTTTATCTCAATTCAAAGGAAAAACGCTGTGATTTGACACAACTCTATATCCAAACAGAAGTTGGGCAACAGTTTAGCCACGTGCCAGCTTTCCGTCAAGGTGCTCAAGCTCGCAAGATTCGCCGGAAAAACAGCGGCCGGTGGCGGAAGCGCGAAACGCTCGAGTGGTATCCGTTTCGTGCTTCGGTCACTGGCTACTGTTTTTTAGCAGTTTGAACGCTTTAAATCCCTCACCAATCAGAGTTCCAGATCGCCAAACAGCCGATCACGAAAGTGGCTCCACTCAGAGGCTTTCTGCGGATCGCTGCTCTCGCTGGCCAGCATGGCCACGCGGCGGTCCATTTGCCGTAGCCGATCGGCCAGCTTGGCAAGCATGTTGTAGGCCATCTTGTAGGCTGCCAAATGGTCTTCTTCGATCAGAAAATCGTAGTCGCGACGCTCAAACCGCAGCAGCCGCAATTGGGTGATCGCTCTTACGCTCGCTGAGTGGGGAGCTGCCCGAAAGAACGACATCTCACCAATCACCTCAAACGGGCCCAACTCGGCCAGCACCACCTCTTGCCCGCCACTCTCCGAACGGTAAACCTGACAACGTCCTTCGAGCACCACCAGTAAATCTTGCCCCAGCTTCCCCTGGGCCAGGGCAATCTCGCCCGGGGCGTAGCAGATCGTCTGAGCAATGTCGACCAACTGTTGGCGTTCGACTTCATTCATGCCGGCAAAAATTGGCAACTGGGCCAACACAGCCAGGCTGATGGGCGACTCGCTCACGCAATGCCTCCTAGAATCGTGGCTCGCCCCACCCGACCAATGCCGACCATAAAAGCCGCTATCCGTAAGCTGACCTGACGCTCGGTGGCCGTCTCCCACACCGTCTGAAAAGCCTGCGAGAGCACATGGTCTAGCTCTTGCCGCACTCGATTGATGCCCCACTGGTAATGCTGCCGGTTTTGTACCCATTCAAAGTAGCTGGCCGTCACCCCGCCGGCGTTGGCCAGCACGTCGGGCAACACGGTCAAGCCGCGTTGGTTAAAAATTGCATCGGCCTCAGGCCGCGTCGGCTCGTTGGCCGCCTCGATGATCACCGGCGCCTGAATTCGCCTGGCGTTTTCGGCCGTAAAAACCCCACCCAAAGCGGCCGGGATCAGCACGTCGACCTTGAGTTCGAGTAGTTCTTCGTTCGTGATGGCGTCTGCCTGACGATAGCCGGCCAGACTGCCGTTGTGTTCGCGCAGGTGTCGACAGGCGTCACTGATGTCGATTCCCTGCTCGCGATAGTAGCCGCCGCTCACGTCGCTGATGGCAACGACTTGACAATCGGCTTCTTGTAAAAACTTGGCCGCATGCGAACCGACGTTGCCAAACCCTTGAATGGCCACCTTGGTTTCGCTCGGGCTACGGCCCAAGCGGCTGAGCAGCTTGACCGTAAAAATTCCGACCCCACGTCCGGTCGCTTCTTCACGGCCTGGCATGCCATAGTGTTCGACCGGTTTGCCGGTCACCACGGCCGGATTGAAGCCGTGATACTTGCCATATTGGTTCATGATCCAGGCCATCACCATGGCATTCGAGCCCATGTCAGGGGCAGGGATGTCGGTGTCGGGGCCGATCACGTCGTGAATCTGATCGACAAACTTTCGCGTCACGCGTTCCAATTCGCGAGCGCTAATTGTCCTGGGGTCGATGGCGATGCCGCCTTTGGCGCCGCCATAGGGCAGGTTGACCACGGCCGTTTTCCAGGTCATCAGTGCGGCCAACGAGCGGACCTCGTCGAGATCGACCTCGGGATGAAACCGCAGCCCTCCTTTCATCGGCCCGCAGGCATTGTCGTGCTGCACCCGATAGCCGATCAGCGTAGAGAGTTCGCCATTGTCCATCTCGACGGGGATTTGTACCTGCACCTCGCGCTTAGGCGTGAGGAGCAACTTGCGCATATTGTCCGTCAAGTCGAGTAGGTCGGCCGCTTCGTTAAAATATCGGCTGGTCGCTTCAAAGGCACTCATCGTAGGAGGAATCATATCCCTAGCTCACGTTGGTAACAAGACGGGTCAGGAGAAGTGGAAAGTCCGGAAGATGACTACAAGCACGACGCGAGGGGCGAGTGAATTGCATGTCGACCTTGAATTTCACTCGCCCCTCGCGTCGTGCTTGTAGTCATCTGTTTCGCAACAAAAAACGATTTTGCAGTCTTCCTGTAAGACGGGTTCTGCACCGCAGCGCTCTTAGCCAAACGCTTCTGATGAGCTAAACTGGCTATAGGTCGACTGAGTTGCTCCCCCTCGATTCCGGCAGCTTCACACGTGACGCTCTTCACCATCCACTGCACAACTTGTCAGGCAGGGCTTCAGGTCCGCGATCGAGCGGCCATTGGCCAAATTTTGAGCTGTCCCAAGTGCCAGAGCATGGTCCACATCATTCCGCCAGCGGACTGGGACGAGGCGGCTGAGCCTGCGCCAGAGGAAGAAGATGCGCACCTAGCCCCCCCTGCGCCGCCTGATCCGCATTGGCAGTCGCCCTCAGAATCACGATTGCAAAAAACGCTAATTGTCGGCGCTCTCGGACTCATTAGCCTAGCAGCGGTTGGTTTTTTGATGGCCTACCTGTTCTTACACCGCGCCGAGCAACCGGCCAAAGTGGCTCGGACCACAACAATCCCTGCGTACGACGGCGATGCTACCGGTCAGGCTCCCCCCGCGCCGCCAGTGCCCTCGCCACTGCCGCCGCTGGAGGACGAGGAAGCATCCGCGGCTGCAAAGCCCCGGCCTGAACCGGTGGAAACCGCCGCAGAATCTGAGCCGGCCCCCACGGCGCAGAAAGCTGAACCGGCGTCAGTCGTCGCGATTAGCCCGCCGTCCGAGGTCGAGCCTGCGCCGCCAGTTCCACCGATCGACCCACCGGCGCTCGAATCGAACGCCCAGCCGCCAACGGCACGTCGAGTCGAACCGGCTGTTTCGGACTCCAGCCCGCCTGACCTGGCTGCCAAACTGGCCCGTCGTGTGCCGGACGTTCAACTGAGCGAGTTGCCGTTGCACGATTTCTTGTTGGTGATCGCCGAGCTATCGGCGCTGCCGATCACGATCGACCACCAGGCATTGCAAGCCGCTGGCATCGAGCTTGCCAGGCCGATTTCGGTTTCGCAGCAACAGTCAACGATCGCCGAGATTTTAACCACGGCACTCAAGCCAGCAGGGCTTGTCTACCAAACCGGTCGCCACGACATTCGCCTCACCACACGAGCAGCGATCGACGACCGGTTAAAACGGTACCGCTACCCGATCGACGATTTGGCTGCCGATGATGCTCAGGCTAACGAGTGGGCTAAGCGTTTGCAAACCCTCGTGGCGCCTAGCAGTTGGGCTGCCCAAGAGGGGCCAGGGCGGTTGAAACTCGACGGTCGTCGGCTCTCGATCGAGCAAACGCCGGCTGTCCATTTCCAATTGATTTCGCTCTGTGAAACGTTGCGCCGGCTGCGTGGTCTGCCGCGTAGAAGTCGGTTTCCGGAGAGCCGGTTTCCGCTGCCTGGCAGTGTTCGTTTGCCTAGGGAGCCGATCACTTATACGTTTCAGCAGCCTACGCGGCTGGTCGACGTGCTGCGTTACTTGGAACGCACGTCGGGCGTGCCCATGATGCCCGACTGGGGCGGCCTGGCTGCCGAAGATTGGACTCCCCACACGCTCGTGGTGGGAGCTGTGGTGAAGCGTCCGCTGGATGAAGCGTTGACCGCCATCTTGCGCCCGTTGGGGTTGCGTTGGCATCTCACTGCCGGTGGCGCGATCAAAGTCGTTGGCCAACGTCAGGCAGCGAGCCAAGCGATCCGCAAGTTTTATTCGCTTGTCGAGCTGGACCGTTTGGGGATGCCGGTAGAACGTGTCTATGCGAAGTTGTTAGCGGATTTGCCTGCCGTGACAAAGCACGAAACGCTGTATCTTGATCGGCCTGGCCGGTGTTTGATTGTGCTGCAGCCGTTGGATGTGCAGCTGGCGATCATCAAACGTTTGGAGGCGTTGCGTC
>JANQPJ010000102.1 GCA_028289525.1 Pirellulales bacterium
TCGTCAAGGGGCCAGTCGGGAGAACAGCGGCCAAAGCGCGAAACAGAAAAATTCAGCCGTTTCGCGAGCGGTCACCGACCGCTGTTTTTTCAAAAAAAACGACTTTGCAATTCTCCTGGGCTTGATGATTCGCAGCCCCTCTGTCCGGGGGGCCGGCTGTTGCGTCATTTTAAGCCAGCCATCAGAACGAGTGATATTTCAACGGGTGACAACAACAAAACCATTGAATCGCAATAGCCGCGATCGTACTCCCTTTCGTACAATAGAGTTCTACTTCCGACGGAGAAAAATACATGGTCGCTTTGCCATTCGATGCAGACAAGTTGGTCAAATTGTGTCAGCAAAATGACGTCAAGAGAATCGGGGTTTTCGGTTCCATGGCGCGTGGGGAAGCGACCGAAGAAAGCGATGTGGATTTGCTGGTTGAGTTTTCAGCTCGTAAGAGTCTTCTCGCGTTGGTGGCACTAGAGCGGAAGATGTCGGAGGCCATCGGACGCAAGGTAGAACTTCTCACCGAAGCCGCGATTAGCCCTTACCTGAAAGACAGAATTACAAAAGATTTGTGGATCATTTATGAAGCGTGACGATACCGTATATCTCCGTCATATTTTGGACGCGATCCAGAAAGTTGAGCAATATTTAAACGGAGTGCCGGAAGCAATCTTTATTCAAGATAGCTTGATTCAAGATGGAGTCATTCGCCAACTTGAAATCATGGGTGAAGCTGTGAAACGCCTTTCGTCTTCGTTGCGTGAGCAGAACGGCCAAGTGCCTTGGGCCGATGTTGCAGGGATGCGAGACAAGCTGATTCACGGCTACTTTGGTGTCGATCAAGAAAAGGTCTGGCTGACAGCCAAGGATGATCTGCCGGTGCTGAACCGGGAAATCAAAGTTATTCTGGCTGACCTCACAAATCCCGAGGATTCCGCCAAGCCGAGTTCTCAGTAAGCGTCTGAGGCTGATTCTGAAGCACTCAAGCCGATTGGCCCCAGGCCCAACTCAGCTCGACAGGCATCGAGCAAGCTAGCGGTGCCGCTGGTGCCAATTCGGGTTGCGCCCACCTTGCGCATCGCGAGCAAGGTCTCCAAATCGCGAACCCCGCCGGCGGCCTTTACCTGAACCTGGGCCGGTGAATGTGTCCGCATTAGGGTAACGTCTTCGAGCGTAGCTCCGCCGGTGCCAAACCCGGTTGACGTTTTGACCCAATCGACCTGAAGCTCGCCGCAGATTTCGCACAGACGAATTTTTTCGTCGTCTTGCAAATAGCAATTTTCGAAAATTACCTTCACTTGACGTTCTGCTTGATGGGTCACCGTGACCACGCCGGCGATGTCGTCGCGCACCGCACGCCAGGCACCACTACGCACTTGGGAGATGTTGACCACCATGTCGAGCTCTTGCCCGCCGTCGGCAATTGCCTGACGTGCTTCGGCCTGTTTGACCAGGGCAGACTGTCCCCCATGTGGAAAGCCGATGGTGGTGCTTGGTCGGACCGTCGAATCGGCCAGCAATTCGGCAGTTCGCTTCAGGTAGTAGGGCATCACACACACGCTGGCCACGTCATAGGCCATCGCCAACTGGCAGCCGGCGTCGAGCTGCTCGCTCGTCATGGCCGGTTGCAGCAAGGCATGGTCGATCATTTTAGCAATGTCACGATACGTGTAGTCCATCGGTCGCTCTTTCTGGGCGAACAGGTTTACGACATCCAGTGGGCACTCGACGCTAACACGCCCATCCAGTCTTCTCCTTCGGGGTCAACCCGTTTGGTTGCGCTGGTGACCAGTCGCAACGGGACATGCACAAACATGTTATGGTACAAGCCGACCAGCATGTCGGTTTTGCCGGCCATGGCCGCATGCACCGCACGTCGGGCCAGTTTGTTCGACAGCAACGCGTCGGAGCAGTTGGCCGGTCGAGAGCGAATGTGATAGCTGGGATCGAAGTATTTGATTTTGGCCTTGAGGTCGGTTGACTGAAAATGTTCGGCGATGCGAGTTTTTAACAACAGACCAATATCCTGTAGCCGCGGATTGCCCGACGCATCGCATGCGTCCTGTTGGTCGGCGAACAATTCTTGTCCGGCTCCTTCGGCCACGACCACCACGGCATGCTGTCGGGTTTTCAGACAGCGTTCCAGGCGTTCTAGAAATCCGCCCTGACCGGCCAGACAAATAGGCACCTCGGGGATCAAGACAAAATCAACCTGACCGCTGGCCAACGAGGCATTGGTGGCAATGAAACCGGCATGACGGCCCATCAATTTGACTAGACCAATTCCATACGGCACGCCGACCGCTTCGACGTGTGCCCCGGTGATGTGTTCCAAGGCCTTTTCGACGGCCGTATCGAAACCGAATGACCGTTCGACAAACGCGATGTCGTTGTCGATGGTTTTGGGGATACCGACCACCGAGATGGGCCGTTTGCGTCGAGATACCTCGTCGACGATCGCTCGAGCGCCACGTTGGGTGCCATCGCCTCCGACACAAATCAGAATGTCGATGCCTGCGGTTTCGAGAAAGTCGACCATCACGCTCGGTTCATGGCTGCCGCGCGAGGTGCCGAGAATCGTGCCGCCCAGCTTGTGAATTTCCTCGACGTCGCGATCGGTCAATTCTAGTGGTTGTTGGCCACATGCAGGATTCAGCCCACGGTAGCCGTGTCGAATGCCCAGCACCCGGCTCACGCCATAGTTGTTGCGCAGTTCGTAGTAGGCGGCGCGAATCACGTTGTTCAAACCTGGGCACAGCCCGCCACAGGTAACAATCGCTGCGGTAGTGCGGTCGGGCTGAAAGAAGATTTTCTCGCGAGGCCCTGCCCGTTGAAAGGTTAATTCGAGCGCAGGATGCTGATCGCCCTGACAAACGATTTCGTGGAGTACTCGCTCGTCGTCGCGGACAAAGTTGCCGACGCCATCGCCAGACACGGTCGAAAACGGCAGCGGGGAGTCTACCTGACGTGGTCCTAGGGCATCGATCTTCAGTTGTTCAGGGGGCAGACGGTCCACGGCGCGTGCTCGCTAGCAGGTGAGACAGTGAAGAATTGGCTGCCGTGAAGATACTCGCCCTGGACGAATTGGGCAATTGTTCCATTCCGCCTGGGAAGCTCGGCTAGGACGGCGTAGAATGGGGCCTATGAATGAAAACCGATCTTCAACCGCGTGGATGATTTGGGCGATTGTCGGAGCCGTCGTGGCCTGGGCGGTGTATCATGCCGTGGGGCTCTACCAGCAAAAGGCCGATATCCGGCGACCCTTGGTCCTGCTCGGATGTTTTGCCTTGTTTCTCGGCTTTTGGGGAGTGCTGCTCGCCTATCGCCGGGCACGCACGAAACCGTAGGCCACGGAGCAATATGGCTCATGCACTTTCTACAGAGCACTCAAGATATGTTTGAATGCAAATGGTCCGTGTGGCTCCAATCCATGGAAGCCCGAGAAAGTAGAAATTTTTCAGCGTCCATGTTTCGCGAGCGGCCACCGGCCGCTGCTGCGACTGATAACAGCGGCCG
>JANQPJ010000103.1 GCA_028289525.1 Pirellulales bacterium
TCGTCAAGGGGCCAGTCGGGAGAACAGCGGCCAAAGCGCGAAACAGAAAAATTCAGCCGTTTCGCGAGCGGTCACCGACCGCTGTTTTTTCAAAAAAAAACGACTTTGCAGTTCTCCTGTCATGCTGAACGACCTGTTTCTTGCCACAGTCAAGAAATTCGATTTCGGGGCTTTACCGCTGCAACGAATACATCAACACATTCACGCCAATCTTAGCAGCGTCGTCGCGCACATAGCCTTGGCATTCGAGCGAGGCATGTTGTTCCAGCGCACAACTGATGTCGTAGGGCGAAAAAATCACGCCGTAGCGGTCGCCAATGCGGATGGCTTCCAGGTCAGGCGATACCTTGCGAAGCCGTGATTTCAATGGCCCGCCGGCCGCTCGACGGGCCGGGTCGCGACGGGTTACCTGGGCCAGAGAGTAACCGCCAAAGGCGTCGGTGAAGATGGGATCGCCTGCCGGAATGCGTTCCAACGCGACGTCAGGCAACACGGCGCGCATCTCTTCGCGAAACGCGCCGGCAAATTCTCGGCTGGCGCAAATCGCATCGGCAAACAGAGTGCCGCCCCGCTCGAGATAGACCCGCAACGCCTGACGTTCGGCCGGGGTGAAACGGAACTTGCGCCGGCCGTGCATGAAAACCAGATGATAACGCGACAACTGAGGATCGGTTGCCAATAGCTCGCGCGGCTGCCGATCGACCGGAAAGGCCAACTCCCGGCCGGTTTGACGCAACAGGTTGGCGACCGCCCCGGGGGCCACATTGCAGCCGCCGCCATGCAGTAGTTTGGCTACCTGCAGGGTGCCTCGGATCGCCGGTTGGTCGTTCTGTTCACTGGCCAACTGGGATGGCAACAGTTGTTTAAATTTTGGTTCGCGCCCGGTGGCATAGGTCAACACGTTCACGCCAATCGCCTGGGCCGCCTGGACGCTATCTCGCACCTGGATGGGAATTTTTTGTTGACGTTTTGGGTTCGACTTGCGACCGCCTAGCTCCCAATAACACGAGAGATCCTGAGGGCAATAGACCACGCTGGTGCGACAGCCATAGTCGATGCCCCACAGCGGCCGCAGGTAGTCTGGATTCACTCGCTCTTCGGCGTGCCAAATCGGATGGTCCGGCGGCAACAGCCGTAGGCGGTATTCTGGCTCGGGGAAAATCTCTTCCATCAACTGCCGAAATCCGCGGTCAAACGCTTCGCCATCGCAACACGCTTCGCCAAACAGAAAACCGCCACGGTCGACATAGTCGCGCAGGTTGCGCTTATCCCGGGCAGTCAGTTGAGGAGCCTGGCTGCCGTTGACCAACAGCACCGGGGCCAGCAACAGGTCTTCGGTTCGGGCTGTCTTGGGGTCGATCACTTGCCAGGTAAGATCGCGCTGCCAGCGTTGTTCCGTGTAGGCGGTCAATTGAGTTAAGCCGGCGCGGTGATGGTTCCAATCGTCGCCCGGCCCGTGCATCAGGCGAGCAATCACCACCGGGCGTCGGCCTTTTGACAGAAAGAGGAGTGCCAAACTGGTGCCGATGTGTGGATGCTCTTCCACGCGGCTAGGGCTCTTCCAAAACCCAGAAAGTTTGTCCTGATCGCGAACCAACCTTTCAGCCCCTTCGCGATACCAGTCGTGGCCGCCAATCAGGCGTTGAGCGGTTAAGCGACCGACGCGTTCTAAGCCATAAAGATAGTAATAAACCCAGTTGGCCCGTTCTCGGCCAGCCTGGGCGTCTCGGCCTGGATTTCGCTGGACGGAAAAGTTGCGGCCAAGCCAATCGAGGCCGCGGGCAATCGTGTCGCGATCGTCTCGGGCACCGCAGCAAATGACCTGGTTCCCTTCAACTCGACTTTCTTGCTCGGCAAGCCGGATCGAGGTAATCACGGCCGCCGCCACGCCGGCACAAGTCATGCTGCCGGTGCCTGGGGCTCCAGGCGTGTAGCCCCAGGAGCCATTGGGGTTTTGGGTCCGTTGCCAATATTCCATGGCCCTTCGCCAGGTATCTTGGTCGACGGCAACCCCGGCGCGTTCGGCTTCGTGCAAGGCCAGAATGGCGAACTGCGAATTCGAGTTGTCCCCGGCCATGCTGTTTTCGCCATAGGACCAAGCGCCTGACGACTTGCCGTCGCGCTTTTGTACCCGCTCTAGCCACTTCACGTTGCGGCGGATGAGCACCAGGTCTTTTTCCGGCTCGGCGATACAAAACACCATGGTTTTCAAGGCCGTGGCATAGGTTTTATTGGTCGACTGCCGGCGCAGTTCGCCCAAGGCCTTTTGAACCGTCGGGTCTTCCGGCGGAACCCCGGCGTTCAACAGAGCCAAAGTGCAGAGCGCCGTGACGCCGTCGGCCTGGCCACTCAAGTCGAACCAGCGCCCACGTGGCGATTGCACCCGTTTCAAATAGGCGACCCCGCGGTCGATGGCCTCGTTGACCTGTTGCGAGTCGATCGGTGCTGCCTGAACTGTCTTCAGGCAGCAGGCAACGGACAGCAGCAAGATGACCAGATGCGACATTCGAGAGAGCAGCGACCGGCGGTCGCTCGCGAAACATCTGTTTTCTCGCACTTTCATGAAAACTGCTTTTTCAGACCTTATTTTTGAAACGCCTAGAGCCATCTTACTGCTCCTAGATTACCCAGACAACGGCACCGGGAAGCGAGGAAGATTGCAAAGTCATCTCCTGCGAAAAAGCAGCGACCGGCGGTCGCTCGCGAAACAGGAAAATCTGGCCGTTTCGCGCTTTGACCACCGGTCGCTGCTTTCGTGGAATCGATTCTCCTGCACCGGGAAGCAACCATTGTCGCTTTTCGACATCGTCCCTAGAATACAGGCGTTGTTCATCTTGGTCTGTCATAAACCTGATTAGAAAGTATACTCCGTTGGTCACCAAGCAACGCAACCTCGGCGATATTCTTCAGGAGTTCAGCCAACACCGCAAGGTGATGCAGGAGGAACTGCAAAAGATCATTGTCGGCCAGGACAAAGTGATCGAGCAGCTCTTCGCCGCGATTTTCACGCGAGGGCATTGTCTGCTCGAAGGCGTGCCAGGGCTGGCCAAGACGCTGATGGTTAGCACACTGGCTCGAATTCTCGATTTGGAATTCAAACGCATTCAGTTTACGCCCGACCTGATGCCTTCGGACATCACGGGCACCAACGTGCTGGACGAAGACGAGCGACGTCGGCGGAGTTTTCGGTTTGTCGAAGGACCGGTGTTCACAAACATCTTGCTGGCCGACGAGATTAACCGCACGCCGCCCAAAACCCAAGCGGCGTTGTTGCAGGCCATGCAAGAACGTGAAGTGACCGTTGGCCAGGAGACTCGACCATTGCCTGAGCCGTTTTTTACGATCGCGACCCAAAACCCGATCGAGCAGGAAGGAACCTATCCGTTGCCTGAGGCTCAGTTGGACCGTTTTATGTTCAATATCAAGGTCGACTATCCTTCGGCCGACGAGGAAGAGCGCATTTTGACGGCCACGACCCGGCACGAGAAACCAGAGATCCACAAGGTGCTCTCTGCGCGAGCAATTCTCAATCTACAAAAGCTGGTCGGCACGGTAGCGGTGAGCCAGTTTATTATCAAGTATGTGACCACGCTGGTTCGCAGCACGCGGCCGCGCGACGAACAGGCGCCAGGGTTTGTCAAAGATTGGGTCGATTGGGGCGCGGGGCCTCGCGCCGGGCAGTTTTTGATTCAAGGCGGCAAGGCGCTGGCCGCCATGGATGGTCGATTTTCGGTGGCGCTAGAAGATGTGCAAAAAATCGCCATCCCCGTTTTACGGCACCGGTTAAGCACGAATTTCCAAGCCCAAGCCGAAGGGATGACCACCGAAGACGTGATTCGCCGGCTGCTCGACGAAGTTCCTCCACCTGAAATTCCGAAAATGGAATCGTAGGCACTGTAGTCTCGTTCCCAAGCAGAGCTTGGGAACAAGAGACACAACGAGAGAATCTTAGACGCTTCCAACCTCGGCGGTTCTCATGACGGCGGTCGAACAATATCTCAAGCCAGAAGTCATTCGCCAGGTGTCGCGTTTGGACCTGCGGGCCCAGTTTATCGTGAAAGGGTTTTTGCAAGGGCTACACGCCAGTCCGTTTCATGGGTTTTCGGTCGAGTTCAGCGAACACCGTAAATACACGCCTGGCGACGATCCCCAAGACCTAGACTGGTTGGTGTTCGCCAAAACCGACAAATATTACGTCAAAAAATACGAGGCCGAAACCAACATCACCGGCTACCTGGTGATGGACCTGAGCCGCTCGATGGGCTACTCGCTTCAGGAACAGCTCACGAAGTTCGACTACGCCATCTGCCTGGCCGCCGCGCTCTGCTATTTGATGATTTCACAGCAAGATCCCGTGGGCTTGATCACGTTTGACGAAAAAGTGAATCAATGCCTGGCCCCCAAGTCGAAACGGACTCAAATCGGCAACGTCCTGGCGGTGCTGGCCAACCTGAAGCCGACTGGCCAGACCGATCTAGAACGCAGCTTGAATCAAGTGGTGGCCCTCTTGCGGCACCGCAGCTTGGTGATGTTGTTTTCCGACCTGTTGGGCGATCGGGAAGCCACGATGCGAGCGTTACACCGCTTGCGGCATGCCGGCCACGACGTGATTTTGTTCCACATTTTGGACGAAGCCGAAGTGAATTTTCCCTTCAACGGTCAGATCGAATTTGAAGATCCTGAGTCGGGCGAACGGATCGAGGTCGACGCCAGCGGCTATCGGGCGGACTACCTGCAGGAGATCGAGGCCTTTCGAGAGTGGTTTCGCCAGCAGTGCGTCCAAGCCGGCATCGACTATGTGCCGCTCGACACGAGCATGCGGTTCGACAAGGCGCTGATCGAATATCTGGCCAATCGTCGGGCTCGCGGTTAAGGACAGGGCGAACATGAGTTTCGTACACTGGGGGCTATTGGGCGGGGTGGCGTTTGTCGCGGCGCCAATTGTGCTGCATTTGGTGATGCGGCAAAAACCTCGCCAGATTCCGTTCCCCGCTCTCCAATTTCTTGCCGCTCGACAGACCGCCAACCGACGCAGTTTGCGACTTCGGCATT
>JANQPJ010000107.1 GCA_028289525.1 Pirellulales bacterium
TTATGCCGTAAAGTGCGCGAGAGAGGACTCGAACCTCCACGTCCTTAACGGACACTAGGCCCTCAACCTAGCGCGTCTGCCAGTTCCGCCACTCGCGCAAAGTGGATATCTCAGCAAGTCTACAACATATTCGCCGACCGTCAATCGCCCCCAAACCAATCCAAGACCGATCAGCTTTTCAAAGTGATTTGCCCTACAAACCAATCCTGCCACATTCAAAGCCTCGCGTGGCCCTCGCGTCGATGGTTGTTAAGAGGTAGGATCGGCCGCCGGGTCGGTCGATGCGAGCGAAGTCGATTCGCGCTCGGGCAACACCACGCGGTTGATCGAGATGCCTAGCGCACGGATCTTCGTGCGCAGAGTTCCTCGCGTGATGCCTAAGATTTTTGCTGCCTGGAGCTGATTCCCTTCGGTATGCCGGAGCACTTCGGTCAGCAAGGTCCGCTCCATCAACTCCTGGGTTTGGGCATAAAGATTTTCACTGTGCGTTTCAAGTTGAGTACGAATGAATTGGCCAAGGTTTGAGACGGTGTGCCTATCTTGGTCAATGCCTGGCGTGCCTAATTGACCAGCCTGGATGATGTATTCAGGAAAGAAATCGGCCACCAACAATGGGCCATTCGCACGGAGCAATGCCTGTTTCAGCACACTCTGCAATTCGCGTACGTTGCCAGGCCAGTGATATTCGGTGAGCATCTCGAGGGCATCGGGCGAGATTCCTTGGACATCCTTGTTCAAATCACGGTTGAAACGAGCTAGGAAGTGCTCTAACAACAGCAAAATGTCGTCCGCCCGATCGCGGAGCGGCGGCAACGCAATGTTAAAGACGTTTAAGCGAAAGAATAGGTCGCCGCGAAACTGGCTGTTTTCGACCATCTCTTCCAAGTTCCGGTTCGTGGCGGCAATAATCCGCACGTCGGTCTTGATGGTTTCGGTTCCGCCGACGCGCTCAAAGGCCTGATCTTCGAGCAACCGGAGGATTTTGCTTTGGGTGCTCGGCGTCATGTCGCCAATTTCGTCCATGAACAACGTCCCACCGGTGCACTGCTCGAACTTGCCAATCCGCTGTTGGTCGGCCCCGGTGAAAGCCCCCTTCTCATGGCCGAACAGTTCGCTTTCGAGCAAGTTTTCGGGGATCGCCGCACAGTTGATCGCTAAAAACGGTCCTTCCGAACGACGGCTGTGATGATAGATCGCCCGAGCGACAAGCTCCTTGCCGGTGCCACTTTCGCCGCGCACTAGGACCATCACGTCTTGCGGGGCTGCGCGGCCAATCTCCTTGTAAACCGTTTGAATGCCCTGACAACGCCCGACCAAAACATCGGCCGAGGTTTCCAACGCCTCGGTCCCCCCGGTCAGATCGACCGGCGTGTGCATCGAACGGCTAATCTCAAACGCTTTGCCGACTACCTCGCGCACCTGCTTGAAATCCAGCGGCTTGAGCAGATAGTCGTAGGCCCCCAACTTCATCGCTTCAATGGCCGTATCACTGGCGCCGCCAGCAGTGATAAAGATGACCGGCACCTTGGCGTCGATTTGATGAACTTGCCGAAATGCCTCTAACCCCGAGAGATCTGGCAACATCACGTCCAGAATCACCACATCCGGCCGGTCACGTTCCATCGCCAACATGCCAGCGGCGGCAGTCTCTTCGGTGAGCAGCTTGACGTCGGTTTCCTCAAACAGACGTCGGAACACGTGCAAAATAAGTGGGTCGTCATCAATGACTAACAAGACAGGCATGGCGACGTGACTTCCTGATCGAGTGCAATCAACAGAAAATTTTGACCGATGTTGCCAAACTCACAAATTTTTGCCCCTCACGTCGACCAGTGGTCGATTTTCAACCACCCTGGCCGACGCCTAGCGGCCATCTCGCGGTCGCTGGCCCCCGACGGCCAACGACCACAGGGACGTCTTTCATTGTACTGGAGCTTAGAACGTAAGATCAAGCATATTCGGTTGTTGCGGCATGCGCGAGGTGGTAGTTTTTGCGGCTTGGGGGACCGACTTCACCGATTTTTCAGGCATCTGGCCGCTGAATGGCACGCGTTGTGCTTTTCTGATGTGATACTTTATGAACCAGCGTGAGGTGAGGTGAATCCTAAAAGGGGGTCCGTCCAATCTAAGAAACGGCATCATTGGGATACTCCGATGGTCGGGCCCCCTTTTTCGAAGGTCGCAGGCAGGTGATAATAATAGAAGAGTTAGGCTTTTCTGTTCCCGCATTCTTTTCCTGCTCGGCTTCGCGCCACCATCACCAGACCAGGCCCACGGTTCCCAGTGCCAGGATTTCGTAATCAGCCGGAACTCAGTAGTCATTCGAGCCGCGCAGAACGTCTGCGCAACACTGCAATCATGTCTGCTGACGTGAACTCACCAGACGACAAGTCTTATCTGCCCAAATCGTTGTTTTGGGTTGTTGTCGCGGTCTGCGCGGCCCCGTTTCTGCTGGCTCAGCTAGGAGTCGACTTCAGCACCTACCAGCGTCCGCTCGAGGGCCCTGAGTCGTTTAACTTACCTGACTCGGTCTTAGAACACGCCGTGTTGCGAACCGTGGCCGGCAGTTTCACCCACACCATCCTGCAATGGACGGCCGTCACGACCGCAATTCTCACGGCCCTGCTGGCCCTGCTGCACTTTAGCATCAAACGCGACGCGGTGACTCCGGTGATCGGCATCGCCTTGCTATGCGCCGGCTTGATGGACGGCTTCCACACCTTGGCCGCCGATCGGCTCATCATTCCGCTGTTGGACCATCGCGATTTTATCCCTCTTACTTGGTCGATCTGCCGGCTTTTTAGCGCCTTGATTTTGATCGTAGGCGCTTGCGCCATTCTGGTTCGCAAAGCCGACGCTTGGGAAGGCAGCGCGGTGCTGGTCGTGATGGTGAGCGTCGTGTTTGGCGGCTTTGCCATCGTGTTGTCGGTGTTCAGCTACAACATGGCCCAGGTGAACCTATCAGGAGCGGTGTTTTCGCGTCCCTACGACGTGCCGCCATTGATTCTATTCTTGTTGGCCGGTGGCTTTGTGCTGCCTGCCTTGTTGCGCGGGGTTCCTAATCTGTTTACCTATGCCTTGCTGTTGAGCGTGATCCCCCAAATCGCCGCTCAGGTAGCAATGCTCTTTGGTTCAGACGCTTTGCACGACGGCTATTTCAATATCGCTCTATTTTTGAAGTGCGTGGCCTATTTTGTACCATTTGTCGGCCTGATGCTCGACTACGTCCAGACTTACCGCGCGCTTGATTGGCATGTGGCCGACCGCATCCGTGTGGAGAACGAACTGCAAGCCAAGCAGGACGCGCTCCATGTAAGCGAGGAACAGTATCGCGACCTGTTTGAAAACGCGAACGACTTGATTCAATGCGTGGCTCCCAACGGATCGTTTCTGTATGTGAATCGCGTGTGGCGCGAGACCTTGGGCTACACTTCGGACGAGGTCAGCCGGCTGTCGCTGTTCGACGTGCTTTATCCCGACAGCATTATCGGCTCGGACAGCAAGCAATTTCAGCTCGACTTTTTTCAACGGGTCATGCGGGGGGAAGACCTAGAGAACTATGAGGTCTCGCTGCTCACCAAAGATGGGCGCAGGGTCATCGTCGAGGGCACGACCAACACCAAATGGGTCTGCGATCGTCCGGTCGCCTCGCGAGGAATTTTTCGCGACATCACCGAAAAGAAACGAATCGAGTCGGAACGCGATCGGCTCTTCTCCGTCTCGCTCGACATGCTGGGCATCGCTGGCCTGGACGGTCGTTTTCGCAGGGTCAACCCGGCCTTCCAACGCCGTTTTGGGTTTCACGCTTCGGAATACCTGGCCCGACCGTTGGTCGACTTTGTCCATCCGGACGATCAACAAGCGACTCAACAGGCGCTGCAACAACTGACCGATGGCTTCGACGTGGACGGGCTGGAAAATCGTTGTTTATGTCAAGATGGAACCTATCGCTGGATCTCGTGGACCTGTCCGGCTCCGCACTCAGGCGAAAACCTGCTCTATTTGGTCGGTCACGACGTCACACTTCGCCGCCAGACGGAAGAAGCCCAACGTGCCAGCGAAGAACAATTTCGCACGTTGGTCGAACATGCCCCCGAGGCGATGGTGGTCTATGACGCCGATCAACAACTGTTTGCCAGCTTCAACGGTCGGGCACTCGATCTGTTCGGCATGTCAGGCGACACCCTGTCGAGTTCTGGGCCAGCGGCGATCAGTCCACTGGAACAACCGAGTGGGGAATCGTCCGACGAGGTGTTTCGGCGCTATGTCGAGTTGGCGCTTGAAGGCGAGGCTCCGAGCTTTGAATGGATGTGTCAAAAGACGACCGGCGCCGATATTCCTTGCGAAGTGCGGATGGTGCGTTTGCCAGCGGTAGGACGTCGTCTGGTGCGGGCTAGCATCGCCGACATCACGCAACGCAAGGAAGCGGAAAAAGCCGCTCGCCTGCAATCGGCCATCGTCGAATCGACCGACGACGCGGTGATTGGCAAATCGCTCGACGGCAGCATCGTTACCTGGAATGCAGGCGCGCAACGCATCTTTGGCTATGCCTTGGACGACGTGTTAGGCAAGCCGATTTCGATTCTCGTGCCTAAGGAACGACTTGACGAAGAGTTGGGCCTGTTGGCAAAGATTCAAAAAGGCGAACGCATCGAGCATTACGAGACGATTCGTACTCGGCAGGACGGCGCGCAAATTGATGTGTCGTTGGCGATTTCGCCCATCTGTGATGATTCAGGCAGGGTGATCGGGGCGTCGACGATTGCCCGAGACATTTCGCAGCGCAAACTGGCCGAACGAGAGCTGGAGCAAGCCAAAAAAGCAGCCGAGGAGACGAGTCGGGCGAAGAGCCAATTTTTGGCCAACATGAGCCACGAAATTCGAACCCCGATGAATGGCGTGCTGGGAATGACCGAGTTGGCGCTCAATACCCAAATGACCGACGAACAACGTGAATACCTGCAAACCGTCAAACAGTCGGCCGACTCGTTGTTGACCATCATCAACGATATTCTCGACTTCTCAAAGATCGAAGCAGGCCGGATGGAACTCGACCTCACGGTCTTCAGCCTGCGCAACTGGCTCGACGAGGTGCTGCGTCCGTTCTCGGTTCGGGCAAGAGAAAAAGGGTTATCACTCGACTGTCGTGTTGAATGGGACGTGCCAGACTTGGTGGTGGGCGACGTGGGCCGGCTGCGTCAGGTCGTCGTCAATCTGATCGGCAACGCCATCAAGTTCACCGACACCGGCAAGATCCGTGTGGACATCGACAAGTATTGGTACGATCACCACGATGTCGTATTGCATTTCTCGGTTACCGACACCGGGATTGGCATTCCCGCTGACAAACAAGAAACGATTTTCGAAGCCTTCACCCAGGCTGACACGTCGACAACGCGCAATTACGGCGGCACCGGTCTGGGGCTGTCGATCTGTGCCCAACTGGTTGGGCTGATGGGCGGCAAGATTTGGATCAACAGTCGCGCCGGCCACGGCAGCACGTTCCACTTCACGGCCTGGCTGAGTGTGCCCAAGGAGAAGGAAGAGGCCTCGGCCCTCGAACCGACTTTGCCATCGCCGGCGCTCTCCAACGGCAACGGGCACTCGACGTCCGAGACGGTGTCTCCGTTGAACGTCCTGGTGGCGGAAGACAATCAGGTGAATCAGGAATTGGCGCGTCGCCTGTTGCTCAAAAGCGGCCATCAGGCGCACGTCGTGAGCAACGGTCACGAAGCCCTCGAGGCCTTGGAATCCCATCGGTTTGACGTCGTACTCATGGACATTCAAATGCCTCGGATGGATGGCTTCGAGGCGACCGCCAAGATTCGAGAACAACAGTACCCCACCGGCCAGCGTGTGCCGATCGTCGCCATGACGGCCCACGCCATGCAAGGCGACCGGCAACGTTGTCTACAGGCTGGCATGGACGATTATCTTTCCAAGCCGGTCGACCCTCAGGCGCTGGCGGCCGTGTTGCGCAAAGTCGCTACGCAACAGGCAGGCTTGGCAAACAACGCCTCTTCGTCACCGAAGCCCGATGGGCGGCTTCGCTTCGATCTCGACGCGGCGGTGGCTCGGGTTGATGGTGATATGGGGCTCCTTAGGGAGTTGGCCGAACTGTTTCTGAAAGAATGCCCTAAAATGGTCTCTCAGGTTCAAGAGGCAATCGCAAGAAGAAACGGTGAAGATTTGGAAATGGCTGCCCACAAGTTGCGAGGCGCTCTAGCCAACTTCTTCTCGTTAGGCGATATTGAACCTGCCCGCCGACTGGAAGAGATGGGACGTGAATCGCGGCTGAACCATGTTGAACCTGTGTTTGAAGAACTCGTGGCCGAGATCGGTCAGCTTCGCGAAGCGCTCGAAAGCCTGGTAGCCCCAGGCACCCCCCAGGACGCTTCCTAACTTCCTGCCTTGGGTTGGTCTCAAAACCGCTAGAAAGCCTGAATCGCAAGCGACGGAATCGCTTGCTAGGAATTCCTTCGCTTGCGATTCAGGCTTCAAATTTTGTGATTCGCTAGACAGCGCCACCTTTGATGAGGATCCAAGCACGACGCGAGGGGCGAGTGAATATGTTGCACTTAAATCCACTTGCCCCTCGCGTCATGCTTGGATTGGTTTTGAAATGCGTTCTAAAAAAATCTCCTAACACGCCAAGCGTCCTGCCGAATCAACCTCAAGAATTCATGTTTTTCCTTAAAATCGCATGAACCATTCAATTACAATTGAATACGGTTTCTCGAATTCGATTACAGGCTTGTGCTGCTGATGAAACGTTCCGCACCAGAAACGCTCAATCCATACCAGACATGGCTAGGCATCCCGGTTACCCACTGCCCGAACCATTATCGTTTGCTGGGTCTCAAAGCCTGGGAAAGCGACCAGCAGCAGATTGCAGCCGCAGCCGAAGCAACCCAAACCCGCCTTCGACAGGTCGATCCAGGCAAACATCAGGCCAGTTGGCAGAAGTTAGTTGGCCAGGTCCAGGCGGCTCGACAGTGTCTGCTCGACCCGGCGGCCAAACAGGCCTACGACAATCGCCTGAAGTCGGCTGCCGCGCAGGCAAAACAAGGCCTGCCTTCAGCCGTACCCGTCGCCGGTCGTGATCGAAAACCGAAACCAGTGCAGCCTGCCCGACCGCGGCCGGTCTTGCCGGTCGCATCGCCCAGCCCAGCCGTGCCGGTCACCGCTCAACCGGTGCCAGCCGTGCCGGCCAAAGCGATTCCAGTGGCCGCCGCAGCTCCAGCCCCGGTGGCCAGACCGGTCAATCCGACCGCGGTGCTGACCTCAGGACAATCACGACCGACCGTCTCGGTGGCCAGCCAGGAACCTACCGTAGGCGTGGTCCCTGAACCGACCAGGGTGTCGTCGCTGGCCAAGAAAAGCCGTCAGAAAAATTCCTGGCAATTGGTAATCAGCTTGCTCATCTCGGTGCTGTTAGTGAGCGGAGCAGGCTGGTTCATCCTTACGCGGCCAGAAATTTTGACCGCCTTGCTAGATGCCGACAAGGCGCCCGCCAAGGCTGCTTTTCAGAAAAAAACTCATCCTGCGAAAATAGAAAACGCCGCACAGTCCCAATCCCAGGCTCCCGCCATCGAGTCGACCTCTCGTGATGGCCCGGCAGAGAAAGATCAATCGTCCCCGCCCCTCGACACGCGTGATGGACTCGACACGCGTGATGGAACTGAGGTAACAGTCCAATCATCTGCCGACGAAGTGAACCGTGTCTTGGCATTAGCTCGGGCAGCCATGGCCGCCCGCAAATATGACGAAGCCACGAAACTGATCGCTACCGCCAGCGACGCCATCGTTGTCGACACGGATGATAGCGTTCAACTCGAAAGCCATGTGGCTGGCATGCGGGAACTCGATCATGCGGTTCGCGAGTTTTGGCATGCCGTCCAATCGAGCTTGCAAAGTCTGTATGGCACGAATGGTGATTTGACGCTTGCCGACAAAACCGCCTTGGTTGTGGAAGCTTCGCCTGAGCGGCTGGTGCTGAGAATGGCCGGTCGCACGAAGAGCTATCCGACCGGACGGTTGCCCTACAAGATCGCCAGGGCGCTTGCCGAGCGTTGGTTCGACAAGTCGCCGGCCAACAAAGTTTTTACCGGGGCATTCGTGCTCGTCGAGCCGTCTGGAAGTGTTCAAGAAGCCCAACAGTTGTGGGAGGCGGCCCAGCAGGAAGGCGAAACCATTGACAACCTGCGGCCGCTGTTGAAAGAAAAATTTCAGGCAACGAAATTTCGGTTACCAGGCCCACGCCGTACAGCAGTGCCCAACGCCGAACAAGTGAAGCAAGCAGCCACCGTTTGGCGAAAGCGTTTTATGGACGAAATCCGAAGCGCGCGAGAACCTGCTGAAAAGATTGCCCTGGCGCGTCGGATGCTAAACCATGCTGTTGCGGAAGACCATGACTCGACGGCGCGGTATGCGTTGCTCAACGCGGTGGTCAAGTATTCGACCGCCATTCCAGACGCTGAGGTGGCGTTGGCGGCGGTTGATCAGTTGGCCAACCAGTTTGAAGTGGACCCGTTCGAACTCCAATTGACCTCGCTTCTCCGAGCCTCGAAAGCTGCTCAAGACCGCAAAACTCATCGTCAGGTTGCCCTCTCAGCAATCCAAGCCGCCCAACAGAGCCATCAAGCAGGTCAACAAGCACATGCGCTCAAGTTGCTCGATTGTGCGGCGACCGCGGCGAGAAAATCGCGAAGTTCAAAAGCCATTCGCAAAGTGACCGCGTTGCGCGTCAAGGTACTCGAGGCCTCGCAGTAATCGCTTTGTGGATTTCCTTTGGTCCCCAAGCTCTGCTTGGGTATCAGCAAAAAGCAGCGACCGGTGGTCGAAGCGCGAAACAAAAAATAGCCGTTTCGCGCTTCGGCCGCTGCTTTTGTTTTAAATGCCAGCCTTTTTGTTGTTCCCAAGCAGAGCCTGGGAACGATGCTAAATTGCTCTAAATCCCAAATCAGAAATCTGTTCTGCTGGAAGTCACCGGGGCCATCAAGAACTGTGGCAAACGCTGGATGTTCAGGCCCACGTCCTCGCCGTCGCTAGCGGCTCCCCGCGGCGGGTTGATCGGCACTTGAGTATCAAGCAGATAGTCGTCTACCTGATGGAGGTGGTAAGGTCGTACTTGGCTTACCGGCTTGCTGAATAGTGCCCTGCCCTGGCCCGGCATGATCTCATCGCCTTGGGGATGCTGGCGCCAGTAGTCTTCCCATTGCTGGCGATTCATGCGCTGGTTGGCTTGCTCAGGCAAAACCGCCGGCAAACGCCAAAACGTCTCCACGCCTTCATAAAAATTACGATTGCCTTCCCATGTGAAAGCCGCCTGCAGTTTCTGAACGTTGCCTGCCCCGGTATGCTCGACAAGCGCCGCCGTAGGCCCGACGATCAAGATGCTATCGCGACAATGCAACTCGACTTCAGGAACTGTTGCCAGGCTGCCTGAAGTTCGCACCACGGCTAAGCCGGCTTCCATGGCCAGCGTCAGATGGCGCAGCTCGCCAAGCAGTCGATGACGCAAGCGTGAATTTACATCTTCCCGACTGTGAACCTTCAACAGATGCTTGCTCGTCGCCAGCAGACCGTTGCGCCAGCTCAATTCCACGGCATTCGCATCGCCGGTGCTCAGAAAAGTGGCCTCGCCTCGGGCAACCACATTCTCCAGATCGATTGTTTGCGGCTGCTCAGATATCTCGTCGCTGGTTGCCGCCTGGACTTCAGGCGAAGAAACCACGCGGAAAAAAGAGACTCCCTGCTGATCCGTCGCCTGGGCCTCGGTCGCACCACGCACCGTGAGCGTGCTCCCCACAACTCGTACGGTCTGAGCCCCTTGCAACTCGAAGAGAGACCATTCTTCCGACGCAATTCCGCGCGGAACATCGAACCCCAGGTCGATGTTAATCCAACTCAACTCGCCGCTGGTAATCGTGATCATGCTGCGCGGTTGGAGACGAGCGTCGAGGTCGGCCGGGGCAGGATGGAAAACTACCTGAGGGCGAAACCCTTCACCAGCGCGAATCGTGATCTTCTTGCTGGCCAACTGCAACGGCAATTCAGCTCGGGGACCATGATAGCGCAGCTCGATGATCTCGCCACTTTCAACAGCGGCACAAGCGGCTCCCAACGAAGAGTAACCGTCTTGGCCTGCTTCGGTGGTCACCACCAGCACGCCTTGTTGAGTCGGCGGCGCCACGGGACGGCCGGGCATAGGAGTCACGTCGGCCAAGTCGAGCCCGCTCGACGTGCTGGCAACGGCCACACTCATTTGCCCCTCGGTCGCTGGGGCCACCGTTGTTCCTTGGGCCAACGGATCTTGGGCTAACCCCAACCGACCACCCAACCAATCGGCCCACGGCAGCCGGCTCCAGGAATCAGACGAGCGGGCGGCCGTCTGGTTGGTCGACAACAGGTTTTCGATCGGGCTAGCTCCTGGTTCCTGAGCGGGAGTTTGGACAACTGCCTGGTCGCCGGCTCCCTCGCTGGGCTCGGTTTCGACAGAATCTGTCGGTGTCGTATCGGTTGGCCGTTGAGCACTGATCGGCTGTTCGACCGTGGGGTCCATCGGGGGAGGAACCACCTGGGACGGAGACGTGCGCAACGGCGTGAACGAGACTGGTTCGGCCATCGGAGCCCAAGGACGATCGAGCACCAACGCGGTGCCAACCAGCAACAGCGTGGCCGTGACCCAGGGCAAATGCCGTCGCCAAGGGCGGACCGCTTCAGGCGACAGCTCGGCGAGAAAGCCATCTGGATGCTGATAACGGGCAGTGCTACCTGGCCGCGTGATCGGCAACCCATAGACCTCGGCCAACGAGACCAGATCGGCCGTCAAATCGCTCGGCAACTGGAAACGTTCCTCTGGCGACTTGGCCAACAACTTGCGAACTACTTTGGTCAAGTCGTCGGGAAGGTCAGGGCGCAGCTCGCTTGGGTCAGGTGGCTCGTCGGCCTGATGCTGCAACAATTTTTGCAGCACGGTCCCTTCCGGAAAGGGTGGACGTCCGGTCAACATGAAATAGATCGTACAGCCAAGCGAATAGAGATCGCTGCGCACGTCGGCCGTCCGCGGATCGCGCGCCTGTTCTGGCGAAATATAGTCAAACGTCCCCAGCGTGACCCCACTGGCGGTCAGATCATTCGTGGCATTCTCGACCTGGTGCAGGCGGGCAAGCCCCATGTCGACCAGCTTGGCGCGACCGGTCGGTGTGATCAACACGTTCGACGGTTTGATATCGCGATGGACCACCTCGCGTTGGCTAGCATGGGTTAGCGCTTCGGTCAACTGCAGCGCCACGCTGAGGACGTCGGGAATCGGCAACGGCCCATTGCGGTCGACCAGGTCGCGAATGTTAATGCCTTCGATGTACTCGAACACGATGTACTGAACGCCGCGATCTTCGCCAACGTAATACACCCTGGCGATGTTCACGTGGTCGAGCCGCGCGGCCGATTGAGCTTCGTTGCGAAACCGACGCTGGGTTTCGACGTCGTTCGCTTGATCGGTGGCCAACACCTTGACGGCCACTGTGCGGTCGAGCATCGTGTCCTGAGCTTTGAACACGGCCCCCATGCCCCCACCGCCGATAAACTGCCGCAGCTCGAAATGCCCAAGCCGTTCGCCTTCGAGCTGCTTGCCAATCTCGTTGGGATGCATGCCAGAGGGCACCCGAGGCAGCGAAATGGGCGGTGCCGAAGAGATGATCGTCTTGCCGCTGGCGTCAGCGTCGACAATTTTTTCGTGGTCTGCCCGACGGGTAGTCGATTCGCCGCTCGAAGGATTAGCCCCCGAGGAGTTCGGCTGGCCCGCGTGACTGGAAGGCTCATCGGTCATCGTCTTATCGCCTTGCACACCATCTTGAGATTCGACCTACGGGCCTTTCCCCAAATTTTAGGCACGCCGATCAGCCAGGTCAACGAAACTTCAGAGGGGGGTGCGGTAACGGATTGTGGTCGTTTCAGCCCGTGTCATAGAATTCTCTCGTTCCCAAGCTCTGCTTGGGAACGCTCTGTTTTTGAAGCTCTGCTTCCTTGACGC
>JANQPJ010000108.1 GCA_028289525.1 Pirellulales bacterium
CTTTTGCCCCCTAGCCGCGATGTAACACATCGCTGGACAGAGCAACGCATCTGAGAGACATGTGAACTCTGGGGTTTTCACTTGATTCGCGCGTATCCGGCGACGCGTTGCGTCGCGGCTAGGGCGCAAGAGCACATCGCTTACAACTCAGCATCCCTTGTTTCGAACATTGGAATTTCGAGTTTTGAATTTGTTTCGGATTTCGAGATTCGGATTTCGAATTGAACTCCTCAGGCTCTCTCCATGCGATCAAGCAAATCTCAACCTGGTTTTACCCTCGTCGAACTCCTGGTCGTGATCGCCATCATCGGCATTCTGGTGGCGCTGTTGATGCCGGCGGTCCAGAGTGCCCGAGAGGTGTCTCGCCGGCTCCAGTGCGCCAACAAAATCAAACAAGTCGCGCTGGCCATGCACGGGCATATGGCCGCCTATGGGCATTTTCCCGCGGGGCTGCAAGTTCCGCCTGGTACCGAAGGCCCCGACTTCCCGAACCGTGGTCAACAACGCGCCCCCTGGTCGGTGACGATTCTGCCCTACCTGGAACAGCAAACGCGTTACGACACGTTTGATCTGTCAGGCGGATTCGATGGTTCTTACCAAAGCGGCTGGCATGGAAGTCCACACACGAACCAGGAAGCCCAATTCAAGCCCAACGATCGGTTTCATTGTCCGTCGGACCCCGTCTCGCAGCCGGATTCGCCGAATTCGAATTATTTGGCCGTTAGCGGAGGCGGAGATCTTCCTGAAGGCTACGCGACACCGATTGTGAGGAGGGGCCGCCCCTGCTGCGAATACTCGCGCGCCTTTAACAACGGCGTTTCCTACGCCAACTCGGCTACGGACGATTCGCATATGGAAGACGGTGCTTCGAATGTCTTTTTGATTGCCGAAAGCAAATATCAACATCTCCGTGGTCTGGCCGCCGCGAATCTTTCCCACCACAAGAGCCACCATAGTTGGGCCGGCACGCTGATGTGGGGCGGGCCCAAAGAGGCAGGCAACTGTTGTTGGATCACCACGACGTTGGTGGCCGCGATCAACCAGCCGAATTCGTCGGAGTATGACCCGGTGACTTACTCGATGGAGCCGAACCATTGGCCATTTATGGCCGCCGTGTCGAGCGAGTTTGGCAGCCATCATCCCGGCGGCTGTCACGTGGCCATGGCCGATGGAGCCGTGCACTTTTTGAATGACTACATCGACCATGCCGTCTATCAAGCCTTGGCGCGCAAAGCCGATGGCGAACCGTTGGGGGGATTTTAGGATTTCTGATTTGGGATTTGGGATTTGGGATTTGGGATTTGGGATTTGGGATTTTACGCGCTCGCGCGTAAGCCTAGGTGTGATCGATCGCGTGAGTGCTTTTTCTCTACGGATTAAAAACAACTGTTTTGAAGAATCACCAGATTACAAGCGATGTGCTCTTGCGACCTAGCCGCGACGAGACTTCGTCGCCGGGGCGCCAGAGCAAAATTTGTTGTTATTGAGTTTACTGCACTCCAGCACCCCGGCGACGCGTCGCGTCGCGGCTAGGGGACGCGAGCGCATCGCTTACAACTTGGAGTTCAGTGACCCTACTTTCAACACTGACAGAACACAGAAAACGCGCGAGCGCGTCAAATCCTAAATCCTAAATCCTAAATCCCAAATCAGAAATCCCAAAGTCCCCCACAGGCTTCTTCATGCAATCCGCTAGCCCGCCGCGTATCTCCTGGCCTGTCCAACTCCTCGCGATGGCGGTCTTCTCCTCGCTGCTCGGCTGCGGCCAAGCAGGGCCGGAGCGCTATACGATCTCCGGCAAAATCACGTATGACGGCCAACCGGTGCCGTTGGGCGAAGTAATCTTTGAGCCCGACGGCTCGCAGGGGAACTCTGGCCCCCAATGCCGCGCCAGCATCCGTCAGGGAATCTATGAAACACGCGCCGGGAAAGGCGCTGTCGCGGGCCCAATGATTGTGAAGGTGATTGGATTTGAGCAGCCTACCGGCGAAGGTCGGTTTCCTGGGGTCGAGGCGTTTTCGCTGCCGTTGTTCCCGACGTTTGAAACTCGACATGAAGTGCCGGCGCACGACTCGACCTTTGACATCAAGGTCGAGTGATCGCACTCAGGGCATTCCGGGATTCCATACGGCGCAGCAGCCAGCGCCAACGGTGTTGTCAATTCGGCAACCCGAGCTGGAAAGTGGAAACACGTTGCCGGCAGTCAGACAAATAATCAGGCGGGGAGGATTGTCTGGCCGTGTGTCGTCTGACGGGCGTCAGACGGCAGTGGCGATGGCTTGCTCGGCGTGCAGATCGGACTGCTTGCAGACGGCCGCTTGGACCATGGCTTGCCCCTGGCCGCTCGCCAAGTATTGACGGCGGAGCAGGCGCTGGCCGGTTTCGGTGTGAACGCCAACGGTGCGCTCGGCGGCTTTGGTTTCGGCGTTGTAGAATGTGACCGACACCGGACGAATGGCCGAGATGCAGCGATCGCCAGCTTCCGCCTGATAGTCGACCACCATTTCGACCGTGCGCGATTTTTCCGCATGGTCCCACGTAATCAGATCACCTGCCATCACTCTTTCCCTTTCGAGCCGCGTTGGATAGGGCTCAGTCAAAATGGAACAAGAAACGCAAACCCGGCCCAGCGCCGGGAGTGGAAAGTTGACTAATGTAGTTAGCCAGTCGGCCAGACGGAACGGCAAACTACGGAAAATCTCCGGTTTTTGGAAATTTTCGGTTTGAATCCAGCGAGCCTCAGCTCCAACGGGGGAAAGAAGCCCATCAAGTCGAGCTACGAGCGTAAAATACCACAACCGATTACTTCGCCCCATTACTCTTCAGGGCCAATCAGTTTTTCAAACTGGGAAGAAACTTGCAATACAAGGCGCGCAGCGCTAGCAAGGGAAAACACGGTAAATTCCCTTGCTAGCGCTGCGCGCCTTGTATTTGTGCTTTTTGTGTATTTTAAAAAACGGATTGCCCCTGCATTACCCTTTACTCTTTGAATTTGACTCAATGTCACATGTGACATATTATTAGTCGAATGCATGGTGAAGACAAACCGCTCGTCTGGCTGGAAGGCGAAATCAAGACGCCACCATTTTCAGCCGAGGCACGGGAAGAGAGTAAAATTATGAAGAAAACGAAAGCCCAACGCCTCAACAAGGCTGGGTGGAAGGTTGGGACAGTCGAGGAGCTTCTGGAACTAACCACTGAACTGGAACTAACCACTGAAGAAGTGGCGTTGATCGAGATGAAACTTGCCCTGGCAGAAAACCTCAAACAACGCCGAATGACTCACGGCATGACGCAGAATGAATTGGCGAAAGAATTAGGGTCAAGCCAATCTCGAGTTGCCAAAATGGAAGCCGCAGATGCCACCGTTTCCATGGAGTTGCTGGTTCGAGCCTTGTTACTGTTGGGGGCCAACCGCCAGGAAGTGGGACGCGTCATTGGCAAAAAGGCGGCAACCTCAGTTGCATCATAAACGGAGTATCTACAACACTTCCATCATCGGACGTGTTCGTGCAGTAGGGAGTGTACGCCCCGATTTTTGAAAATGGTCAATGACTTCCTGAAGCACCTCGCCGAGTTCCTTGTAAACCTGAACTGGATCGTCACCGTGAATCCCGGTGACCAAATCAGGGCACTTGCCAATGTACACCTGGTCTTCGTCGCTCCACTCCACCCAACGATGGTACTGGTCGATTTGCTTCATTCTTCGACCTCCTCAATAGCCCGTTTCACTTGTTTTTCCTGATATTTCTTAGCATCATCACCATCATGACCGCTGAGAGTCACGGCACCAGGATAGTTTGCATGCATAAATTTCCGGTGTGATCCCTTGCCAGCCCCAGTTATCGACTCAAAGCCAGCGTCCCGCAAATCCTTGACCAACTCACGAATTTTTCGTGGCACGATACACTTCCATTATATCACAGTCTGAAAATGGCAACACAGAATCTCCGTCAAACGGGTAGGCACACAAAGTGTGCCTGCTACTTTACTGCGAAAAAATCAGGGCCGTATACGGCGGCAAGGTCACCTTGGCCGAAAAGTCGAGACCGTCTTGGGGGCCGCCGTCGGCTCGGGTGTCGAAGACCGTCGCGCTGCCAAAATGTTCGTCGTATACCTGGGCGTCGCTGTTGAGTCGCAGATGCCAACGGCCCTCGCGGGGAAAACCGATTCGGTAACCGTCCAACATTCGGCTACTGAAGTTGAACACCACGACCACGTCGTCGCCAGCGCCGCCAGCAGCCCAACGGTGCATCGCCAGCACCTTGTCGCGGTTGTTCACATGGAACACGTTGGTATGCTCGCCTGAGAGCCCTCGCGTGTTGCCAAACCAATTGCGTCGCAAACGGATCAAGTCGCGGTGCAGATGGACGATGCCGGCCAGCCGCTCGCGGCGCGACCAGTCCAACGGTTCGGTGTCGGTGAACCAACGGTCTTCCAAAAACTCTTGCCCTTGAAAAATCATCGGAACCCCAGGCGCGGTCATCACCAACGCCGCCCCCAAGGTCGAACGCTTCTTGGCGTGCCAGCCGTCGGCGTTGCCTGGCCAAATCATCTCTGGCACGCGGGCCTTTCCGTTGGCCACCTCGTCGTGCGACTCGGTGTAGATAATCCGCTCCAGTGGATGGTGGTTGTAACGTTGCAAAATGGCATTGCGCACGGCGTACAAATCGCGATCCCGATCATCCTGCGTGATGATCGCGTGGCGAACCGGATGGACAAATCCGGCCGCCCATTGGGCGTCGAAACCGGCCCCACCGTCGGCCGTCGGCTTGGTCACCCAAGCGTTGTCTTGCAGGTCTTCAGCAATCATCATCTTCCACGGCTGGCGTTGATTCACTTCCAGGTTCAACCATTGCAACAGCCCCCAACCGGCCGGAATCTCCTCGCTACCGGGGCCGTGCACCATGCGAACGTAGGCCGTGGCGTCGAGCCGCAAGCCATCGACGCGAAACTCTTCGAGCCAATACAGGGCGTTGTCGCGTAAGAACTGACGAACCTCGCCCCGGCCATAGTCAGGCCGCGTGTTGCCCCACGGCGTGGGAGCCCGATGATCGTCGTAGATGTAAATCCCGCCGTTGTGGCCGGGGGCGCTCCAGCCGTCGAAACGCCAGAGATCGTTGTCCGAAGGGCCCAGGTGGTTGTAGACCACGTCCATGATGACCGCTAGCCCACGGGCGTGGGCTGCCTGAATGAAACGCCGCAGGGCCTTGGGGCCACCGTAGTCTTGCTCGACGGCAAATTGGTGCGCCGGATTGTAACCCCAACTAAAACCGCCAGGGAACTCGGCCGTTGGCATGATTTCGATCGCGTTGACACACAACTCGTTGGCCAGATAGTCGAGCTTTTCGATCGCACGATCAAAATTGCCTGGCCGTGCGTCAGGCTGATCGTGAAACGTACCGATGTGCATTTCGTAAATCACCAACTCGTGCCACGGCGGCATTTGGAACTGGCCATCGCGCCAGTCGAACGTCGGATCAATGATGACACTATCGCCGTTTGAGTTGGTCACCTCTCGGGCATACGGATCGTTGCGCTTGTGAAGCGTACCGTGATGCTCAATCGCATACTTATAGCGATCGCGGTACTTGGCGTCTGGGATGTCGGCCGACCAATAGCCGTGCTGCTCCTGGGCTAGCGGATGGGTGCTAGGGTTCCAGCCGTTAAAATCGCCAATCACCGCCACCGACTCGGCATGGGGAGCCCACACGCGAAACGTGCAGCCGCCAGCATAAACATTGGCACCCATGCCTGTACGGCTAGAGGGCGTGGGAGGCAATTTGGAAACGGACGCCGAGCTGGTAGTTGCCATGACGGTGAGACGCGGTTTAGGGTGGAGGGTTTAGGGTGGAGGGAACGCGCTAACGCGTACCACTCACCACCTATCAAATTCCAAATCAGAAAATCACCAACGCTGCTTGGGGAGTTTGCTTGGCACAGATTCTACCGCCAAGTGAGATGTGGTGGCAACCATCGGGGGACCAAGGAGTGCGGTAACGGATTGTGGTCGTTTCAGCCCGTGTCCTAGAATTCTCTCGTTCCCAAGCTCTGCTTGGGAACGCTCTGTTTTTGAAGCTCTGCTTCCTTGACGCTTCGAGA
>JANQPJ010000127.1 GCA_028289525.1 Pirellulales bacterium
CGCGACGAGACTTCGTCGCCGGGGCGCTAGAGCAAAATTTGCCATCATTGAGTGTACTGCGCTCTAGCGCCCCAGCGACGAAGTCTCGTCGCGGCTAGGGTCGTCTAGCACGTCACTGGAAAACTGGGTGGTTCTTTCGCATTGCGGCTCGAGGAAAAACAGAAGCTTGCAGCCCACAAATTCAAGGGCATGGTGCGAAATGGTGCAACATAGTGCAACATGGCGAATCGTTCGCGCCAACTCGTGCTGCGGCTCGATGACCGGCGAGCCGCCACTGGCGAAACACCCTCGCGTTCGAGGATGGTTCGGCCGCGATTGAACAGGTGGATTCCACGAATAGTCAATCCGACGATCAGGCCTAACAACAGGCTCCACAGACGCTCGAGACGCCAACCAGACGAGCGGCCAGCGGTAGGACGCGAAGCTGGCGGTTGGCTGCTTGGCGGTGATTCCGCAGGAGGAGCCGGCTGCATTCGCTCGACGCCAGACAAGCAACCCGCGGTGCGTGGGTTCAAATAACCAAGGCCGCGCAGCAATTGGAGCGATGCCTGAAGGTTCTTTTCGAGCACGACCTGATCGGCCACACAGGCAGCCGCGTCGAGCGAGGCCGCTCGCAGTTGCTGGAGGGTCGCTTCATGCATCTCCAGACGCATCTGGTCGTAAATCTCGCGGAATCGTGGATGATGGTTTTTCCAACGGCTGATCGTGTTGCGATGAACGCCGACGTAACGCGATGCCCGAGAGACCGAGTCGCCGCCAAGCAGGGCCGTCATGGCGAGGTTTTGGGCTGGCGTAAGACCGTCCCAACTGGCATGCACCGTTGGGTCGAACTGGACCGGCTCGTCAACTGGCAATGGAGCCGGTGCCTGGGGCGGCGGTGACACAAGCTTCGACGGAACTGCACCGGGAACGTTTTTTAGCTCTCCATCAGCGGTGATTTTTCCAGCAGCCTCTAACTCGGCAACCGCGTCGTTGAGTGACGCACGCAATTCATGAATCATCATCGATGCCCTTTGGATTTGGGATTTGGGATTTGCAGGAGCAGGAGAGCTGCAAAGTCCGGAAAACGACTCCAAGCACGTTTCTTGCAGGCCAGAATGATTCCTGACTCGGAGAAATTCTATTTCATCATAACTTAATTATATAAAAAAGTAAATACACTTAAATACTTATGTGATTAAAATAGTTGTCTTGATCGACTCTGTCCATCCAAACGGATTGGCCGGTTTTGTCGTAAAGTGCTGTCAGGCTTCGATTTTGTTGCGTCCCGGCCAAGACCCAACTATGATCGAATTCAGCGGGCAATTGGTCCCGTCGGTGTGGTTTTACAGGCAGACACGGCTTGGAGCCACAAAATGCGTTCCCCTACGAAAGCCGAAATCTCGGCCCAGGCGGGAACCTTGTCGGATAACTTCTGCATGCATGGGAGAGGCCATTTTGATGGTTGAGAATCATACGCATAAACGCTCCGTGCTTCTGGCTGGGCTGCTGACGTTGTTGTTCTCGTTGGGGTCGGTCGGTATGGGGGTAGCGCAAGATCCTGACCCTGACCCTGATATTATTACCGATCCCGATCCAAACCTGGCCGGGGTGGCGATTGATGCCGATGGCGTGGTGCATCGTCAAGTGTTTCGCGATCCGACCGGGCAGCTTCGGCGGCGTCGGATTGCCGAAGCTCGAGCCGCGCTCGACCCCGACATCGCGCGGCCTTCGCCGTTGCGCAAGGTTTCGCTGACCCGCCTGGAACGAGCCATCGCCAAGCAGCTCGAGGCAGGCCGACAGCCGACGGCCGCGATGCGCCATCTGGCAGGCTTAACTCGAGCCAAGTATGTGTTTCTCTATCCCGACGCTGGCGACATTGTGATTGCTGGCCCGGCCGAAGGTTGGGCGGAAGACCTGAACGGCCGGATGCGCGGAATGAAGACCGGGCGTCCGGTGTTGCTGCTCGAAGACTTGGTCGTTGCGTTACGCGCTTATCCACCTGGCGGAAAACAGGCTGGCCTAATCTTTTGTTCGATCGATCCAACCCAAGAAGGGCTGGCGCGCATGCAGCAGTTCTTGCGCAGCATCGGCGGCCAAGCCCATCCCGGGCAAACTCAGGCCATCGTCCATGGGCTACAAACCAGTCTCGGTTTGCAAACGGTGCGCGTCGGCGGCGTGCCGCCTAGCACGCACCTTGCCCGGGTAATGGTCGAAGCCGATTATCGCATGAAGCTGATCGGCATCGGTCTGGAACGACCGCCTGTGAAGTTGACGAGCTATGTCGCTCGGGCAAACCCGGCCGCGGTGTCGCGAAACGCTTTGCAGCGATGGTATTTTGTGCCCAACTACGAGTCGGTGCGAGTGGCCGATGATGAGTTGGCGATGGAATTGGTCGGTAGCGGGGTCAAGCTGATCGGTCAGAACGAACTGGTCGGCGCCGATGGCGGGCGGATCGCCAGCAGGAAGACCGACCGGGCTAGCCATCTGTTTGTGACCGGGTTTACCAAAAAGTATGCCCAATTGGCCAAGGCCGCGCCGATTTATGCCCAACTGCGCAACGTCATTGATCTGTTGGTGGCTGCTGCCTTTATGCAGAAGCACGACTACTACGCTCGGGCCAATTGGAGCATGGAGGTATTGCGTGACGAGTCGCAATTGCCGGTCGAGATTCACAACGCCCCGCGTCAGGTCGCCTCGGCGGTAAACAGCATCTGGAAAGGCAATCGCCTGATGACCCCAATTGGCGGCGGGGTCGAAATTCGTGCATCGCTTGCACTGAAGTCGGAAAACTTATTGCAAGACAACGAGGATGCCGTGAAACAAGCCCACGGCGAAGTCCGCTTCGACAACCTGCCGGACGACCGGTGGTGGTGGGATTGAGGACGCGGTGGAGGGTTTAACGCGGTGGAGGGTTTAGGGTGGAGGGTGGAGGGGACGCGCTCACGCGGTGAATCGACATTGGATCGAGTAAAGAAAGACATCCGAAAACACGCTGATGCAGTAGATTCAATACGCCAGCGTTGTCGCACTAGTTGAGGGTTGCAAGCTTCTGTTTGTCCCTAGCCGCGACGCGACGCGTCGCCGGGGCCCCGCAAAATCAGCTTCAAGCACGAGCCCTAACGCTTCGTGCTTGGATTTTTCATTCAACTTGTTTCAAGTTGTTTCAAAGCAAATCCTAAATTCACCGCGCCAGCGCGTCCCCTCCACCCTCCACCCTAAACCCTAAACCGCGTTACGATTCTTAAGTCGCAGACGTTGGTATGCGTCGGGCCGGTTTTGATCAGGGAGCCTAATGGCTCGAAAAACCGATAGGCGTCGTTTCTGGCCAGGTGATCGCTCGCGTTGAGTTTCAATTTTCGGGCTTTGGCCAAAATCGCTTCGTCGATCCAAGCGCCAGCCGCATCGGTCGGACCATCTTCTCCATCGGTGCCGCCAGAGAGTAGCGCCACGTCGCGGGCGTCGCCCAAGGCAATCGCCGCCGCTAGGACCAACTGTTGATTGCGACCGCCGTGGCCACGCCGACTGGGGTCGACCAGATGGACCGTTGGTTCGCCGCCGCTGATTAAACAGTTGGGGCCCGAGTGGTCGCGCATGCGAATCGCCATGGCGGCCAGATGACGGCCAACCTCCTCGGCAGTGCCTTCGGGGCCAGTGGCGCAAATCATCGCGTGAGAATAACCGAGCCGTTCGGCTTCCATTCCGGCCCCGTCGACCGCCATGGCGTTGTTGCCAATCACCAGATGAGTGACTTGGCACTCGATCGGCCTGGCCGCTGGTCGTGGAGCTTGGAGTGTGGAAAAAATTCGATCGCGCGTGTCAGATAAGGGAAATTCAAACTGGTTGAGCACGGCCAGGGCATCGGCGGCGGTCGCGCGGCTAGGGACCGTGGGCCCAGAAGCGATCACGTCGAGCGGATCGCCAGGCACGTCGGAGATCATCAGCGTGAGCATCTGTTGGGCACGGCAATGACGGGCTAGCCCGCCGCCTTTAACCCGGCTCAGCGCCGAACGGACCGTGTTGAGTTGAGCGATGTTGGCACCCTGGGCGCTCAGGTGTTGAGTCACCGCCAGTTTGTCTTGCCAGGTGAGGCCAGGGATCGGGGCAGGCAACAAAGCCGAGCCGCCGCCGGAGATCAGGCACAGACAAAGATCGTTGGGGGCGAGTTGGCCGACAAGCCGCAAAATCTGTTCGGCCCCTTCCACGGCCTTGGCCGTCGGCTCGTTGACGCCTGGCGGTCGAGCCGGGTGGAGATGAATGTGGGAAACTTCGGCCGTACAGCCTTCAGGCACATTGATCCAACCGGTTACCTGTTTCTCGGCCAGCAGGCGAGGGCCAAGTTGCCGCTCGACGGCCTCGGCCATAGCTGCCCCGGCTTTGCCAGCGCCGACCACCACCAGACGACCGATTGAGCGCAGATCGAAAGCATGTTCGCCGGCCCAAAGGACCGTGCCCTCGACCGTCAGATGTTCGGCCACCAGGGTGCGAGCATCGACCGCTCGAAGTCCTGCTTGCCAAATCCTCAGGGCATCGTGACTGAGCATGGACGCGGTGGAGGGTTTAGGGTGGAGGGTGGAGGGAACACGCTGACGCGGTAAATCTAGCTGGACAGCGCGACTTTGGTGTGGAAAAACGACAATACAAGGCGCGACGCGCAAGCAAGGGGATTTGAGTGGAGCGTCTTCCCTCGCTCGCGCGTCGGGCTTGTATTTCCGGGAATTCACCACAAAATCACGCAGGCCAACTAGGAAATGCGCAACTTCAAAACTAGCGCTTCGTGCTTGTTTGTTTTGAGGTCAAGTTTGAGCGATGGTGGCATTTGTTGTTAGGGGCCCCGGCGACGCGTCGCGTCGCGGCTAGGGACAAACAGAAGCTTGCAACCCTTAAATAGTACCGCAACACGGTTGTATTGGATCTATCGCGTTGGCGTGTTTTCTGATGTCTTTACTTGAACAGATGCCGATTCTCCGCGCGAGCGCGTTCCCTCAACCCTCCACCCTCAACCCTCAACCGCGTTAAGGGTTCGACGCGCAGGTCGTCGATCAACGCTTCGCCGATTCCGGTGAGGGCAAAGGTGACGCTCAGTCGGGCGTCTTCCGGCGCTACGCGATAGAACTCAAATTGTTTCCAGGCAGGCGCTACCCCAACGCGCGACGCCAGGCCGAGCCCTCCAAGCGAGTCGAACACCTGGAGACCGTCGACGCTGCCGGCAATCGGTTCGGCAATACGAGCCCAAAACGAGATCCGCACCCAACTGCCGGCCGTCACGGCGACCTCAGGCGACGTGACCCAGACCGGGGCTGCCTCGACGACATGAAGCTGTTGTTCCGGCTCAATCTGGTAAGCCCGCATGCGCAGAGCGTGGCGACCTTCGTGGACCGAGTCGCTGGCCAGTTCGATTTCGGTGGCGATGCCTGGCTGGTCGTAGCGGACATGACGCCAGCCGACCGACCGCATGGCCGCAAGATCCTCGAGGCCAGCTTGCGGCATCAGGTTCGGGGCCAGGCGCGTTGACTTCAGCCATTGGGTAAGCCGCCAATGCGCTGGCAGTCCGGCGAAGCTGATGCCGGTGGGGCTGGCGACTGCCGACGGCCACGAGGCGAGCGAACTTTGCCAGAGGTCGCGTTGGATTTCGCCTAGATGGTCTAAGGCCAGCCGGGCTTGTTCATAACTGGCCGACGGATTGCCGGCGCCGCCCAGGCGGCGCGCCTTGCCCAGGCTGGCTTGAGCGGCGGCCAATTGGGCAGCGTGGGGTGCTTGGCTGGCCGAGTGCCTGGCGACCAATTGCCGTTGGATGAGTTGGACTTGTTGCAGCTTCATTTGGGCCAACTCGGAGAGCCAACGGGCAGCCTGATCGCGGGTTTGGCCCAAGCGTTTAGAAAACTCGCTGGTCACACGAGGGTCACTGGTCAACAGCACCATCGTGCTGCTGCCTTGCCGCGACTGCGTGACGCGAATGCCGCCGGTTACGCGGCGGTGGCGCAAGGGAATCAATTCGGCGGCCGTGAGCTGATAGGCATTGTTGGTGTCAGGCACGCCAGGAATCACGTACGACAGATTTTGACGCACTTTGCGCCAGGGGACCAACTGATCGTATCGCGACCGGCTGATCGGCAACAGCAAACGGGCACGGTCGGTTTGCAAGGCGATGGCATGCGTACGCTCGTCGTCGGTTTCGGCCAGCGTGACAAACGTTCCTCCGGCAGCCCAAGGCTCGATCAAATCGAGGTGCAAGTTGATCCAACGCAAGGCCAAGTTGCGCCGCCTGGCGGTGGCACCCTGGCTCGCCAGCGACGTGTGTGAGTCGAACACCAACCCCTTGCCGCCAGAAGCCAGTGCCGTGAAAACAAGCGAACGGTATTGAGCCTCGTCGACCTCGGGGACCAATTGTCGTTCGCCGGCTGCTTGCCATTGACGCAAGATTTGGGGCGCGAAGTCCGTTTGAATACGAATCCAAATCGGAGTGCCAGGCCGCGCCAGCCGAGGTTGCTGGGCCAGCCAAGTGGCGTAATCTTTCAGTTCCAGGCTAGTGCCGATCGGATGGCGACCGACCAGCAACACGTCAG
>JANQPJ010000154.1 GCA_028289525.1 Pirellulales bacterium
TCCTTCTGAAAAGTTCCCAAGCAGAGCTTGGGAACCAGTTTACCGCCAGTGTGCCCCCAAAAGAAAACTCACGAGAAAGCCGCCACCAAAAATTACTGCGCCCTCAGAGGGAGGCAAAGTCAGTGATTTTTGCGATTTTCCTTCGCCCCTAAGCAGAGCGTAGTAACAAAGAAAAACGCTAGAGCAATTTCGGATAATTCGTAGTCGTGTTTCGTCGGAAAATCCCGGCAAAAACTAGGTCGCGTCCGCTATGGTAAAGAGCGACTGCTCTAGTAGATGATAACGTTCGTTTTTGTGGGAGCCCGGCGACGCGTTGCGTCGCGGCTAGAGACAAATGGACAGCCATGGTCTCAGGGTGTGCTCGCGATTAACGCCCGGTAACCCGCTCGCGCCAAGCGTCGAAAAGCGGTCGCTGAACCTGAAGATCGGCCTCCATGGTCGCCTGGAGCTGAGCCTTTCGCGCGTCGCTGGCCTGCGAGAACAACTCTGCTTCGCAGAGCGGCTTGCCTGGGTTTACCTGACGGCCCGCCACCACTTCGCCTAAATAGTAAATCCGGTCGCCGGCGTCGAAGCGGTGAATCGTGCGACATTCGAGCCAGGCCAACACATCAGCGAGCACCGGCGTTCCAGTCTCGCCGGCCTGCCAGGCAAGCTCGGCCAATTTATCACGATCGCGACCAGAGCCGAGCCCAAACCGCCAGACCAACTCCAACTGGTCGGCGGTAATCAGGTGGACAGCAAATGCGCCGCTGGCGTCGAGCAATTCGCGCGTGTAATGGTTCACCCCAATGGCCACGGCAGCCAACGGGCGCTGGGCATCGATCGAGGCTCGCGAGACCCAGGTAGCCACCAACCCACCATGCCGGTTGGCATCGCCGGCGGTTACGATCCAAACCTCATGGTCGACCAATCGAAACACGGAATCAATGGCCGACAAATTCTCGGCAGCCATCGTGCTAGTTGCCCATGTGCTCGATAATCGCGTCGCCAAACTCGCTACACTTCAGCAGCGTGGCCCCCTCCATCAAGCGTTCGAAATCATAGGTGACCGTCTTGGCCGCGATCGCGCCGCGAATGCCTTGCAGGATCAAATCGGCCGCTTCGTTCCAGCCGAGGTGCCGTAGCATCATCTCGCCGGAGAGGATCACCGAGCCGGGGTTGACCTTGTCTTGGCCGGCATATTTGGGCGCGGTGCCATGCGTGGCTTCGAAAATGGCGTGCCCAGAGTCGTAATTGATGTTGCCGCCGGGGGCGATGCCGATGCCGCCGACGCAGGCGGCCAAGGCGTCGGAAATGTAGTCGCCGTTGAGGTTCAACGTGGCGATCACGCTATATTCGGCCGGTCGCGTGAGCAACTGTTGCAAGAAGGCATCGGCAATCACATCTTTGACGACGATTTCCTTGCCGGTTTGTGGATTTTCGAAACGACACCAGGGCCCCCCGTCGATCTCGGCGGCTCCAAACTCGTCCTGAGCCACTTGATAGCCCCAATCGCGGAATGCCCCTTCGGTGAACTTCATGATGTTGCCTTTGTGCACCAAAGTGACCGAGGGCTTGTCTTGAGCAATCGCATACTGGATGGCTGCCCGGACCAGTCGGGCGGTTCCCTCTTGGGAAACCGGCTTGATGCCGATGCCACAAGTTTTGGGAAAGCGAATTTTTTGATATCGCTCGCCAAACGCTTCTTGAAATTGCTGCTTGAACCGTTGGCAATCGTCACTGCCTTCCTGAAACTCGATCCCGGCATAAATGTCTTCCGAGTTTTCTCGAAAGATCACCATGTCGGTCAGCTCAGGATGCTTCACCGGGCTGGGCACGCCATCAAAATATTGCACCGGTCGCAAACAAGTATAAAGGTCAAGGATCTGCCGCAAGGCCACGTTCAACGAGCGAATCCCCCCACCGACCGGCGTGGTTAATGGGCCCTTGATCCCGACCAAATAGGTGCGAAAGGCGTCGAGCGTCGCATCTGGCAACCAGTCGCCAGTCGTGTCATAGGCCTTTTGGCCTGCGAGAACCTCGGTCCAGGCAATCCTCCGCTCGCCGCCATAGGCCCGCTTGACCGCCGCGTCAAACACTCGGACGCTGGCCGCCCAAATGTCAGGGCCGGTGCCGTCGCCTTCGATAAACGGAACAATCGGCTCACTTGGTACTTGCAGTTTGCCGTCTTGAAGCGTGATGGGCTGGCCAGTGGTGGTCTCAGGCATTGGAGGTTCTCCAACAGGAAGGTCTGTATGAGGGTGGGTTTGCTTGGCAGGAAACCACTGATTGTGGTCGGACAACCGGCGATTGGTCAAGCCATGCTCGTGTAAAGACAGGGCAAATCAGTTCTTCAAACTGGGAAGAAACTTGCAATACAAGCCCGCCGCGCAAGCAAGAGAATTTACCGTGTTTTCCCTTGCTTGCGCGGCGGGCTTGTATTTCGTGCTTTTTGTGTATTCTGAAAAGTTGATTGGCCCTGTGTGTAAAGAGAATAAGAGCACTGGAAAATCGTCCATTTCGAAAAAACAGCGACCGGTGGTCGAAGTGCGAAGCGTAAAAATCTAGCAGTTTCGCGAGCGGCCACCGGCCGCTGCTTGGGGATCACTCCCCGAGTACGTCTTCAAGCACTTCTTCCGAAACATAGATCGGCGCTGGCGGGTCGCAGGTTACCGCCACGGCGATCGCGTCTGACGGACGAGCATCGACCTCTAGAACTTCGCCTTCAAACCTTAAGCGAAGCAGCGCATAGTACGTGTGGTCGCGCAGCTCGCTGATAATGACATCCTGAACCTCGGCCCCCATACTCTCGACCACGCCAACCAAGAGATCATGCGTTAGCGGACGGGGCGCTTGATAGTTCTTCACCCTGCGGTCGATACTGGTGGCCTCGAAAATGCCGATCAAGATTGGAAATGTGCGGTCACCATCAACTTCGCGCAGATAGATCACCTGTTGATCGTTGATCTCGCTAATGATGATTCGCGAGAGTTCCATCAAGACCGGCATGGCAAACGTCCTTCGAGGCGTACAATCTAGCGCCGGCGATCATTCCTGACAAGCTGATCGCCCAACGTTGTGAGAAGCTGTATTATAAGACGCCACAACAACGACCGGCTAGTCGACCTGCACAAAACCTCAGGATCACTGCAAAGTTGAAAAGCAGCGGCCGGTGGTCGCTCTCGAAACGGCTAGATTCTCCCGTTTCGCGAGCGGTCACCGACCGCTGTTTCTTGTAGAATCGTTGACTTTGCAGATGTCCTGCCGCAAAACCTCAAGCCTGCCGCCGTAGGTCGGCGAGCGTTGCCTCGACGGCGGCCAAATCGCGGCGGTTTTGTTCTAACAGCTCGCGTTGCTTCTCAACCACTTCGGCAGGCGCCCGGCTGACAAAATTCTCGTTGGATAGTTTTTTTTCCCCACCGGTAATCATCTGAGTAAGCCGTTGCTGCTCCTTTTCGTTGCGAGCAATCTCAGCCTCGACGTCGATCAGATCCTTCATGTCGACATAAATCTCGATTCCGGCCAAGCTGGCATTGGCGCTCGTGGCCGGCGGCTCGACGTCCGGTCCCCAGGCAGTCGCCTGGGCCTTGGCCAACGAGGCGAACGAGGCGGCCATCGGACGTAACAACTGCACCACGTCGTCGTCTGCCCGAAGCGAAAACTCGATCGCTTCGCGCGGCGGAATGTTTTGGCGGCTGCGAATCTCGCGCAGTCCTGCGAGCACCGCTTGGAACAACGCGAACCGGCGTTCGGTCTTCTCGTCGCGGCGCGCCAAGTCGGCCTGAGGCCACTCGGCAATCATCACGCTCCGAGCAGCCGGCGCCGGTTGGGCCAAGCCGCGTTCGGGGGCGATTTCGCCGAGCCGTTGCCAAACCTCTTCAGTCAAGAACGGAATCATCGGGTGTAACAGACGCAACAAACCATCGAGCGTATGGGCTAAAACACGCTGGGCCGTCGGCTTGCTGTCAGCCGCTTGCAACCGGTTTTTTAACAACTCGACATAGAAGCTACAAAACTCATCCCAGGCAAAGTCGTATAGCAGTCGGGCAGCCTCGGCGTACTGATAGTGTTCGAGCGCTTCGGTCACACCGGCCGTGATCGTCGCCAACCGGCTCAACACCCAACGGTCTTCGATCTCGAGCGCCTCGTCGGCGACCGGTCCGGCCGTGTAGCCTTCCAGATTCAACAGCACAAACCGCGAAGCGTTCCACAATTTGTTTGAGAAATTGCGGCCCAACTCAAACCGTTCGCTAATCACCGACCCTCGTGGCAACGCGCGGTCCTCATCGGCCTCGGCCCATTGGGTCGCAAACGCCTGGCCACATTGGCCGCACTCGACCCTGGGCAACATGCGGTTCTTCTTGGTCTGTTCCACGGTCGCCTGACAGTGAGAGCACTCAAAATCGACCGGCATCCGCACGTCTTGCGTTTCGGTCGTTAAATAGGCAATGCCAAACCGGAGCGCGTCGGCCCCAAACTTCTCGACCACATCGAGCGGATCGACCCCGTTGCCTTTGGACTTCGACATCCCTTCCCCGTAGCGATCGAGAATCTTGGGATGAATGTAGACCTCGCGGAACGGAATCTCGTCCATGTTGTGCAGACCGGCCAAGACCATTCGGGCAACCCAAAGGGTGATGATGTCGCGGCTGGTGATGAGCGTATCGGTCGGGTAATAGTAGTCGAGTTCGTCGGTCGTTTCCGGCCAGCCCAGGGTTGAATGGGGCCACAGGGCCGAACTGAACCAGGTGTCCAACACGTCGGTATCTTGCTCGAACCCCAGGCTTGCCAACCGGGCTTCGGCC
>JANQPJ010000208.1 GCA_028289525.1 Pirellulales bacterium
CGCGTATGGACCGCTAAAAATGAAAGAATCACGTGTCGTAAACGATGTGCTCGCAACCCCTAGCCGCGATGTAACACATCGCCGGACACGTTGTAGTGCTGTGAAAACCACGGAGAGTGCAGCGAAGGTTTTTGTTATTTGTTGTTGATCGTTTGTAGTCTCTTAGATGCGTTACTCGGTCCGGCGATGTGTTACATCGCGGCTAGGGACAAGATGAAATTGATCTTTCGTGATTCGTTCTTAGCTGTTCGTACGCGCGAGTGCGTCAAATCTCAAATCAGAAACTCAACATCGACCGGACACGCAGTGCTGTGAAAACCACAGGGCCGCCTTGCGAGCGTGCGAATAGATAAGATTGATAAGAGAATTCTGTTCCGTACGATGCGATTATTCGTATCAGGTTGCCTTGGGGGGAAATTTGCCTCCCAATTTTCCCCGGCGACCGACCTTAATCAGTCAGACTTTTTGGCCACGCGGAAAACCTCTTCGATCGTGGTGACACCTCGTAGCACCTTTTGAATCCCATCGTCGTAAAGGCTGTGCATGCCCTCGGTGATGGCCTGTTTGCGGATCGTTTGGGTAGGGGCCCCTTCAAAGGTCAGTTCGCGAATTCGAGGGCTCATTTTCATCACCTCAAAAATGCCCAAACGTCCCCGATAACCGCTGTGCTGGCACTGCGCACACCCTTTGCCCTGGACGAAATTTGCCTTGGCCGCCATTTCCGAAGTGATGCCGGCCGCCTCGAGTTGTGACTGGGGCGGATCGTGGGGCCGTTTGCACTTGCTGCACACGACCCTGACGAGCCGTTGCGCCAGAACCCCGATGACGCTGCTCGCAACCAGATAGGCGGGGACTCCCATATCGGTCATGCGCGTAACAGATCCGGGCGCATCGTTCGTATGTAATGTACTAAAAACTAAGTGTCCAGTCAATGATGCCTGGATTCCCATGGAGGCGGTCTCCAGGTCGCGCATCTCACCCACTAGGATACAGTTGGGCGCTTGACGCAACATTGCCCGAATAATCCGGGCAAAGTCGAGGCCGATGTTGTGGCGCACTTCGACCTGATTGATGCCGGGCAGGTAGTATTCAACCGGATCTTCGGCGGTAATGATTTTGCGATCGGGCCGATTCAGCTCGTTGAGTGCCGCGTATAGGGTAGTGGTCTTCCCCGAACCAGTGGGGCCGGTAACCAGGATGATTCCGTTGGGCCGCCGGATCAGGCCGCGGAAATATTGGTAGTCTTTTTCCGAGAGGCCAAGTTGTCGGATACCAACTTTGATGTTGTCCTTGTCGAGCAGCCGCATCACGACCGACTGGCCATAGGTGCTCGGCAACACGCTTACCCGAAGGTCGAGTTCCTTGTCGCCCACGGTGATTTTGATCCGCCCATCTTGGGGGCGCCGGCGTTCGGCGATGTCCATTTTGGCCAAGATTTTGATGCGGGAAAGAATCGCCCCCAGCAGACGTCGCGGAGGGCTGTCGCGTTCGACCAACACACCGTCAATCCGGTAGCGAATCCGTACCCGATCTTCGAACGGCTCGACGTGAATGTCGGATGCCCGAAGCTGGATGGCTTCGGAGATGACCAGGTGAACCAGCCGGACGACTGGGGCGCTGGTCTCGTCGACGGTCTCTTCCGGTTCGCCGGTGTCTTCTTCGGTCTCGGTGAAGTCGATCGCCGTGTCGGTGAACTCTTGCAGCATCGAGTCGGCGCTTTCGCCGTCGACCTGGCCGTAATGGCGATTGATGGCTTCGAGAATACTCTCCTTGGGCGAGAGCGCGATTTCGACCTTTTTATTGAGGATAAACCGCAGTTTTTCAAACGTGTCGAGATCCAACGGGTCGCTGACAATCACGGTCAACGTGCCGTCGTCTTCGGCCAGCGGCAGGATGCAATTTTCTCGGGCGACCGATTCGGGGACCAGTTCGACGATCGCGGGGGGGATCATCACCTCGTTCAAGTCGACAAAATCGAGGCCATGTTCCTCGGCCAGGGCTCGCATCACGTCGTCGCCCGAGGCATAGCCGAGTCGGATGAGCGCGTCGCCGACACTCAGGTCGCGGGCGTCCTTGGCCATCTGTTCGGCTTCGGCCAACTGGCCTGGACCGATGACGCCCTGACGAACGAGGATTTCTGTGAAGTCGCCCATGCTCGTTTTGCACCGCCGGTTCTCAGGCACTGGAAGCAACGGAACCGGTTCTCGCCCAGTTTGCACCAGCGAATGCGAGAAGGCGTGCCAACAGAAGCCGATGTGATTGGATGGATGAGTTTGTGCAAGGAAGAACGCGGCAGGGAAAATAGCTGCCAACGCCCCAAAATGACCTGTTTCTAGGCTAGTGGGGCAAGATGCGACTGTCAACTAAAGCGTCTGTGAAGGCAGGAGGACTGCAAAGTCGTTTTTTCAAAAAAACAGCGGTCGGTGACCGCTCGCGAAACAGAGCCAATCATGTTCAACTCGACGACAGACGGTGCTCGGTCTTCTATATTGAGGGTCAACGATTCCGAATCGCTTTTCGAAACCTTGCCGTTGTGTTTTCACCGTGAAATCCGCCATCCCATCTGCCCGAGACGACCGGCGACGAGCCCTGCGGCTCGCCTACTGGAACGCCGGGTTGTGGGCACTCGGCAACGGGCTGACCAGTTCGACGCTGGTGGTCTTTCTGGCTCTCGAGCTGGGAGCCGGTGGATTGGCGATTAGCCTGATGTTGGCAGCGCCCCGTTTGGTCGGGATTCTCCGCTTGGCCACGCCAGCTTTGCTCAAACGTGCCGGCAACCGACGGCGGTTTTGCGTGGGATTCTATACGCTTGCCGCACTACTCTTGGCGATGATTGCCGGGCTGGCCAAGCCTGGGGTGTTGTCGAGTCCGCGTGGGACGCTATGGACGCTGGTTGCCGTTTGGGCGGGATGTCATCTGTTTCAGTACTGCGCGACGATTGTCTTGTGGGCTTGGCTGCGCGATCTAGCGCCGCTCCGCATTCGCGGACGCTTTCTGGGCCGTCGAGAACGGTTTTTACTCTTGGGGCAAGTTGTCGGCATGGTCGCCGCCGGTTTGTTTGTCTACCAGGTCGAACGGTCGATGTTTGATCTGCCCCGTTGGGTAGGGTATGCCGTGCCGACGGTGTTGGGCGCGGCGATGATGTTGCTGGCCGTGTTGCCGTTGGCGCGAATGCCTGAGGGCGAAGAACCGTACGATGCAGCGCAGGCGGTGTGGCCAGCGGTGCAGGCGGTCTTTGTCGATCGACGGTTCTGGCGGTTGCTGCTCTTTGGCATTTGGTTTTCACTGGTCAACGGGCTGACGCAGGCAGCCCAGGCCATTTTCCCACGCGATGTCCTGGGGCTCTCGGTGTTGTGGCTGTTGGTTGCCCGGTCGGCGATGGGGTTGGGGCAGAGTGGCTGTGGGCCCTGGGCTGGGAAGGCGGTCGATTGGCTGGGCAGCCGCCCGGTGTTGATCGTGGCTCAAACGATCGTCGCCACCGGTCCGTTGTTTTATTGGCAGGCCAGTCCTGAGCAGCCTGTTTGGTTGGCAGGTGCGTTTGTGGTTTGGATCGCCTATGCGGCAATCAACGTGGCGTTGCCGGCGTTGATTTTGAAGCTTGCTCCTGACGACGACGCCACGCCGCATTTGGCGGGCTACTATGCCGTGACTGGAGTGGTCTATGCCGCCGGCACGATTGCCGGAGGATGGCTGCTCGAGCGGTTGCTGTCGTCGGGCGATCCGATCGAACACTACAACGGGTTGTTTCTGGCCGCTTGGCTGGCCCGCCTGGCAAGCGTCTTGCTGTTGATGCGAATCATCGAGCCTGGTGCCCGGCGTTTATTCAGCAAACGACCATCAGCGCTTAGCGGACGAGCCAACCAAACATGAAGTTGACCATCACCAGGACCAAGAGCGACATGATTGCCAGCATCAGCCCGGCCTGGTGGCGATAGAACACCAGCGAAACAATCGAGGCGGCCAAGGCGAGTACCGGCAGCCGCATCGCACGGCCTAGGTGAGAAGCCATCGGCTCTACGTCGCGCCAGGGGCCTGGCCCTTCGGCCAGCGCGAGGTGGGCGTCGGGCAAATCGTCCCGCTCCCAGGCGACATAGCCGACGTAAAACAGTTCGGCCACCACGACCAGCAACACCCCACTGGCCAGTGTGTTGAGCAGCATGGCCAAGGCACGGCATGTGCGGCCAAATGCCGAGACTGGTGGTCGAGTTGGTTGCGAGGAAGCTTCCATTGCCGAGGGCCTTTCGATCAGAATCGTGTGAGCGTTATGAAAGGAAGGTAGAAAAACGTGGTTCACAATTCCCGGCGACGCGTTGCGTCGCGCCGGGAACTGTAGAAAACCGATCATTCCCCACAAATCTGACACACACATCAGAATAGCAGGTTTTCCCGGACCAAAGAAAACCGTCGGACGCAGGACGGTTATGATAGACTGACAGCAGGTCATTTTTCCAGGGGAGACCAATCGGCTGGCAGGATGACTACAAAGTCGTTTTTTGAAAAATCAGCGACCGGTGGTCGAAGCGCGAAACAGAAGACTTGACCGTTTCGCGCTTCGGCCATCGGCCGCTGTTCGTGGTCAATCAGGAAGCATTTGCGGAAATAGCACAACTTCAAAACACTAGGCATGAATTATTACGCGCACGGCTATCGGTTTCTCGACGATCCTTACTTTTTGGCCGGGACGGCGTTGCCGGACTGGATGAATGTGGTCGACCGGCGCATTCGCCCTCGCCGTCGGCTGGCCGAGCCGTTGGTCGACGATGCCGATCCACAGATGGCCGCCCTGGCGCGTGGGGTCGTTCAGCATCATCACGATGATGCCTGGTTTCATGAAACCAGGGCATTTGCCGAATTGTCGCTCGCGTTGACGAAAATCGCTCGTGATGCGCTATCAGCCGACGATGGCTTTCGCCCCAGCTTCTTGGGCCATATCCTGGTCGAAATCTTGCTCGATGCCGAGTTGATTGCCGACGATCAAGCGCGTCTAGAGGCCTACTATGCGGCCGTGGATCAACTCGACCCCGCCACGGTGAGGCGGCTGGTCGAACGGCTCACCTCGCGGCGCGTCGAGCGGCTAGCCGAACTGCTGCCTCGATTTTCTCAAGAACGGTTCTTGCTGGACTACCTGACGGATGCGAAACTGGCAGTCCGTTTGAATCAGGTGATGCGTCGTGTCGGTTTGCCAGTGCTGCCGCAAACGTTCCTGGCGGTGTTGCCGGAGATGCGGTGCCAAGTGCGGACTCGACGCGAAGAGTTACTGACTGGACCCCGGGGGAGTGTGGGATGAAGATCGGCCTGAACTTGTTGCTCTGGACCGGCGATGTGACCGACGAACATTTGCCGATTTGCGAGATGCTCAAGCGGCTTGGCTATGATGGGGTCGAGCTGCCGATCATGGCGCCAGACGAGGCCAAATTCGCCAGGCTGGGAAAATCGCTCGACCAGCTGGGGTTGGGCCGCACGGCCAGTACGATTCGCGTGGCCGAAGACAATCCGATCAGCCCCGACCCGACCGTGCGGGCCAAAGGCGTCGAGCGGACCAAGGCCACGCTCGACAGCGCCGCGGCAGCCGGTTGCACGCACTTGATTGGGCCCTACTACTCGGCGCTAGGGCTGTTCAGTGGCCAAGGCCCGACCGACGACGAGTGGCGTTGGGGAGTCGACAGCATGCGTCAGGTGGCCGAATATGCCGCCCAGGTAGGCGTGACGCTGGCGCTCGAGCCCTTGAATCGCTTCGAAACCTATTTTCTCAACACGCATGCCGATGCGGCTCGATTTGCTCGTGAGGTTGACCATCCTAGCTGCCGGGTGATGTATGACACGTTTCATGCCAATATCGAAGAGAAGAGTGTGTCGGGGGCCATCAAGGCATGTGCCGACGTGCTGGTCCACGTGCATCTTTCCGAGAACGATCGGAGCACGCCGGGTGCGGGTGATGTGCGCTGGGACGAGACGTTCGACGCGTTGCGCGAGATCGACTACCAGGGCTGGCTCACGGTCGAGGCGTTTGGCCAGGCGCTGCCTGAGATCGCCGAAGCGACCAAAATTTGGCGACGGATGTATGAGACCGAAGAGCAGTTAGCCCGCGACGCGATCGGGTTCATTCGGGCCGAGGTCGGCCAGCGCTGGCCGTCGAACCGATAGTTTTTCGGCAAATTTGGGCGAAAAGAGGGCTTTGCCCCGCGGCCTGCGATCGCTAAAATGAGTCGTTTCGACGGAGTCCAGGCCTGTCGCCCTAGGCGCTTGCCATGGATGGGCCGTCGTCTTTCTCTGATTTACTCTAGCTCAACAAGCAGTCTCGACGATGTACGCAATTATCTCCGACGGTGGACGCCAATACCGAGTAGAAGAAGGCCAGGAACTCGATCTCGATTATCGCGAGTTGTCCTCGGGCGAGACGTTGGAGTTGGATCGCGTGCTGGCCTACAGCAACGACGGTGCGTTAACCGTTGGCAAGCCAGTGGTCGAGGGCGCCAAGGTATCGGCCGAAGTGCTTGGCATCCAAATGGGCGAAAAGCTGGTGGTGCAAAAGTTTCGTCGCCGCAAGAATTCGCGCCGCAAGACAGGCCATCGCCAGATGTATACCCGGGTGCGAATCGGCAAGATCAGCGTCTAGAGCGGCTTTCAGGTTTGTGTAGCGATGTTTCGTCGAGAAACATCGGAAAAACCAGAGTCACGACCGCTATAGTCCCGTGCAACTTGCACTAGTAGACCGTGTTTTTTGATTGTTGGAAGCGGGGGCGATTTGGTAGATTCGCAATCCCTAGCCGCGACGAGACTTCGTCGCCGGGGCCCTCACAGAAGCAATTGAATAACCCATTCGGCGTTGTCTCAAAACACTTGCAAGCACGACGCGCAAGCGAGTGAATGTGGTGGATTGCTTGCGAACCTAGTACCTGAGTTCATTTGTTTTTGGAAGGCCCCGGCGACGCGTCGCGTCGCGGCTAGGGGACAAACAGAAGCTTGCAACCTACCACATTCACCCGGCGTGTTTTGAGACAAAACCTAAATTCAGTCGTTCCAAAAATGAGGAACTAGAAAGCACTGTTTTTCAGATACAACGATAAAAACGAGTGTTTCGCGAGCGGTCACCGACCGCTGCTACCGATCAACATCGGAAATTTGGAACTACCTAAATTTGCCAGAGGGCTA
>JANQPJ010000209.1 GCA_028289525.1 Pirellulales bacterium
CGCGTATGGACCGCTAAAAATGAAAGAATCACGTGTCGTAAACGATGTGCTCGCAACCCCTAGCCGCGATGTAACACATCGCCGGACACGTTGTAGTGCCATGGGGACCACCGAGAGCACAGAGGACGCTGAGAAGATTTTTGTTACTTGTTGTTAATTGCTTGTACGTCGCTTAGATGCGTTACTCGGTCCGGCGATGTGTTACATCGCGGCTAGGGACAAACACAATTGCATCACAACTTTGAAGCTGGAATTTTAAAATTTGACGCAACGAAATATTTTAGCCGTTAGTTTTTGGTTGCCGGTACGCGCGAGCGCGTGCCCTCAACCCTCAACCCTCAACCCTCGACCGCTTTAAAATGTCCATTCGACGCATCGGACAAATTTTCGTCGACCTGGGATTCATCAACGACTACCAGCTCGAACAATTGCTCGAAGAACAGAAGCAACAGCCTGGCCAGTTGCTCGGCCAAGTAGCCCTCGGGCTAGGCATTCTGACCGAAGAGCAATTGGCCCAGGCATTGGCCGAACAGATGCACCTGGCTACCTGCAACGCAGGCGAGCTGACCATTGCGCCCGACGTGATTGCCCGAGTGACCGAGCCGATGGCCCAAATGTATCGGGTCGTGCCGATCGCGTTTGAAGACAACACACTCACCATCGCCATGTGCGAGCCACAAAACCTGGCCGTCCAGGACGAACTGCGCACCTTTCTTGGTTACGACATTCGGGTTTCGGTGGCCACCGAAACCGGCATCCTCAAGGCACTAAAAAAATATTACGCCACCGGCAGCGAAAGCGTCGAAAGCCTGGTGGCCAACCTGGAAGACAACGAAGAGCTGGCCAATGCCGCTCGGCTGGCCAGCGGCGACGGCCCCATCGACCTCGACAGCATCGAAGCCCTGGCCGATAGCGAGCCGGTTCGTAAACTGCTCAACATGGTCCTGCTGATGGCCATTAAAGACCACGCCAGCGACTTGCACTTCGAACCGTTCGAAGACGAGTTTCGCATTCGCATCAAGGCCGACGGCGTACTGTTTGAAATGGTCCCTCCGCCGCGCCACCTGGCCTTTGCCATCACCACTCGAATCAAAGTGATGGCCAACCTCGACATCGCCGAACGACGGCTCCCTCAAGACGGCCGGATCGAGTTGACCGTCGGCGGCCACCCAGTCGACCTGCGGGTTAGCGTGTTGCCCACCCTATTTGGCGAAAGCGTCGTCATGCGGGTGCTCGATCGCTCGGTCGTTTCGCTCGACCTGAACAACGTCGGCATGAACGAGCAAACCTTGTCGGCCTTTCGCGAAGTGATCCAAAAACCAAACGGCATTGTGCTGGTCACCGGCCCCACCGGCTCAGGCAAAACCACCACGTTGTATTCGGCCTTGAACGAATTGAATTCGGTCGAGGACAAAATCATCACGACCGAAGATCCGGTCGAATATGACCTCGATGGGATCGTGCAAGTGCCGATCGACGCCTCGATTGGCAACACCTTTGCCAACTGTCTGCGGGCAATCCTTCGCCAAGACCCCGACAAGATTCTGGTCGGCGAGATTCGCGACATCGAAACGGCCGAAATCGCCGTTCAGGCATCGCTCACTGGCCACCTGGTCTTTAGCACACTACACACGAACGACGCACCCGGCACAATCACTCGCTTGCGCGACATGGGCATTCCGCCATTCTTGATCACCGCCACCGTCGAAACCATCTTGGCCCAACGGCTCGTACGGCGCATTTGCACGCATTGCAGCGAGGAGGTCACCCCGACCGACGAAATGCTGTCCGATTTAGAACTCACGAAAGAAGACTTGGTCGACAAGCAGTTCTATCGCGGGCGAGGCTGCGAGTTTTGCAACAACACCGGCTACAAAGGCCGCGTAGGTTTGTTTGAATTGATGGTCATCAACAACCAGATTCGCGACATGATTATCGAAAACGCCTCGACCGACGAACTGCGTGATGCTGCCCGCGAAAACGGCATGGTCACCCTGCGCGACGCCGGCATGAAGGCCGCCCTGTCCGGCACCACCACCGCCGAGGAGGTGATTCGAGAAACGATTCTGGAAGCATGAGCTGAAGTAAAATCCGAAATCCAAAGGTTCAAAACAACGAAAGATATCTCACGGAGTCACAAAGACACGGAGGATTCTAGCCGCGATGCAACGCATCGCCGGACACGTTGAAGTGCAGTGAGTGCAGATAGTTTCAACGTTGTCCGGCGACGCGTTGCGTCGCGGCTAGGGGTCTTCTAATACATCGCTTGCATCTCGATATTCAACGATCTGTTTTGACAACCGTTTCGAGTCGTTCGGATTTCGAATTTAAATCGCTCCCAATAGGTTTCTCCAATGCCAACTTTCCAATTCGAAGCCATGGACGCCACCGGCGCCGAGATCAAAGACGTGATCGAGGCGGTGAGCGAAGAAGAAGCCCAGGCCACGATTCGGCAGATGGGCTACTTTGTCACCAAAATCACCGTCAAGAAAAACCGCAAGGCGGCCAGCGCCTCGGGCACCAAAGGCAGCACCGCCAATCGAGGCATCGTTCTCGGCGGCGTGAAGTCGAAAGACCTCACCACCTTCACCCGCCAGCTCTCGATCCTCCAAGACGCCGGACTGCCAATCCTCCGCAGTCTGCGAATCCTCTCTGGCCAACAAAACCCTGGCCGTTTGAAATATTGCCTGGAAGACGTCGGCAACGAAATCGAAGCCGGCGGCACCCTGTCCGAGGCGATGGCCAAGTCGCCCAAGGCGTTCGACCGGCTGTATGTCAACATGATCAAAGCCGGCGAGGCAGGCGGCGCGCTCGAAATCATTCTGCGCCGCTTGGCCGAGTTTATGGAACGAGCCCAATCGCTCAAACGGAAAGTTCGCGGCGCGCTGATTTATCCGGTCATGGTGATCAGCGTTTCGATCGGCATTCTGACGTTCATCATGATCAAGATCGTGCCGGCGTTCCAAAAGATTTTTGACGACTTCGAGTTGGAACTGCCGCCGATGACACTGATGTTGATGAACATTTCGTCGTTCTGCGTGAATTATTGGTATTTGATTCCCGGCATTCCCATCGGCGTATGGCTGTTTGTCAAGCTGGTCCGCAAATTCGAGCATGGGCGGTTCGGCTGGGATTTGTTCACGCTGAAAATGCCGATCTTCGGCCAATTGGTCGAGAAGAATATTTTGGCCCGCACCACGCGAACTCTCGGCACCCTGGTTTCGAGCGGCGTACCGATTTTAGAAGCCCTCTCGATTACCAGACAGACGGCCGGCAACGCGATGTTCGAACGGCTGTATGGCAAAGTGACTGAATCGATTCGCGAAGGCGAGTCGATCGCCAAACCGCTTCAGGAAAACGCGACGCCGCCATTCCATCCGGTGGCCGCGTTTTTCTGGTTCATGTTCATCGCCGGCCCGATTGGGTTGCTGTTGTACATCACCAAAATGAGACAAAAGGTGGTGACTGACATGGTGGTGAACATGGTCGACGTCGGCGAAGAAACTGGCGAGCTAGATACGATGCTCTACAAGGTGGCCGACACGTATGACGAAGAGGTGTCGGTGTTGACCGAGAGCCTGGTGAGTTTGATGGAACCGTTGATGATTATCTTTCTCGGCGGCATGGTTGGTTTTATTGTGATCGCTCTGTTTATGCCGCTGGTGAAGTTGATTTCGTCGCTCACTTAAAGCAAGTTGCTTTTTACCGTAGCGGACGTGACCTAGTTTTCGCCGAGGTTTTCCGACGAAACACCGGTACGCATTTTGGTAATTTGCTCTAGACGGATAAAATCCGAAGCACCGAAGGAAAATCCGAAGCACGAAATCCGAAACAAATACTAAATTTCCAAAGCAACAATGACCCAAACCTTGGGCGACCGGCCGTATGACCTGGAGGACCGCACCTACGAATTTGCTCGGCGTGTTCGGGCTTTTGTCAAACAATTGCCACGTACGATTTGTAATACCGAAGACGTGAAGCAGGTCGTACGTTCCTCTGGGTCGGTAGGAGCCAACTACATTGAAGCGAATGAGGCACTGAGCAAGAAAGATTTTCGGATGCGAGTTCGTATCTCGCGGAAGGAATCGAAAGAAACCCGCTACTAGCTGCGGCTTCTAGACACCCAAGATGAATCAACCTTGAATACAGAACGGGACAAGCTTGTTCAGGAAAGCACGGAACTGATGAATATTCTCGGCGCGATCCTGAAGAATTCGGAATGATTGAACCATCCGTTTAGAACCTTTGGATTTCGTATTTAGAATTTGTTTCGGATTTCGTGCTTCGGATTTCGGATTTTTCCATCGTGGTTAGAACCAAACCAGCAATTCCGTGAGGCAAAATCAATGGTTAGACGCACTCCCCGACGCTCGTTTACTTTGGTCGAGATGCTGGTCGTGATCACGATCATCGGCATGCTGGCCACGTTGTTGACCGCTGCGGTGATGGGCGCCTTGGCCCGAGCCCAAGAGGCCAAGGTCAAGGTCGAACTGGACAACATCGCCGCCGGGTTTCAGGCATATAAAGCCAAGTATGGGTCGTATCCGCCGAATCTTTCAGACACGACTGCTGTCGAGGCACACCTGAGAAAGCTCTTTCCACGCGCAAACCCAGCGACCGAAGTTGCTGCGATACCAGCCGGGGGCAATAGCGAAGAGAAAGCGATTGTTTTTTGGCTAGGCGGTTTTGACCCGAATCCAAGAACCCCGATAAGTGGTTCAGGCACCAGAACACCTTTTTTCGACTTTGACAAAAGCCGAATCCTGCGCGACGCCAGCGATAATCCAATGGCATATCAACCGCCAGGGCTGGCCCAAGCTTACGTCTACTACAACAGCTTGGGCCTGACACCAACAGTCAAGGGCCCCTATGCCGATGCAGACAGCAACGTCATTGGCCCATTTCAGGTCAACTCTGCCGGACTCGACGATGACTGGGGCAGTGGTGCAGTGCCAAATTTTGGAGACTCCACGGCAACAATTCCCGATGGTTTCGCTGACAATTTGATGAGTTTCAGTGATCGCAACTTTGAAGACTCGGTGCCTTGATGTCGGATGAACAAACCAGAAGTCTCTAGCCGCGACGAGACTTCGTCGCCGGGATGCAGCAAACTCAATGACGACAT
>JANQPJ010000221.1 GCA_028289525.1 Pirellulales bacterium
TCGTATCCTTTCGCGAGCGGCCACCGGCCGCTGTTTTTTTCCGAGCAACTCGCCTGCTAAGATTCAATCGACTATGCTAGCCAGTAGTTCATGCTCCACAGCTTCTCTTTCTCCAAGGCATCTCCAACGTTGAAGATTGTTCGCGATCCAGATCAACTGCCGGACGACTTGCGTGGCGGGGCCGTGGCGATTGGCAATTTCGACGGAGTCCACTTAGGCCACGCGCGAATCGTTTCGCGTTTGATCCAACGAGCACGCGAGGTCCAAGGTCCGGCGGTCGTGTTGACGTTCGATCCTCATCCGGTCCGCCTGCTACGGCCCGAAGAAGTCCCGCCGCCGTTAACCTGGACCGAGCGCAAGGCCGAGTTGCTATTGGGACAAGGCATCGACGGAATGTTCGCCTATCCGACGACCGAGGCCTTCTTGCAGTTGAGTGCCCAGGAGTTTTTCGACACGGTGGTGTGCGACTTACTCGGCGCTCAGGCATTGATCGAAGGCCCCAATTTCTACTTTGGCCGCAACCGGGGCGGCGATGTCGTGCTGCTAGAACAATTGTGTCGCAAAGCAGACATCGGGCTCGACGTGGTGGAACCCTATCGGCTGGGCGAGTCGGACCAATTTGTGTCGAGTTCGCGTGTGCGACGGTTGTTGGCCGCCGGCGATGTCGATGCAGCCTGCCAACTGCTTACCCGACCGTACCGGATTCGCGGAATGATAACCCACGGGGCTGGCCGTGGCGCCCGGCTGGGGTTTCCGACCGCCAATCTCGAAGCGGTCGACACGATGTTGCCTGGCGAAGGGGTTTACGCTGGCCGAGGGCTGGTCGATGGCCAGCGTTGGCCGGCGGCGATCAACATCGGCCCCAATCCAACCTTTGCCGAACAGGGGCGGAAGGTCGAAGTCCACCTGATTGGCTGTTGCGAGACGCTTTATGGGCGGCCAATGGAGGTTGACTTTTTAGCCCGGCTGCGAGACATTCAAACGTTTCCCTCGGTCGAGGATCTAACCAACCAGTTGGCCGACGACGTTGCCCAGGCAGCGGCAGCGGCGGCCAAGTGTGGCCAGTAAGTTCTCTCGGCCGATCGACGTGCCTTGGGCATCCCGGGGCGATACTCCCCTCCCCTGCCCTTGGGACACGAGATTGATGTCGATCAATTGGTCTGCTCTACAACGTGCGGTCGAAACTCACCAGCGGTTTCTGCTCACCAGCCATCAACGGCCCGACTGCGATGCCCTGGGGAGCGAACTCGGCATGGCTGCGATTTTAGCCGCCTGTGGCAAAGAGGTCGTGATCGTCAATCCCGACCCAGTGCCGGAGCATCTGAAATTTCTCGATCCGACTGAGCGGATTCGCTCGGTGGCCGAAGTCGAGCAGGCGACGCTCGATGCGGCCCAGGTGTTGATCGTGCTAGACACCAGTGCTTGGGTTCAGCTGGGAGCAATGGCCGACGTGGTCCGCGCCTCACAGGCAGAGCGCCTGGTCGTCGACCATCACGTGAGCGAAGATGACCTGGGCGCGGTGAATCTTAAAAACCCTCAGGCCGAGGCGACTGGCCGGTTGGTGGTCGAAGCGGCCGATGCGCTAGGTGTGCCGTTGTCGGCCGAGATGGCCGATCCGTTGTATGCGGCGATTGCCACCGACACCGGCTGGTTCCGCTTTGCTTCGGTGACCGACAAAACCTATGCAACTGTTGCCCGACTGGTGGCCGCTGGGGCCAAGCCACAGGCGATCTATCGCAATCTGTACGAACAAGAGACCCCGGCCAGGGTACGGTTGCGCGGCCAGATTCTCCGTGGCTTGCAAGCCGAGCTAGGTGGACGGCTCGTTTATTCGCAAGCGGTGACTGCTGATTTTACCGAGTGTGGAGCCCAGCCAGGCGACACCGAAGAAGTGATTAACCATTTGATGCGCGTGGCGCATTGCGAGGTGGCGTTGTTGTTTGTCGAATTGGGGCCCGACCGCGTGAAGACCAGTTTTCGTAGTCGGGGAAAGATTGACGTCCGAGCGATTGCCGAGCAATTTGGCGGAGGTGGGCACATTTTGGCGTCTGGGGCGACCTGTGCCGGGACGTTTGACGAGGTGCGCACGAAAATTCTTGACACGGTTCGCGCAAGCATGGCATAATCGTGCCCATCCTGCCCGATAGCCCACCTTTTTACGTAACTCTGCGCTGTGGTATTCGTGGACAAATGGATTTGTTTTTGTGAGGCCCCGGCGACGCGTCGTGAGCGCGGCTAGGGGACAAAGCTTGCAGCGAGCAACCGAGTCATCTCATCAACGATCCGTGCGCTATCCCGACGGTTGGGCTGGCGTGAACTATTGGGTGTTAACTAGATAAATCATCTAGGCCGCCCAACGGGAGGCCGGAAAATCAGGATAAAATTGACACGCACGAAGATTCGTTCTTAAGTCAATCATCAATAAAAGTGCTTCGGAGTCTCTCATGAACCAGGATGCGAAGTCTCACGATTCAGACGCTGGCTCAGGTGATCCTCGGCGCGGTTTTTTCGCCCAGGTGGCCTCGATCGTGGTGGGCGGATTTGTGGGGCTGGTCCCGTTGGTCAGCGGTTTGGTGGTCTTCTTCGACCCGCTCGGTCGCCGTCGAAGCCAAGGCGGTAAGCCGCTTCGGGTCGCTTCGCTCGACGCGGTGCCGGCCGATGGTCTGCCGCATCGTTTTCCGGTAATCGACACCCGTTGGGACAAGTGGAGCAAGTATCCGCCCCAGCCAATCGGTGCGGTTTATCTGCGCCGGCAGAGCGAGGACGAACCGCCCCAGGCGGTGTCGGCCGTCTGTCCTCATCTTGGTTGCGCCGTCGATTTCAAGGCCGATCAGGCACTCTACCAGTGTCCGTGCCACAACAGCTCTTGGACGCCCGACGCGGTGCGCGTTCGTCCGGAAAGCTGCCCCAGTCCGCGCGACCTAGACGAATTAGAAGTCGAAATTCGTAACGACAACGAAGTTTGGGTGCGTTATCAACGTTTTCGCAGCGGCATTGCCAAAAAAATTCCAGAATAAGCCCGATGATCAAATCACTACTCGACTGGTTGGACGACCGTACCGGCTACCGTGAATTTACGCGCGAAGCGCTGTATGAAAACATCCCTGGCGGCGCACGCTGGCGCTATGTTTGGGGCAGCACGCTGGTGTTTGTGTTCATGGTCCAGATGATTACCGGCGTCTTTCTTTGGATGGCCTATAGCCCGAGTGCGCAAACCGCCTGGGAAAGCGTTTATTACATTCAGTTTGAAATGACTGGCGGCTGGTTGCTGCGGGGGATTCATCATTACGCGGCCCAGGCGATGGTTGTGTTGATGGCTTTGCACTTGATGCAGGTAGTGATCGACGGAGCCTATCGCGCGCCGCGCGAGATCAATTTCTGGCTCGGCCTGGTCTTGTTAAAAATTACCCTGGGCTTGGCCCTAACTGGCTACCTGTTGCCCTGGGATCAAAAAGGGTTTTGGGCCACGCAAGTGGCAACCAAGATCGCCGGCGTCGTGCCGATCGCCGGACCTTGGCTCCAACAGTTGATCGTCGGCGGTTCGGAGTATGGCCATCACACGCTCACCCGATTCTTTGCCTTGCATGCCGGCGTGCTGCCAGGATTGTTGATCGCGGTGTTGGTCGTCCACGTGGC
>JANQPJ010000266.1 GCA_028289525.1 Pirellulales bacterium
GTTCCAAATTTCCGATGTTGATCGGTAGCAGCGGTCGGTGACGAAGCGCGAAACACTCGTTTTTATCGTTGTATCTGAAAAACAGTGCTTTCTAGATCCTCATTTTTCTCTCGTTCCCAAGCTCTGCTTGGGAACGGGACTAAAACTAAACGTCATCATCCACTAGTTTGTTTGACTTTACCGAGTAGAAGGCACCTCGTCGGGATCAGCCTTAGGGGCCTGGGGAGGAATATATTCCGGGGTTAACTCTTGGAGCCGTTGGACAATCACTCGATCTGGTTCGTCGACCAGCGGTGCCAATTCGGCAATCAAATCGAGCACTTCCTGACGCGACTCTGGTCGGTGGTAGGCCACGCGCAACTTCGGATGGGGCGTCGGCAACGTGGTCTCTTCATCCTGGTAAAGTTCTTCATACAGTTTTTCGCCAGGCCGCACGCCGGTGATGCGGATTTCGATGTCGTTGAGCGACAACCCGGACAGGCGAATCATGTCGCGAGCCAGATCGACAATTTTGACCGGATCGCCCATGTCGAGTACAAAAATTTCGCCCCCTTTGCCCATGGCCGCTGCTTGCAGCACCAGTTGCGAGGCTTCGGGAATGGTCATGAAAAACCGTTCCATCTCGGGATGGGTCACCGTGACCGGGCCGCCTTTGCGAATTTGTTCTTGGAACAACGGCACCACACTGCCGGCCGAGGCCAGTACATTGCCAAATCGCACCACGACATACTTCGTGTCAAAGGCTTCGGACGAGGCGTGGACATAACGCTCGGCGACCATCTTCGACACGCCCATGATGCTGGTCGGGTTGACCGCCTTGTCGGTCGAGATCATCACAAACCGCGAGACGCCATATTGGCCGGCCATGTCGGCCAGCCGCTTGGTGCCAAACACATTGTTGTTGATCGCTTCCGAAGGATTGTGCTCCATCATCGGCACGTGCTTGTGGGCCGCGGCGTGAAAGACAATCTCCGGTTGGTAACGCTGGAACAGATGGTGCATCCGTTCATAGTCGCGCACATCGGCCAAATAATGGATTACCCGGCATCCTTGGGCCTTGGCCTGCAACTCGCGCCCAATGTGATACAGGCTGTTTTCTGCCCGTTCCAGCAGAATTAGAGTGTCTGGCTGACAGCGGAGAATCTGCCGGCAGATTTCCGAGCCGATACTTCCGCCGGCCCCAGAGACCATCACGCACCGGCCTTGCAGCATTTCGTCAATCGCTTCCATGTCGAGTTGGACCGGATCGCGCCGCAACAGGTCGTTGATGTCGACATCGCGCACGCGAGGTCGGTAATCGCCTGAGAGTAGCTCGTTGATCGGCGGAATCATCTTCAGGCTAATCTGGGCCGTGCGACAAGAGTTCACCAACCGTCGCAGGCGTTTGCCTGACATGCTGTTGGTAATCACCAGCACGGTTTCCACTTGATGCTCTTTGGCAATGCGAGTCGTCTCGCGCGGTGAACCGAGAAAGGGAATGCCTCCCAGCCGCGAGCCGCGGAACGCAAGGTTCTCATCGAGAAACCCGACGACCCGATAGCGGATGAGTGTTTGGTTGTGAATTTGCCGAGCCAACGCCTCGCCGCCTTGCACTGCGCCGATAATCAACGCCGGCTCTCGGTCGTCAAACGAAATGGCCGGCAGCACATGCTCTCGAACCAGCCGGCAGACGCTTCGCAAACCGCCAAACCAGAGAATCGTAGCGCCGCAGTCGAGCAGCAGCAACGCTGGCGAAAGAGAATGGTCTGTGACCAACATGCGATCAATCACGGCGATGACCAACGTCGAGACCACCGCCACGCGAAGAATGGCCGCCAAATCGGCAAACGTCACGTAACGCCACCAGCCGTGGAAACTGCCAAAGAAATGAAACGCGGTGAGCTTCACCACCAGAATCCAGGGCAGTGTGCCAAGTAGCAATGCCTGGGACTCAGGCGTGATGACCATGTCATCGTGAATCAGTATCGCCGAGCCGAACGCCAACGTAATCGCCACTATGTAAACCAACAGCAACAAGTAGATTCGCTTGGCCAGTAGCCAATGCTTCCATGAGGTCTGGTTCAACGAGCTATCCTTCCTTCTATCGCAAGCCGCGAAGTTCCATAGGTGGTCCGCAGCCCTGCAGGCAGGCACACGGACAATTCCGAACCAATCCCTCTTCTCCGTCGATCGTTGATGTCCGCGACGTGCCAAGACGCTCGCTCTCAAGCCGCACACTACTAAGAGGGGACGGCAAAGCAACCAGTTTGGCCGTGGATCTAGAGCGGTCGTAACGGACTTCATGATGACAACGCTTTTTACGCATGCCACCTAAATCAACACGCCAGTGTAGATTGTCCGGTATGTGGAGCAATGGGCGCGACGGGGTAGCTGGGAGGGTTGGTCTAGTGGAGCCAACCGCAAGAAATGCCCCAAAAACTGGGCCAAAGAGGTCCGAATCGTTAGGATTTCGAGTCGATAGCGTTGTTTTTCGAAGCCAAGACAGCAGAACCGGTGGCCGTTGTGATCGAGCAGAGCGAAAAACTTCAAACCAACGGACTCGGGCCTGGGGCCTGGGTGTGCGGCAAATATTTCTGGTGTTTTGAAAACCACTCAAATACAAGCCCGACGCGCAAGCGAGGGAACTTGAGTGGAACC
>JANQPJ010000301.1 GCA_028289525.1 Pirellulales bacterium
AAGAACATCGTGGCCGCAGGGTTGGCCGACCGTTGTGAAGTGCAGTTGGCCTATGCGATCGGTGTTTCCGAGCCGGTCAGCATTCACGTCGATACCGAAGGCACTGGCAAAGTGAGCGATGAAACGATTTGCGACCTGGTGCGCGAAAAATTCCCGCTCTCACCCAGTGGAATTATCGAGTATTTAGAACTCCAAAAGCCGATTTTCCGCAAAACGGCCGAAGGAGGTCATTTCGGTCGCGATTTGCCAGAGTTCAAATGGGAACAGACGAACCAAGCGGCGGCCCTGGCCGAAGCGGCCGGCGTGGCGGCGGTTTGAATTTCTGAATTCTAATTTCAGTCGTTCCAAAAACGAGAATCCGGAAATCGCTACTTTCAGGGAAATGTAAAAACCAGGCGTTTCGCGAGCGGTCACCGACCGCTGCTACTGATCGACACAGGAAATTTGGAATTACTTCTGAATTTTTGATTCGTTTTCGTCGAGTGGAGAGCGTGGCATGGAGGCACCTTGGCCCACGACGGTGGTGTCTGGCACCGATCGTCCGCCGGATGATCGGCGCGGCTGGCTTCGGGTGTCGGTTGGTGCCGCGCTAGGTCTGTTGTGGCTAGTGGTCGTGCTGTTGGTGGTGCGGCGCTTGGCTGGTGGTTTGGTCCGCCCGCTGTCGGCCGAAATGTTGTTTGCTGTGGCCGCGCTGGCGATTGCCTGGACGGTTGGCGCGAGACTGCTGTGGCATCAGGCGGAGCGCCGGCGAGCAGCCTGTGCCCAGGCTCGTCCGCTGATCCGCATCGGATTGAGCGGTGCGTTGTTGCTCATTGCTCTGACGCTCACCTTGCCTGGCACGTCGTGGCTGGCCGGCGCTTTGTTCTGGAGCGTGCTGGTCGCGGCCGCCATCCTACTGCAATGGTCCTGGAGACGATCAGCAGAGTCGGTGGACCTACAGTCTGTGAAGCGGACCAAGGCGGTCCCTGTCGTTCGAGACGTGTTCGAGGAGGAGTCCACCTCGAAGGACGATGCCATGGTTTGTCAGCAACTAACCCGAACGCGCGAGGCCGATGGGGTCGAGTTGCTCTATGGGACGATGCGTTGTGATCTGGCCGCTGGTCAACGGACGGCGGCACTCCATGTGGCGTTTTGTCCGCCCTTTGCCACGTCGCCCGAGGTCGATTTTGAGCAAGGTGAAGGCCCCGAGGCCGCGCTGAAGATCGGCCAGTTGCTGCCGTATGGCGTGCGGATCGACGTCCGACTGACTCGAGAGCCTGAAGGGCCTGTTGGCGTAGTGGTTGAACTTTCCGCACGTGGCCAAACGCTCAAAACCGGCTGAATTTTCGGCCGATCAGGTCAAGTTTTGGCATTTGGACCGTCTTGGGAACCTTGCCCAGGGAGTCTGGCTCCAACCAGTGTTGGCACAAGTGGTTCGTGATTTTTGCACCATTTTGCACCATTCTGCACCATGCGTCGTCGAGATCCTCAAAACAAACGCCTTTTCAGGCGGCTGGCTGCTGGTGATAATGGCTCCCATGGCACGTTGGCCCCGACATGTTTGGACGTCCATCTTCACGTATGTGACGATTTTCGCGCTGTTCCCGCTGTTGTGTGCGGCGGCGTATGCCTGGGTTCGGGGCTGGATTTTCTGACTCTCAGGCGGTTTTCCAGCAACGCCAAATGCGAACCCTGGTTGGCCAGGCATGTTGGCCAGCCGTCTTAGGCCGCACTGAGGTGATGTAGACAGAGGAGCGATGAGTTGAAAGAGACACTGCAGGCAAAGCTGACATCCTACGGCCAACAGCATCTCCTCGGATTTTGGGATCAACTGGACCAGCGGCAGCAGGGGCATCTGGCTGCCCAAATCGATTCGGTCGATTTCGATCTGCTCGAGCGCTTGGTTCGCGGGGGCGGTTCCGAGGTCGACTGGCAGGCTTTGGCCGATCGGGCCGCGCCACCGCAGGCGATCCGCCTGGACGACAGCTCACCGCGGTTTTCAGAAACCGAGGCCCAAGCACATGGCGAGCAGGCGTTGCGCGCGGGGCAAATTGCGATCGTGCTAGTGGCCGGAGGGCAGGGAACCCGACTAGGATTCGAGCATGTCAAAGGTATGTATCCCATCGGTCCGGTTTCCGAGGCCTCGTTGTTCCAATTGCTGGTCGAAAAGATTCGCGCCATTGCTCGTCGCTACCAGACGTCGATTCCGCTGTGCGTGATGACCAGTCCGGCGACTGATGTTGAAACGCGGCAATTCTTTGCCGAGCATGCCAATTTTGGAATGGCCGAATCCGATTTGCACTTCTTCTGCCAGGGCACAATGCCGGCGGTCGACGCAGAGACCGGCCAGTTGCTGTTGGAGACGCCGAGCAGTTTGGCGATGAGTCCCGATGGGCACGGCGGCACGGTAGCGGCGCTCGCCCGCGATGGCATTCTCGACCATTTGGCGACCCAGGGCATACAGCAGGTTTTTTATTTCCAGGTCGACAATGTGTTGACCCCTATCTGCGATCCGCAGATTCTGGGATATCATCTACTGGCCGAGTCGGAATTGACCTCATTGGCCGTGGCCAAGCAAGAGCCTGAGGAGCGTGTTGGCAACGTGGTGCTGGTCGATGGGCATCTGCAGATTATCGAGTACAGCGACCTACCTTGTCAGGCGGCCGAACGCCGAGCGGCCGACGGTTCCCTGGAGCTGTGGGCTGGCAACATTGCCGTGCATGTGTTTGACTTGGCGTTCTTGCAGCGGATGGCCGAGGGTCAAGGGCAGTTGCACTTTCATCGGGCTCACAAAAAAGTGTCCTATGTAGGGGCCGATGGTCAGGCGGTCGAGCCGGCCGAACCGAATGCCTTGAAATTCGAAAAGTTTATTTTCGATCTGCTGCCAGCGGCTCGGAATGCTCTGGTGGTCGAGGTCGACGGCGCTCGTACCTTTGCCGCGTTGAAAAACGCTCCCGGTGCGCCGCGTGAAACGGCCGATTGGGTGCGCGAGCAACTAGTCAACTTGCATTGCGAGTGGTTGCGCGCCGCTGGAGCCCAGGTTGTTGACGATTGTCTGGTTGAGATCAGCCCGCTGTTTGCCTTGGATGCCGAAGAACTGGCGACCAAGCTTGAACCAGAATTGGTCGTGTCGGAAACAACGTATTTTTCGGCCGCTGCTATCCCCGAATAAACGACTTTGCAGTCGTCTTGCTAGGAAAATAGTTTGTCAAGGAAATGATTTCATGCTTCATGCGGTAATTATGGCTGGTGGTGCCGGCACTCGATTTTGGCCAGCCAGTCGGGCGGCGACGCCCAAGCAACTGCTCAACTTGTCTGGTTCGCGGACGATGATCCAGATGACCGTCGACCGGCTCGGCCAGGCGGTGCCGGCCGATCGGGTGTTGGTGGTTACGAATCAAAGGCTGGTGGCTGGAATCCAAGAGCAACTTCCGGAGTTGCCGCCAACGGCGATTGTTGGCGAGCCGTGTAAACGCGACACGGCCCCTTGCATTGGGCTGGCCGCGCTGGCTGTGCGGCGCACCGATCCCGACGCCACGCTGGCCGTGATGCCTTCGGACCATGTGATTGGCACCGCCGAGTCGTTTCAACAGGCGATCCAGTTTGCCGCTGGTTTGGTCGACGAGGCGCCTCAGCGGATTGTCACGTTTGGCATTCCGCCGACCTACCCGGCCGAGTCGTTTGGTTACATTCAGCGTGGCGCTCAAGTGGCCGCGGCCGATGACAGCACCCAAGTGGCCTATCAAGTCGAGCAATTCCGCGAGAAGCCTGATGAGGCGACTGCCCGCGACTATTTGGCGGCCGGCGGCTACTATTGGAACGCTGGGATTTTTGTGTGGAAGGCCGAGACGATATTGGCCGCCTTGCGAACCTATCAGCCGCAGTTGTACGAGCGATTGGAACGGATTGCAGATGTCTGGGGAACCAACCAGTTCGACGACGTCTTGGCGCGTGAGTTCACCGCAATCGAAGGCATTTCAATCGACTATGCGGTGATGGAGCATGCCGACGACGTGGTGGTGGTCGAGGCGCAATACGATTGGGACGACGTCGGCAGTTGGCAAGCCCTGGCTCGACTGCACGGCACCGACGATCAAGGAAACACCGCGATCGGTAAGCATCTCGGCGTCGACACCCAAGGCACGATCGTGCGGACCGACGATGACCATTTGGTGGTCACGCTTGGTCTAGAAGATTGTATTGTCGTGCACACGCCCGATGCCACGCTGGTGGCCCACAAGCATCAGGAAGAGGCGATCCGCCAGGTAGTTCGTCAGTTAGAAAGCCGCGATTGGCGAGAATATTTGTAAAGGTCCAGGGTCGAGAGCACGCGCTGACGCGGTTTGGACTCCCTGGGGCATTGGACATTCCTTGTTGGATATTGGATATTCTTTCTAGAGCGAGTCGCTCTTTACCGTAGCGGGCGCGACCTAGTTTTGGCCGAGGTTTTCCGACGAAACACGACTGCGAATTATCCGAAATTGCTCTAGTGCAGGGAGAATGCCCAATATCCAACAAGGAATCTCCAATTTCCAAGGGAGTCCAAACCGCGTCAGCGCGTGCTCTCGACCCTAGACTCTAGACCCTCGACCCTAACTTGACTCCAAATCGCCGACGTATCGCTGGAATTGACTATGGCCGCGTGCGGATTGGGGTAGCGATCGCCGATTGGGAATTGCGAATCGCCATGCCAGCGGAAAACTACAACCGTCGCACGTCGGAATTGGATGCCCGTTGGTTCCAGGAATTTGCCGACCAGGAGGGCATTGGCCAGTTCGTCGTCGGGCTGCCGGTTCACCACGACGGTTCGGAAAGCGCCATGTCGACCGAAGCTCGGCAGTTTGGCGCGTGGTTGGCCGAGGTGACTGGGCGTCAAGTGACCTACTTCGACGAGCGTTTTACTTCGGTCGAGGCCGCCGAGATTTTAGGCCATGCGAAGCTGACCAAAAAACGTCGCCAGGCACGTCTCGACAAGATCGCGGCCCAGGTGTTGCTGACTGCCTATCTCGAATCGACCGACCCCGATCATGATGAGCCGAAATCGCTCGATGACTGAGTTCCAAACGGATAAGTTGGTCGTTGGTTGTGGTTACCTGGGGCATCGGGTTGCCAAGCGGTGGCGTGCCGATGGCGACGCGGTCACTGTCACCACACGCAGCGGTGAGCGAGCGGGGACGCTGGCCAATCGCGGCTTTCAGCCATTGGTGCTCGACCTGCAACGGCCGGAAACTCTCGTCGATTTACCAGCGGCTAACACGGTACTGGTGGCCGTGGGGCTCGATCGCAGCTCTGGCGACGGCTATCAACAACGTTATGTGCAGGGCCTTGAGCACTTGCTCAAGGCCTTGCCTGCCAGGGCTGAAACCGTGATTTACACCAGCACCACAGGCGTTTATGGGCAGGACGATGGCGCGTGGGTTGACGAGCATTCCGAGTGTCGACCGCGCACCCCAGGCGGACAGGCTCATCTCGAGGCCGAAAACTTGTTGCGACGCCATCCCCGGGGGGGGGCGTGGACAATTTTGAGAATGGCCGGCATGTATGGACCAGATCGGATTCCGTTAGCTCGTTCGCTAGGCACTGGCGAACCGATCCCTGCGCCTCCGCCTGGCAAAATGAATCTGATTCACATCGACGATGCGGTTCAGGCAGTTGTGGCTGCGGCCGCTGCTCGCTCGGTTGGCCAGACGTTTTGTGTCTCCGACGGACACCCGGCCGACCGCCGTGAATACCTGGCCTACTTGGCCAACCTGCTCGGTGGCCCCGCGCCCCGGTACACCGAGGCCGAACCGAGGAGCCCTCAGTGGGCTCGGGCAGCGAGCTACAAACAAGTGCGAAACGATCGCTTGCTGGCCGAATTGCGGATCAAGCTGCAATATCCGTCGTATCGCGAAGGTTTGGCCAGCGTGGTCTCTGCCCAGGATGCAGGAGGACTGCAAAGTCGAAAAACAGGGACCGATGATCCCTCGCGAAACAGGCGAAATTGAGTGTTTCGCGACCGGTCACCGACCGCTGTTTTTGTGGAATCGTTGACTTTGCAATCCTCCTGTGCCCAGGATGCCTAGCGGTTGCGAGCAGGCCAGTCGCCCTCTAGAATTAGGCCCAATGAGCAACGGATTTTTTCGTTTAGATTTGGCTGCAAGGAACCGATTGTCATGCTCGAAAGAATGCCTGTTTTCCCGCACGTCATTGAGTTGAATTTACAGGCTCGCGAGCGGTTTGGCTGTAGCATCTATCTGGTCTATGACGAGACCCAATGGGCGTTGATCGACGTCGGTTATGAAGAAGAGCTAGATCGGATTATCGAGCTGATTCGCGATCTCGATTTTCCGCTTTCCCAGTGCCAAACGTTGGTTGCCAGCCACGCGGACGTCGACCATATCCAAGGCCTGGCCAAGGCCAAGCAAATTCTCAAAACGACCGTTTCAGCCCATCCGGCAGCGGCCGCGCTGCTCGAGTCGGGCGATCGTTTGGCCACGTTTGCCGAGGTGTCGGCCCAAAATATTCATCTCGAGATGCCGCCGGTTCAGGTAGAGCATCGTTTGGAGGATGGCCAGAAGTTGCAAATCGGCTCGCTCGAGCTCGAAGTTTGGCACACCCCCGGCCACACCGATGGTCAGTTGGCCCTGCGGATGGACAACCTGCTGTTCAGCGGCGACAACTTGTTTCGCGATGGCTGTGTGGGGGCAATCGACGCCCATCATGGCAGCAACATTCAAGATTTTATTCAGTCGCTCCAGCGGATTCAGGCGAGTGACGTTGAGTGGCTGTTGCCCAGTCACGGCCCGGTGTTTCGCAAAGACAATGCGATGATCGACCGTACGATTGCCCGTTTGGACCAATACCTGCACATGGCCGATTTCGGCACGTGTGCGATTGATTGGCCGCTGATGGACCAGTGGGACGAAGAGCTGGCCGAGGGACGCTTGCCGTCCTAGAGCAGATTACCAAAATGCGTGCTGGTGTTTCGTCGAGAAATCCCGGTAAAAACTAAGTCGCGCCCGCCACGGTAAAAAGCAACTTGCTTTAGTAATCTGTCAGACGATAACTTTCGGAGAGGAAGAGCCCTTTTTCATCTCTGAAAAGAGTTTTTCCTTAAAGCCTGAAGTGCTAGCGAAGGAATTGCGCAACGATATCGCGAAGTTCTTCGCTGGCGCTTCAGGCTTCAACTGGACAGCGTCACTTTGGCGTAAGATACAAGCAGGATGCTGGTTTCACCCGACTGTGACGGCAAACCTCGCCTAGTCGGCAAAGTTTAACGCGCACTGGCCATGCCTCGGGCGACTTGTAGCGGTTATGCCGGATATTCGCTCATCTGGTGTTGCCAGGCCAGTCGATCCTAGGTTCTAGCAGGAGCGGTCTCTGGCTGTCTGGCCTGAGGTGATGATAGCAATGTCTGCTAGCTCCGCGTTTCGCCTTCAGGGGAGAGTGGCCGATGATTCGTCATATTGCCTTGGCCGTGGGGTGCATGGTCTGTTTGGCTTCGATGGGCTCAACACGTCAGGCGGTTGCTCAAGAGGCCTACGGTCGTAACTGGGGCGGAACCTACAGCACCCAGGACTGGAATCGGTTCTACCACTACCCTTATGTCTATTACCCACAGAACTACTGGGGCAACGAATACTACCGGAGCGCCAACGATCTTTACCACCGTTATCCGGCCGAAATGCGGATTCCGGTCTACAACCGCAAGTGGCACAACTACTACCCGAACCGCCGCAAATATCACAGCGGCCACCACTTCCATTTGGATGTGTTTTAGAGCAATTTTGGATCATTCGTAGTCGTGTTTCGCCGGAAAATTCCGGCCAAAACTAGGTCGCGCCCGTTCAGACAATAAACGATTTTGCGAATCGGTAGTAGATGTCGCTCGCCTGTTCGACTTCGGCCAGGGATACCCATTCGTCGACCGTGTGGGCTTGGTCGATCGAACCAGGGCCAAACACTACGGTCGGCACGCCGGCCTTCGCAAACCAGGCCGCGTCGGTCCCATAGGTAGCGCCAATCAGCTGACTAGCTTGCCCTGTGCGGCTCGCTTCGCTGGCCAACGCTTCGGCCAACGTCCGGTTGGCCTCGTCGTCCAAGCCGGGCCCTTGGCAGTAAGGCCGCCGGTGAACGATCAACGGGTCAGGCCCTAGTCGCTCGTCAATCGCCTGGAGCACCTCTTGGTAGGCCTGCTGTGGATCTTCGCGTGGTAGAAGCCGTCGTTCGATTTCGATTGTGCAGGCATCTGGAATGGTATTGACACTTTCGCCGCCTTGGATCGTGGTGACACTCAACGTTGGTTGGCCACAGCGTCGATGGGCTGCCTGGCTCGCGGTCAACTGAGCCGCGTAACACTCAAGAGCCTCGACCACGCGGGCCATCCGGTAAATCGCATTGTCGCCAGCCTGGGGTTGAGAAGCATGGGCTGCCTGGCCTTGAGTTTGGCAATGCCAGCGGACAATTCCCTTATGGGCGACCACTACTTGCAGCTCAGTCGGCTCAGCCACGATTGCCGCGTCGGGTGCGCGAGGAAGCCAACGGTCCCGACCGGTCGACCAGTGTTCCACCAGCGTTCGGGCACCAGTGAAGCCGTATTCCTCGTTGATCGTACAGGCTAGTACGACCGTTGGCCTGGCTTGAGACGGGAGCTTGGCCAGTCGGACCATGGCTCCAATCATGGCGGCCATTCCCCCTTTGACGTCGCAGGCTCCACGACCGTAAACCCGACCCTCGCGCAGCTCGCCTCCAAAAGGGTCGATCGTCATCCCGGTTACCGGCACCGTATCCTGATGGGCTTCTAGCAACAACAACCGGTCCGTCTGACCTGGCAGATGGGCTAACAGATTGTCTCGGCCTGGATGGACCTCGTGGCGTTGACATGCCACGCCTTGCCGTGTGAGTTCGGTCTCCAAGAATTCGGTCAGTTGGGTTTCCAGGCTGTTTTGATCTGGTGGGTTCCCCATAGGGTTCACACTGGGGATACCGATCAACTGTTGTAGGAGGTCGGATAATAAATTTTTCATGAAGATTCAGTCCAGCCGAGCGAGAAACGCGACATCAAAAGTAGAAAAACTGGCGGGGGGGTTGGCCTTTGTTTTGATAGGGGCTATGTTGGAAAAAACGCTGAGGCAGTAGTGCCCCGGCAACGCCCTCTGCAGGTACCTGCCCCACCTGTAGGGGGTTTTTTGTGCGATGACCAGTTGCATGGTGATTCAATTTTTCAAATTTGGTCTTGTATAGAAAACTTTTGCCTAAATTTGAAAATTGAATCGTCATGCGAGCAGTCGCCTTGCGGTTTTTCTTCGGGCAGTCTTTCATAGATAGTGCATCTGATGGAGTTTTGCTACTGAAGTGTCGTACGTTTATGAACCGGCAGGAAGCAATGGCTCGACAGCGAGTAACTACTTCGGATCTCACGCGGCTCTTACGCAAGGCACCTGGTCCAATCTATGTGTTGGATCGCGAGCGTACGATCGTGTTCTGCAATCGAGCGTTGGCGGAATGGACGGCGACCGATGCCGGGGATTTGGTAGGCCGACGTGTCGATTATGCGATCGGTAGCGATGGGGCCGAGCCGCCTGGCGTTGCCGCTGGACTTTGTCCACCGGCTGAGACGTTTGAGGGGCGAGAGACCCAGGCTGTGGTAACCTGCATGTCGGCCCAGGGCCGCTTAGTCTATCGGCGCGCCCGTTTTATTCCTCTCGGGGAAGGCCAGGCGTGTGTGGCCTGGCTCGTGTTGGTTGACCAGACGGATATGCCGGCCGCCGAAGCATTCGAATCGGTCACGCCGCCTGCCACGCCTGCCGCCCATCACTTGGAGATCCAGCGGTTTCGGGCTCAGCAACAGAGTCGCTACGGTTGGCCTCACTTGATTGGCAACAGCCCGCAGATTGGCAGGGCTCGCGAAGCAGCCATGCTGGCTGCCCAGTGCGCAGTGAGTACGCTCGTCGTTGGTTCTCCAGGCAGCGGACGGGAGCACATCGCCAAATCGATCCATTACAACAGCCTTGGCGAACTCGGTTCGCGGCTGATACCGGTTCGTTGCGATTTGGCCGATCCCGATGTCTTGGGCTCGACCGTTGCCGGGGCCTTGCGAAGCAGCCACGATCACCAGCAGGCGACGTTGTTGTTACTCGAAGTTGACCGGCTTTCCGAGGCGGGGCAGCTCTGCCTGGGGGAAAAGCTGCCCCGCGGTGTCCCGCTTCGTTTGTTGGCCACCGCCGAGACGCGATTGGTCGTCAAGGCCGAGCGTGGTGAGTTTCGGGCAGATCTGGCTGCTCGACTGAGTACGCTCGAAATTGAATTGCCGCCGTTGGTCGGTCGGCTAGAGGATCTTGGGCTGCTGTGTCAATTGTTTATCGAGGAGGCCAACGCCGAATATTCAGGCCAGGTGGCCGGACTTACCCCGGCAGCGTTCGACGTGTTGGCCAGCTACGCCTGGCCTCGCAACCTGGACGAGCTTCGCGAGACGATCTATTCGGCCTATCAGGCAACCTCGGGCACCGAATTGGAAGTGGCCGCGCTCCCCTTGCGGGTTCGTCAGGCAGCCCAGGCCATGGCCTATCCGAATGTCGATGACGAAGCGATTGTGCTCGAAGAATTTTTGGCCGAGATCGAATCGGAGTTGGTCAAAAGGGCATTGCGCAGGGCAGGGGGGAACAAAACCCGAGCAGCCCAGTTGTTGGGCATCAGCCGCCCTCGTTTCTACCGGCGACTGGTCCAGTTAGGCTTAGAGCAAGGCCCTGTCGAGGCCGAGGATGTGGAGTGACGCTTGCAGGCGACGCCGGTTGTCAAGCGATACGAGGCCCTTTAGGATAACGGGCTCGTCCGGTAGCCATTCTGATTGCTCTAGGGCAACTTGCTTTAGCGTCTCAAAGAATTTTATGTCCACGCTCCACTCACAGCCTGAAAAGACCACCGCTTGTGTGTTGCTTTGTGCGCGTTCGAGTCGTTGGACCACCGCAATTCGAGAGCATTTGAAGCGGTCGGCCGACGGAAGTTGGGCGGCAACGGTTTGTCATTCGACCAGTTTGTCCGAGTGCGATCGCCAATTAGCCCACTGGCCGGCAAGCCTGGTGGCTTGGGAGGTCGACGTCGAGACGCTTGGCTCTAGCTTGAGTTGGTTGGCCGGCTGGGAAACCAAGTATCCCTGGGCAGCGGCGATTGCCTTGTCGAATGGGATGCCAGAGGAATGTCGCTGGGCTTTGCGCGAAGCGGGCGCTTCGTTGGTAGTCACTTCCCCTCGGCACTTGACCGGGGTGACTGGCCTCGCAGCTCGACATTTCGAGCAAACGCCTCGGCGGTCGCTTGGCTGGCGACAACGAATGCTAGAAACGCTGCCCTGGAGTGAGGCTGCCCCGCACCTTGTTTACCCACCAAATCACACACCTTTGTCAGGCTCTGTCTAAACCGATGGTTGCTGGCAAACCTTGATCTTGTTTTGGAGAGAAATATGATGGCCGATGGCCCGCTCGACGTCGCCCAAGTTCAGGCGGCCTTAGACACTTTTCTCGATCCCGAGTCTGGACGTAGCATCACGCAGATGGAGCAAGTTTCCAACCTGCAAGTCGTCGGGTCGAACATCACACTGACGCTGGCGTTGACGACGCTGGTCGCTCCTATCTGGGAAGAGACCAGGCAGCGTTTGGAGCAGACGTTGCGCGAAAAACTACCTGGCGTCAGCCAGATTGAAATCAAACTGGCCGTTTGCGAGCGTCCGCCAGAAAAAATTGGCGAGATTGGGCTGACGGCCAAGTGTGTAATCGCGGTTGGTTCAGGCAAGGGCGGGGTCGGCAAGAGCACCATCGCGGCTAGCCTGGCGTTTGGCTTAAAGCGTGCCGGATGTAGCGTCGGCCTGATGGACGCCGACGTGTATGGGCCCAGTATCCCACATTTGCTGGGGCTCGATCAGCGACCCGAGGTGGTTGAGAAACGCTTGCAGCCGATTCGGGCTGATGGCATGCCGGTCATGTCGATGGGCTTCATGGTCCCCAAGGACGAGGCGGTCGTGTGGCGAGGCCCGATGTTGCACGGTGCGATTACCCAATTCTTGCGTGATACCGAGTGGGGCCCACTCGACTACCTGGTGATCGACATGCCGCCTGGCACTGGCGACATTGCCCTCACGCTTTCGCAGTTGTTGCCGCTTTCCGGAGCGGTGATCGTTTGCACGCCTCAAGATGTAGCGCTGCTCGATGCCGTGAAGGCGATCGCCATGTTCCGCAAGGTCAACATTCCAGTGCTCGGGCTGGTCGAAAACATGAGCTACTTCCAGTGTCCAGATTGTGACCGGCGCTACGAGATTTTTGGCCATGGGGGCGCTCAACAGCGGGCAAGCCAGTTGGACGTGCCCTTCCTGGGCGAGGTGCCAATCCAAATGCCGATTCGCGAACGGGGAGACGCCGGCCAAATCTCCGGCAATTTTGACGATCGTGAATCGGCCCCATTTCTAGAGACGATTTGCCATCGTTTGGCGTCTAACCTAGCCGACTCGCGCCGCCAAGAACCGCCACTGCCAACGTTGTCGGTTCTCTAGGCAACGATAGAATTGAGATGTAGAAACTCTAGGTCTTGTCCCAAAACGGAGAGGTTAATCACAAAATTTGAAGCCTGAAGCGCAAGCGAAGGGATCGTTTGCCAGGGATACCTTCGCCTCTCGTGTCGTACTTGTATTTTCCGCTTTGTCGCATCATGCCAGCAGGGTTAGGTGATTCCCGGCGACGCGTCGCGTCGCGGCTAGAGCCTTCCAGTGACAGCGAACCCTGCTAGCAATTTGCCATTCGTTAGAAAATAGCCGCGACGCGACGCGTCGCCGGGATTTGCGAATCGGTCAATACGACGACCGAAAAGTTAGAAAAATGCCAACGTGGTCTCGTCAGGTAGCTGGCAGGCTGGTTGTGGGCGGCCTTGTTGAAAACCGAGAACGCGCCGTTGTTCCGGAACCAGCAGACGGATGCTGAGCCGTTGTCGCCAAGGCATGGGCTGTCGTGACTCAGACGCTGGGTGGGGCAGCAAGCCGGCAAAATAGGTTTGCCAAGCTGTCTCCAGGTAGCGACGCCGAATGTGGATTGGATCGATCCCATACCAGTCGGCCTGGGGTTGTTGCAAGAGAATGCCTTGCCGAGTGGCCAGTTCGACTAGGCGTTGGTTGAGTTGTTCCGCCTGCTCCATCACCACGGCGAACGAGAGTCGGCTGGTCGGATAGAAGAATGTGCGAAATAGCCGGAACTGCCAGGGCTGTAAGTATGATAAACGTTCAAGCGGCAATTCGGTCAGGACCGGCTGAACATTACAGGTTTGCAGACGTTCCAGGCACTGTTCGACCCAACCGGCAATCTCCGCCGGGCTGGCACCGTACAATAAATCGTTTCCCACGTCGGTCACCAACGCCACCGCTGGCCGGCGTTCCAGACGGGCCAAGGCCGACCACAACCCACAGTCAAGAATGCCTGGCAACTCGCGGCCCAAGAGACTGCTCGTCATGCCATACGAGCGGCCATGCCCAAGGGCCGCCAGCACGGCCAGGGGATTCGAAAAATGAGCCTGCAACCAGGGAACCAGCGACGTAATTCCCCGAGCCAAGTTGCTCGCGCCTAGCAGAATGATGCGGTGAGTAGGTTGCGTCATGCTTGAAGAATCTACCAAGGTCCGCCGCGGCCTGTGTAGGACTTCAAGGTCGCGTAGCTCAGATAGGCCAGGTAGCCGAACAAAAAAGCCATGTAGATCGAGCCGTTGACCAGGGCAAAAACGGTCAGGCCGATTGCCGAACCGATCGAGAGCTGAAGCGATTGGCGAACGCCTTCATACGGAGATCGCTCAACGAGAATCTCTCGGGCAATCTGCCCGCCGTCGAGTGGGTAGACCGGAAACAGATTGATCAGACCCCAAAAGATGTTGATGAACATCAGGTCGTAGATCATCAAATCGAGTGGTGCATATGCCGAGTCGCCAGCCTGGGTTAGAAACGGAACAAAGCGTACTGGAAAAAAGCTCAATTCGAATCCGATCAAGTGACCACTAACCGCGATGCCGGCTACCAGTAGCCCTGCCAGCATGAAGCCGGCCAATGGACCGGCGAAGGAAATCACAATCTTTTCTTGTGCATTCTGGTCGATTGCATCGTATGAGGCCAGTCCGCCAAAACTGTGCAGCGTGATCCAGGGCCGGTGCCCGTAGCGTCGAGCAGCAAATGCATGCCCTAACTCGTGGACCAAGATCGAAACAAACAAGGCCACCAGCCAACCGACCATCCGTTTCGGTTCGTTGTTGCTGCCGTCTAGGCCTAGCAGCAGACCAACGAGCCAAAAGAAAGGATGCACCCGAACCGGGATGCCGAATAGGGAAAAGTTTAGATCCGCCTGGGTGCGGGGAGGTTCCATCGACAACACGCAGAGGGCCTCAACTGGCTGGGGTAGGATCGAAAGGAACGCCGGTCGACACAGGCAGCCGAACCGCCCCGCTGGCTGAAAATGGTGTCGGTGTCTTGGCGACCGGGAAGTGAGGGCCTGGCGGCTGGGTTTGCCTGACGGCATCGAGTGCCTGCAAAATGTAGCTGGCCCCGCGCTGCGAGGCTCCGCCACCGGCCACCCGACGTTTCAATTCGCCCAATTGGGCAACCCGATCCAGGCGCTGTTGTTCGTCGCCGAGCCATTCCACAAGATGATAAGCCACATCGGCCGAACGATCTTCACAGGTAAGATACTCAGGAAACAAGACTTGCTCGGCCCCAGGGCGGCGCGGATCGTAGTTGCGAGATTCCTTGGGCGGCAATTCGTCGAACATCAACAGGTTGACCAGCGTGATGTATTGCACCTTGCGCAGCAAATGTTGCATCACATTGGCAAATCGTGAAATACGATACAGCACGACCGTCGGCTTCTCGTGGTGCAGCAATTCGAGCGAAACCGAACCAGACACCGCCATCGTGCAGACACTGTGCTGAATCAACTCTGGAGTTCGCTGAACTTCGACGTCGATCGACAAGTTGTCTGGCAGGCGGGCTGCGGCAATCATCTCACGGGCCATCTCGGCATGGTGAGGACGAAACGCGGCCACGGCAAATCGTACCTCAGGCGCCTGGCTGTGAACCGTGCGAGCCGCTTGAATCAAATCGGGCAAGTTGAGTTTGACCTCTTGCGTCCGAGAGCCAGGCAGAATGGCTACCAATCGGCGCTGATCGCGACGTTGCTCGGCCAAAAACGGTTCGTCCATCGGATGCCGCTGCACCTCGTCGAAATAGGGATGGCCGACAAACGTTGCCTGACAGTCTCGCTGGGCGTACCAATGCGGTTCAAACGGCAGCTTGCACAGAACATGGTCGACCAGCCGCCGCATCTTGGCCACTCGCCAGGAAGCCCAAGCCCAGATCTGAGGTGTGCCGTAATAGAAGACCGGAATGCCGTGGGCTTTGGCCCGGCGAGCAATCCACCAGTTGAAGCCGGGATAGTCGATCAAAATCACTGCATCAGGCCGATGATGGCGGAAGTACCGATCGGCTCGGCTTACCAGATTCCAGAACTTGTGCAGGTTGAGGATCGCTCGGGTTAACCACATCACCGCGAGTTGCGTCAGGTCGGCATGCAGCTGGCAGCCAGCACGCGCCATGTTAGGGCCGCCGTAGCCGACCAGTTCCAGATCATCCCGCTGAAGCCGGAGTTGCCGAATCAGGTTGGCACCGTGCAGGTCGCCGCTCGGTTCGCCGACAGAGAAAAAGAGTCGCATGCGTTTCTAATCTAGGTGCGTGGACGTTTGAACGGATAGGGGTTGTTTCAACAGTTAGCCGCGACGCGTCGCCGGAGCCCTGAAAACAAATGTCAACGCTCATTAGGCGCTTTTGCGCTGATCGGGTTGAACTTCAATCGGAGCAGGCGGAAGTTGCAGGATCTCTGTTGGTGATGAGGGCTGGATGGCCGGGCTTTGACGAAGCGAACCGGCGAATCGCCACGCGCGAAACAGATCGTTGGGGCCAGGCCAGGGAACTACCCGCCGGCGATAGTTGGCATGATGTAGAACCGACGTTTCGGTCACGCGATAGCCTTGGGCAGCGACCAGCGTAGCCAAGTAACGGTGCATTCCTGGCCTCAGGCGAATGCTTGGCAGTGCTTCGCGGCGAGCTGCCCAGAACAGACAGCCGGGATCTCGCACTTCCAGCCCTAAGAGCGCCCAGCGTGGAATGCGCGCCAATCTAGATAGTAGCAGCGGCACACCACGACGTTGCCGTTTGCCTTGTACAAAATCGGCACGGACCAACAACTCGATCAGACAAACAATCTGTTCGATCGGATAACGCCCGCTGGCTTCGATTGCCACGATCCGCTCACCACGAGCCGAAACGATCGCCTGGGTTAGTAAGGCGTCGATACTGGTCGAAGGCTCACAGCCTAACAGACGCAGCTCGGGATATTTTTGGGCCAATGATTCTGGACGGAGGGCCGAGTCAGGCCAGCAGGGAATGTTGGCCTGCAGGACTTCATAGGAAAGCTGGGCCGGTTTAAACGAGCGCCGGAGGCCGTCTAGCAAGTTGACCAATTCAGTCAACGTAGAACGACCACAGAGCACTACGGAATAATTGGTCATCGCCATGCGTCCCTGCTTGACGGATTCGACGCGGGGGGTGCCACTGCTTGGCCGCACGGTCGGCGACCTCAGCAAGCTCTGCGCGGAGTATGGCAAAATCGGCCAGACGGAGATACCCCACTTTACACACCTGAGCTGGAGGCTAATTTGTGGAGGTTTGGGTTGAATTGGTCGAATATTTAAAATGGTTGTGCCTTGAAGCAATGATGGCCGTAAACTCGGCCTGGCTTACCCTATTGAACATTTTTGGTTTCTCGCTATGATTACCACCTACACCACTCCCTCATGAGGCTCTGAGCGGTTGGTTAGGGCCCCTCATATGCTTGGGGCGCGAGGCACACAGGCCATTGGCATTGAATGGCGTGGCAGGAAGTAACGCGAAGAACTTCACTCACCGCCGCTTCGCGCTGAAATCGAGCGAAAAATATCGAATTGCTCTGTCTGTGCGATGCGACCTTGTCGCTAAATGGAAGAGAAAGGAAGCAAGCGATGCATTCATTAGTTGGTCTAGCTGTGACGTTTAGTGTCTTGGGCGCTTCGCCAGAGTCGATGTTGATCGAGTGGTCGGCTGATTATGGGGCTTCTTTAGCGACGACCCGAGCCAATGACCGCCCGTTGCTGGTCCAACTCGAACGGCCGAATACTGGTTCGGCCGAGATGAAGCCGGCTGCGTTGGGCGAATCGCTCGATTATCTTTTGTTGGCCAAGTACGATCGTTGCCGGATTGATGTGACGACCGAATATGGCGCCAAGGTAGCCAAGGTCTTTCAAGCTACGCGATTTCCCAGCACGGTGATCATTGATCGTACTGGGCGGCGTATCTTGTTTCGCAAGCAGGGGCATTTCACCCCAAGCGATTGGTCGGCCACGCTAGCCCGTTATGCCGATGGCCGCCCTCACCAACAAGCCGCCCGCCAAGGGGCCACCTGTTTCACATGACGGTAGTCCTGCCTGGACGCCCGTGCGGCGTCCCCAGCTTTAATCGTCTAACACGAAATTTTCGTGTGAACCTTGTCGAGACGCTAACCGATCGGGCTAGCACGTCAAATCCCAAAATCAGAAATTCAAAGGTAGTTTCGATTCGTACTGATTGGGATTGTCGGAAAAGGCCTGTAGGCACTTGCCACAGCAGAAGAAGACTCGTTTTCCGTTGTGTTTGATTGAGCATTTGGGGTTAATCGGCTTGCCGCCCACAGGGCAGGCGGTTTGAGTCGTAAAAGCCTTGCTCAGGTCGGCAAAACAGAGCGCTAGTTGCGCTTCGCCGCTGACACTGGCGGCCTTGGCCTGGCACTGTTCACAGCAGAACGCGAGCTTCACACCGGCCACCTCGAGCATGGTCTCCGAGTTGAGTTTGCTACCAGAAATCGGGCAGGCAACTTGAATGGCCTGCCCGGTCTGTACCAGCTGGTGATTGGCTTTCGCGGCGTACTTAGCGCTATCGGCGTTGAATGCTTTCAGACAGTTTTCACAGCACAAGTAGACGGTTTTGCCCAGGTAAGTGGCCGTAACGGTCGGCTGGGCTGGTTCGTCTGAGACCGGACAGGTGCAGCCGGCAGCCGGATTGTCTTCGCCCAGGGCTGGCGTGGTGAGTGCAAGGCAGCCTAGGGCCAGGAAGGCGAGAGTAAGATAGGTGCGCATTGTTGTGGTCTCCAGCGGATCGAGGGAGATTGCGTGTGACCGTGGTCGGAAAAAAACGGCGTTCTAAAGCAGGTTGCTTTTACCATAACGGACGCGACAAGCGTTTTCGCCGAGTTTTTCCGACGAAACACCGGGTACGCATTTGGGTAATTTGCTCTAGCAGGCGGTGCCTACTGAATCGCCCATCAGAACGCAAGGCATATTTTCCTTTTCTTGTCGACCGACTGTCAAGGAAATTATATGCTGTTCGGGCCAAAACCGGTGCTCGAGGGCGCTCGGCGATGAGCGGGTCTTGCCAAGGGTCGTGCTACTGGTTATGCCAGCTGTTTTACCACGATTTCGCCTGGTTCGTACTGTTTTCCAGCAGCATTTCCAGATAAGAACGAGGTTCGACACGTGAAAGCCCCAGCCGCTCGGCGAGCGACAAAATCGCCGCCTGGGCTGGTTCTAGATGGTTTTCGTCAGCCAGAATCTCGAGCTCTACGAATCGGCCCAAGCCGGCGACTTCGTCCAACGCCCCGGCCACCGTGTGGTCTTGCCAAGCGAGCTGAAACGTCTGTCTGGTTTTGCGGACCTCGATCTGCGGGGCAAACCCAAGGGCTTCGAGCAATTGGCCAAAGCCTTGGGCCGTGTCGGGGTCGCCAGCGGCAATCGGCAGCTCGATCTCGCGACGTGTCTTGGTGGCCCCGGCTAGCTTGGGGCCCTTGTACGTAATCTGCCACTGCTGGCCGACCTGACGGATCCGGAGAGCTTCGTCGGTACTCGCAAAATCACGAGCCGGGTGGGCGTAATAGCGATCGGTCTGGTCGACTGTTTCGCCTGGCGTCGCACCCAATTCGGCGAGGGCTTGGCTTGTGGCCTCGAAATGATCGACCGCCAATTTTTGTTCGACTTCGTATTGCATGCGTGTCTCGCTAGCTAGGTGCTAAGGCAAGGTGGGACCAGTCGGGATCGGGGCGGTCGAGGTCAGATGGGTTTGGAGCTGTCGGGCGACCGCCGTAGGATTCACGGCCCCAGTGACCGCGGCGCTCACTGCCACCCTCGCTAGGCCGGCTGCAGTGACTTGGGCGATGTTTTGGGCGTCGATTCCACCGATCGCGAATGCTGGCAAACGAATCTCGGTGGCCACCTCGGTGACAAATGCCAAGCCGGCAAAGGTGTCGAACGTTTTGGTCGTTGAAGGAAAGGTCGGGCCAACGCCCAGGTAGTTGGCCCCTGCGAGCACCGCCGCTTGGGCTTGGTCGATCGTATGGGTGGAGACGCCAATCAGTGCTTGCGGACCAACCAGCGGCCGTACCTGACTGACCGGCAAATCGTCCTGGCCCACATGGACTCCATCGGCCTCAACAGCGACGGCCACGTCGGGTCGGTTGTTCACAATCATCAGCTTGCCGGCCCGTCGAGTTGCGGTACGAAGCAGTTGAGCCCGTTCCAGCAGCCCCCGGTCGGTGAGCTTAGCATCACGAAGCTGAAGCATGTCGGCCCCGCCAGCCAGCACTTGGTCGACAAGCTGCTGGAACTTGGCGGCGTCTGCTTGCCCGTCGAGCAGCACACAGAGCCGCACCGCTTGCAACCGCTCCAGAGCCGAAACGGTGCCGGTGAATGCTTGCTCCAGCGTATACAGCCGATAGCGGAGCATTTCAAATCGGGCAGCCGCCGTCGGGTCGATCAGCTTGCCAAACTCGGCCAAGCTCCGCAGAGCCTGTTGGCTACGCTTGAAGCTAGCCAAGGCGACTGATTCGAGGTCCGCGCGAGACATCTCGGCCGCGGTAGTGACTTCACAGCCGACATCGGCCAGCGTGTCTCGGGCAGAATTTCGACTGCTAGCAGCGAAGGCCAGCAGGGTCTCGGTCAACTCATGTCGAACGGTTTTGAGTTGCTCGACCAGATGGCGGTCGTTGAGTGCAAAACGGGCATAGTCTTCGACCACTCGAAGGCCTTCGGCCCCACGATTGGCGGCCGCATCAATCAACCGCCACAAAGGAGTCTGCAAAGCCGGCTCGGAAGAATTGGAAGTATCGGAAGAATTGGTCATTACAATTGGAATGATCTGTTCGGCGATCAGTTGCGTAACAAACAGTAAACCGGCCGAGTAGGACAGGTTGGTTCGACCATAGGATTTCTACTGTCCCAGATTACCGCGATTTACACAATCAGCACCGTCAAGGATGTCAGGCTTCAGGGCAATTTTACGGCCAGCACTTGGGTCGAAGAACTGGCGTGAAACCCTAAGTTCAAGCGCGGCATTCAGTTGCCTTGATTCCTGGCCATTTAAGAGTTACAATTCCCTGGCAACGACGGATTGATTGGCAGACGCCAAAATCGGGTACATTGCGTTTGGATTGACGCAAGATGGAGCGACGTTGCCCCCTTGGGGAAGGATACCAAAATGGCAGGGAGAGCAAGAAGCGTTGGATGGTGGCCAGGGCTACCTCAGCTCTGGATGGATGGGAGTTGGTTTGGCCTAGTGTTGGCGTGCGGGGCAGCCGCTCTGCTGAATGCCTTGATCCTGGCCTCGACGGTCTGGACCGAATGGCTTCACGGCAGCTTGGTTACCGTGGGATGGGCCGCAGTCGTCGCGATTTGGGGGACGTCTTGGTACGTCTCGACGCGCCGGCAGACAGCCCATGACCAGCAACCGGCCGAAGCCAGCCAGGCGGATCCCTTGCTCGCCGTGCAGCGTCATTATTTACAAGGTGATTGGTATCAAGCGGAAGCGCTGCTCAAGCAAGTGTTGGCCGACAACCAAGCCGACATCGAGGCTCGCTTGATGTTGGCCACCTTGAAACGACATGCCGAACGCTATGATGAGGCCTTGAGCGACCTCCAGGCTTTACAGCAGCTTGAAGCGGCCGAGCCGTGGCAACACGAAATCAACGCCGAGCGCGCCCTGCTGGCCAAGCAGAGTGCCGAGGCCGAACCATTGGAAGATCACGACGAAAACGAGAACGAAAAACTGCCGACCGAACCAGTGACGCTCGGATAGTTTGAGCGGGAGTTGGTCCTTGGCAGCTTGACGCAAATGACTGCGATGTCGCACTAGTGGCATTGACGATACGGTTGAACGGAGATTTCGAATGTACGAACGATTTACTGATCGCGCTCGCAAGGTCATGCAGCTGGCGAACCAAGAAGCGCAGCGGTTCAACCACGAATACATCGGCACCGAGCACGTGCTGTTGGGCCTCATCAAAGAAGGCAGTGGGGTGGCGGCCAACGTGCTCAAAAATCTCGACGTCGATCTGCGAAAGATTCGTCTCGAGGTAGAAAAGCTGGTCCAAAGCGGCCCTGAAATGGTCACGATGGGCAAGTTGCCCCAGACGCCCCGAGCGAAAAAAGTGATCGAGTACTCGATGGAAGAGGCTCGCAATCTGAATCACAACTATGTTGGCACCGAACACATTTTGCTCGGGCTGTTACGCGAGCAAGAAGGCGTGGCCGCCCAAGTGTTAATGAACCTGGGACTCAAGCTCGAAGAAGTTCGCGAGGAAGTGTTGAACTTGCTCGGCCACGGGCTTGAAGGAGCCGAGGCCGAACGCGGCCGGGGCGGGTCCGAAGGCTCTGGCGGCGGTTCCGGCGAGTCGGAACGCAAGTCGGGTAAATCTCGCACGCCGGCTCTCGACAGTTTTGGGCGCGATTTGACCGAGTTGGCCAAGCAGAACAAGCTCGATCCGGTGATTGGACGCTCGCGAGAAATCGAACGGGCAATTCAAGTCCTCTGTCGTCGGACCAAAAACAATCCTGTGTTATTGGGCGAAGCTGGCGTGGGTAAAACGGCTATCGTCGAAGGATTTGCCCAACGGGTCGTGGAAGGCAATGTGCCGGAACTGCTGGTCGACCGTCGGATTGTCGTGCTCGACTTGGCGATGATGGTTGCCGGGACCAAGTATCGCGGCCAGTTTGAAGAGCGGATCAAGGCGGTCATGAACGAAGTCCGCCGCGCCAAGAACACGATCCTGTTTATTGATGAACTGCACACCCTGGTTGGAGCCGGTGGGGCTGAAGGAGCGATTGATGCTTCAAACGTGCTCAAGCCTGCCTTGGCGCGTGGTGAAATCCAATGCATCGGAGCCACCACGCTCGACGAATATCGCAAGTATATCGAGAAAGATGCCGCGCTGGCCCGACGGTTCCAAGAAGTGATCGTTGACCCGACTTCGAAGGAAGATACGATCGAAATTTTACGAGGGTTGCGAGATCGTTACGAGCAACATCATCGCGTCCAAATTACCGACGATGCGGTCGCTGCCGCCGTCGAACTTTCTGACCGGTATATCACTGGGCGTTGCTTGCCGGACAAAGCGATCGACGTGATCGACGAAGCCGGGGCCCGAGTCAGGCTCAAGGCAATGACCAAGCCGCCGGACTTGAAGGAGATCGACGAAGAAGTCGAGCGACTCAACAAGGACAAAGAGGAAGCGGTTGCCAATCAAGATTTTGAGAAGGCTGCCGCTCTCCGCGACCAGGCCGACAAGCTGAAAAAGAAGAAGCAGGCGATTACGCGTGAATGGCGTGAAAAATCGCGCGAAGCCGATGGAGTGGTCGACGAAGAGGTGATTGCCGAAGTCGTTTCCAAGATGACCGGCATCCCGCTTACCCGCATGAGCACCGAAGACAGCATGCGGCTCATGAAGATGGAAGACGAATTGCACGAACGTGTGATTAGTCAACATGCCGCCATCAAGGCGATTTCACGAGCGGTGCGACGCAGTCGTAGCGGCCTGCAAGATCCCAAGCGGCCGACCGGAGCGTTTATCTTCGCCGGTCCGACTGGAGTAGGAAAAACCTTGCTGGCCAAGGCCTTGGCCGAATTTATGTTTGGCGACGACGATGCGCTGATCCAGATCGACATGAGCGAGTACATGGAGAAGCACAACGTCAGCCGTTTAATCGGCGCCCCGCCAGGCTATGTTGGCTTTGAGGAAGGCGGGCAACTGACCGAGAAGATTCGTCGTCGTCCGTATGCCGTGGTGCTGTTGGACGAAATCGAAAAAGCTCATCCTGAAGTCTTCAATATGTTGCTTCAGGTAATGGAAGAAGGGCGATTAACGGATAGTTTTGGACGCAATGTCGATTTCCGCAACGTGGTCTTGATCATGACCACCAACGCTGGGGCCGATGCGATCAAAAACGAATCGGCCTTCGGTTTCCAGGCGCCTGACCAAGATGCTTCCTACGAAAGCATGAAGGAACGGGTAAACGACGAAATCGGCAAGGTGTTCCGTCCAGAATTCATCAATCGGGTGAACGACATTATTGTCTTCCAGCATTTGACCGTCGAAGACTTGAAAGAGGTGGTCGAGCTAGAGCTGGCGAAGGTTCGCGAACGACTGCTTGAACGAGGTTTGAAGTTGGTCTTGAGTGACGATTCGAAGGGTTTCTTGATCAAGAAGGGCTCGAACACCGATTTTGGCGCCCGACCGCTACGGCGAGCAATTGAAAGATATATCGAAGATCCACTGGCCGAGGAGTTGCTCAGGGGCGAGTTCCAAGGCATGGATACGATCGAGATCGAGGTTAAGGAGGTTGGCGGCAAAAAGCAGCTGGTCTTCGACGGCAAACGCACCGAGCCGGAGGAAGAGCCGGTCGGGGCAACGGCCGAAGGGAGCAGCGAAACCCTGCCGCCAGAGGAATCGCCTGGCGAATAGTCGTCGGCCTCACTGGGCCGGTTACGATTTACGGCCGTCAGGTGTTTTCATGAGAAAACGCCTGGCGGCTTTTTTTATGAAAAGTGGAGAGAAGTGGTTCTCACATACTCTCTTGGGTAGTCGCGAGCGATTAACGGCCTCTGAAAAGCAGGCCAGTGAAGACTAAAGCGAGTCGCTCTTTACCGTAGCGGACGACACCTAGTTTTCGCCGAGGTTTTCGGACGAAATACGACTACGAATTATCCGAAATTGCTCTAATTCGACTGTCCCAGATTGCCCTTGTTGATGCAAGGTGTTTTTTGAGAAGCTTTTACCTTCGTTTTTTCAGGACATAAAGTCTCTGGAGGTAGAGTGATG
>JANQPJ010000319.1 GCA_028289525.1 Pirellulales bacterium
GAGCGGTCACCGACCGCTGTTTTTTCAAAAAAAACGACTTTGCAATCCTCCTGGGGCCGACCCAGCTTCGCTTGCGTTTTCGTCGAAAGATTCTCTATGATCGGGCAGTTCATGTTGGACCGAGAGCATTTCCATTCAAAAAGGCCGCAATGGATGAACGAGTTTGTGCCTGAGCACTATGGCCCCGTGTTTGCCGGTTTGCTAGACGTGGACCGACTCCGCCAACTAGGGCCAGGACGGCCGGGAGGTCGATTGCTCGATCGGCTTGACCAAGTTGACGAAGCGCAAGCGTTTGCCCATGCCGGTTCGCTCGTTGATCGCGAGATGGCTAAGCTGTGCCTGGGAGCGGTGTGGCTGCTCTATGACGACTTGGACACTTCGCACACGATTAGTCAAACGGTCGAGACTCCCTGGGGAAGTTTTTGGCACGCGATTATGCACCGACGCGAGCCGGATTATTCGAATAGCAAGTATTGGTTTCGGCAAACCGGCCAGCATCCGATCTTTGCCCAGCTAGGGCCCGAAGCGGTGGCGCTGGCCCAACAGGCGGAAGATTCGCGTGTCGCCACGGCGCTAAGCACCTCGCCTGCTTGGGATCCGTTCGAGTTTGTCGATCTGTGCCAGGCCTACCAAGGGGTTGGCGGGCCTGAAGAATTACTTTGCCAGCGTGTCCAACAGCGGGAATGGGAGCTACTGTTTCACGATTGCTACACGCGGGCTGTTGCACTCTAGGCTTGGTTTTAAAACGCACCCGATGTCAAAGGTTTGAAGCCTGAAGCGCGAGCGAAGGAATCGTTTGGCAGGAATTCCTTCGCTCGCGCTTCAGGGGGAATAACCTTTTTCAGAGATACGAAAAAACTCTTCTTATCTGAAAACAACTGGATGACAAGCTACCGCAGCGCTGTAAACCATCTTGGCCACCACAGGTTGGAGCGATAGACTCCGCCGTTGGGACAAGCAGTACAAGGCTCGAATTGACTAGGAACTTCTATGAAATTTCAGTTCATGTGCCCGGCAGGCCATCTGCTCGAAGGCGATTCGTCTCAGTCCGGACAGCAGTTGAATTGCCCCACTTGTGGCGTGCTTTTTGTCATTCCTCAGGCGGACCCAAAACCGGCTGAGGCGATCGAGCAAACCTCGTCTGACGGCAACGGTGACTCAGGAGGAGAACTTTCAGAATCCCCCTTCGGGACCATGTTGGAGGAGGAACCTAAGACGCTGCACATTCCATGCCCCAATGGGCATGAGTTAGAAACTCCGGACAACATGCTTGGCCAGGAAGTGCTTTGCCCGGTCTGTCAAGCAAAATTTCTGCTCCAATACCGAGACAGCGTCGAGGCACAAGCCAAACGCCGCGCAGCACGCGAACAAAAAGAACGTGAAGATGGTCAAAAATGGCTTCAACGGGCAATCATCGCTGCGGTCTTTGTCGTGGGCAGCTTGATCTTTATGATCGCGCTCTCAGCAACCCGCTAGTTCGGGTTGAACTGAAATGTAGCGTCTCTCGCGCTTTGATTTCCGAAGTTTTACGACGAAACAACGCTACACTTACACTCGCATCTGCTCTCGTTGCCCTGACTGCTAGCAGCCAAGCGAAACTGAGGGCATTTTGAATCGAAGCACGCCAGGTCGATTTGACGGAAAACCGCAACACCCCCAAGCGCGGGTGTTTAGGACGCTCGCCAAAGTTGCTATAATGATTCTGGCAAGGTAATTCTACGGCCGAAGTGCGTTCGCGCTTGGTCAACGATTTGGAACAGGCTTAAACAGCGGGCATATTCAGCAAATGATTGTTCGAGCAAGTATTCGTATCTGTTTGGGAATCTCAATCGTCACTCTTTGTGGCTGTGATCGAAATTCAGCCCCCCAGGCGGAAGCGGGCGATCGGCCAAGTGCGGCCGCAGCAAAACTGATCGACAAATTCGATCTTCCAGCAGAATACCGAAACACACTCGATGAACTACGATTCCTGGGCGCGCGGATCACAACCAATGCCGAGGGACGTGCAATTGACGTTTTCCTAAGCTCAACCAAGCAAAAGCCGATCGAAGTTACTGATGATGAAATGTATTTCCTCAAAGAACTCGATACGCTGGAAGTGCTTCAAGTTGCTGACGCGCCGATCAGCGACACTGGGTTGGAGTTCCTCAAAGATCACAAGAAACTGCGTACCGTGGTTTTGGCGCGTACGAAAGTAACGGATGCTGGCGTTGCCCACCTGAGCAACAACCGGATGCTCCAGTGGTTCGATTTAGCTGGAACTCAAGTGACCGATGATACGCTCTACACCATCAAAAGCAGCTTTCCACATCTTGAGCGGCTTGATCTAAGCGGAACGAAAGTTACCATGCGAGGCGTGGTGCTACATCTAAAGTCGATGAGCAAACTGCGCCGCATCCTCTTTCAGCCAGGCCAGTTTCCTGCGACAAGCATCAGAGAAATGCGACGCGAGCTGACTGGGACGACCATCTACTAGGCTTTTTTCTCGTTCCCCAGCAGAGAGCTTGGGAACAAGAGGGAAAAATCCTTGCCTGCTCTTCGGGATCGGATTTATTTGCGCACTTTCCCCAATTTTCTCATGCAGCCTGTTTTTATTTCCGATGATCTGTAAAGCCAGGGCAGTGTCGGCGTTGCCCCTTTCGCACCTTGCAATCCTTTTTGCAGATCGAGCACCACGTTGGTCAAGGCAACTTCGAGTTATTTAAGGTGTGTTTTTACTGAACTCAACGACCTGGACACAGGCCAGGCCGAGCCGACAGCGGAATGCCTGGACACCGACCTTTGCCGGCGCTTGCGCACCGTTCTGCAAAGTGGAGCCGAGGCGGTCGACTGCCAGGCGGCAAGCCTGTATGTGCTCGACGACGCAACGACCCAGCTCGAACTGCAGGCGAGCTGGGGGCTGTCTGACGCACAGCAGAACAACCGCTTGCGTCCCCTACGAGGGGCGATTGGCGATTTGGAAGCAATGGCCGGCAGCGCGGTCGTGCTGGAAGAAGATTCGCTCATGGAAGCCTGGGCTGTGCCAAAAGCCTGTGGCGCGGCGGTCTGTGTCCCGGTCGCCACGGACGCCACAATTCTGGGAACGCTTTGGGTTTATGCGCGCGAGCCACGCACTTTTTCTGATCGAGAAACGAATCTCCTCGAAATCATCGCTGGACGTTTGGCGGCTGACCTGGAGTGTCATTCGCAAACGCTCCAACAGACTGAGGAGAGCCGGCTCGGACAGCAAGCGGTTCAAGCAGGCCAGGTGCAAGCAAGCCTGTTGCCGAGCACAGCACCGCAGGTGTCAGGCTGGAGCATCGCCGGTCATACCGAGCACGCCGGGAAGCTTGGCGGCAGCTTCCACGATTGGCTCCATGTCGACGAGCCACGCCTGGCAGTCGCGGCCGGGAATGCGGCACCATGCTCAATTACCGGGGCCTTGGTCGGCACAGCCTTGCGGACGTCGATTCGTACCTGTGCGCCCCTGCTTGCCCAACCAGGCAAGGTCTTAACCCATGTTGGGGAAACACTCTGGTCGGGCTCTGCCGGTGATTTATCGGGGGACGCTTTCTATGGCCAGTTGAATACCCAGTCGGGTGAGTTAGTTTACGCCACCGCTGGCGAGGTGGCTGCGCTGGCATTCCAACAAGGCCGCTGGAATGAATTGTCTACCCAGGGCGAGCCGTTGGCGATGCGACTCGACCATCCCTATCCCGAGTCGGTGGCCCAACTGGAACCAGGCGAGATGGTTTGCATCTTTACCGCCGGTTTGCGAGCGTGGCTACAGGCAGCGACGAGTGAGCCGCCCAGCGACGCGCTGCCTGATGTGCTAGGAACTCATGCAACACGCTCAGCCACCGAGTTGGTCCATCGGGTGGTCGAGTTACTAAGCGCCAGTCGAGCGTCTGGTCTCCAGGCTGACTGGACCCTGGTTGCCGTTCGCCGCGAATATTGAATTCTGCTTAGATGACTCTCTTCTGTCCAGGACGACTGCAAAGTCGTCTTCTTTCGCAAAAACAGCGACCGGTGGCCGCTCGCGAAACGGGAGAATTTAGCCGTTTCGCGCTTCGACCACCGGTCGCTGCTTTTCGACTTTGCAGTTCTCCTGCCTCTCGTGGCCCCAGACCTTGTGCGCGATCGACGACACTGGTAGTCTGACAAGTTTCAGCTTGTCCCGATGCCAGTAACAGGGCTGTTGGTCCCCCGGCGCGTATATGGTCAAGAACGGAAAACCTCAGCCAGCCGTTCAAGCATCCTCCGTGGAGGAGCAGATTTGCATTCGTGGCGCGCGCGTTCACAATCTGCGAAATCTCGATCTCGACATTCCACGCGATCAGTTGGTCGTGATCACCGGGCCGAGCGGTTCAGGCAAAAGTTCGCTGGCATTTGATACGTTGTTTGCCGAGGGGCAACGACAATACATCGAAAGCTTGAGTGTCTATGCCAGACAGTTTTTACACCAACTCGAACGGCCTGATGTCGATTTGATCGAAGGCCTGCAGCCGACGATCTCCATCGACCAGCGCAGTGGCAGCCAAAACCCACGCAGCACGGTGGCCACGGTAACCGAAATCTACGATTACCTGCGGCTGCTCTATGCCCGGGCTGGCAGCACCACCTGTTACCAGTGTGGCCAACCAATCAGCCAGCAAACACCGGAGCAAATCCAAGAGACGTTGCTGGCCTCGGACGAAGGCACGAAAGCGATTATTTTAGCGCCCCTGGTGCGGGGTCGCAAAGGCATGCACGGCGAAGTTTTCACGGCAATTCGTAAAGCCGGCTTCGTCCGTTGCCGGGTTGATGGAAAGGTCTACCCGATCGAGTCGATTCCTCAGCTTGAACCGCGCCGTAGCCATACGATCGAAGCGGTGATTGACCGGATTGTGATTCGCCCAGGCATCGACGCCCGGCTTGCCGACTCAATTGGCCTGGCCCTGCGACATGGCGAAGGCTTGATGATGGTAGCAGCCCAAAGCCCCGAGCAGGCCGCGCTCAAGCAGGAAAAGAATTGGCGCGACGAAGTCTTTAGCACGCAATATGCCTGCCCCGATTGCAAGATTAGCTTCGAAGAGATCGAGCCTCGTACGTTCAGCTTCAATAGCCCCTACGGCGCTTGCCCAACCTGCGATGGCCTTGGTTGGCGCGACCAGTTCGATCCCGAGTTGATGATTCCTGATTTGGAGTTGTCGCTGGCCGAGGGAGCGATTCAACCGTGGACCCAGCTGCCGGCTGCCGCGCGTCGGCGACAAGAAGCGGCCCTTGGCGTATTTCTCGAACGGCACCAGATTGGCCGCGACGCGCCACTTTCCCAGCTCTCTGAGAAGTTGCGCGGCCAGCTCTTCGAAGGCGAAGGCAAACACTATGCCGGCGTGCTGATTGAACTCGAAAAATTCTACGCCACCTGCACGCGGGCAACCACCAGAGCCAAATTAGATCCCTATCGGGGCCAAGTGGTTTGTTCAGATTGCCGTGGCGCGCGACTTCGTCCCGAAGCCCGATCTTGTCGGATCGGTGAGTTGGCCATCCATGAACTCACCGCGCTCACCGTTTCGGCCGCCCGACAATTCCTCGAGTCACTCGACTTCAGCGCAGAACAGACGCAAATCGCTGAACCGATCGTCAGCGAGATTCTCAAACGGCTCACCTTCTTAGAAAAGGTCGGGGTCCAATATCTATCGCTCGCTCGACCGGCCGACACCCTGAGCGGCGGTGAGCTGCAGCGTGTGCGGTTGGCAACCGGAATCGGTTCGGGGTTGGTTGGCGTGTGCTATGTGTTGGACGAGCCTTCGATCGGTTTGCATCCTCGTGATAATCAGCGGCTGATCGACGCCTTGCGCGAGCTGCAACAGTTGGGCAATACGGTGCTGGTCGTCGAGCATGACGAAGCGATGATGCGGGCGTCGGACTGCCTGATTGACATGGGGCCCGGTGCTGGGCGACACGGTGGTCAGGTTGTTGCGATGGGGCCGCCGGAGGCGGTCAGTCAATCGGCCGAATCGATCACCGGAAAGTATTTGACCGGAGCCCAACAAATCGCAGTGCCTGCCCGCCGTCGGCGAACGGCCAAAAGTCGGTCGCTGGTGCTCGAAGGAGCCAGCATCAACAATCTGCAAAACGTCGATGTGCAAATTCCACTTGGGGCGCTGGTCTGCGTGACCGGGGTAAGTGGGTCTGGTAAAAGCTCGCTGATCACCAAAACCTTGGCCCCGGCGCTAGCCCGACGGCAAAAGAGCGTTGGTCCCAAACCGGGGCCCTACAAGAGCCTGCGGGGTACCGGTCAAATCAGCCGGTTGGTTGAAATTGATCAATCGCCGATCGGCCGTACCCCGCGCAGCAACCCGGCCACCTACACCGGCGTGTTCGATGCCATTCGCAAAGTGTTCGCCGGCACGAAGCAAGCGAGAGGGCGCGGCTACAAAGTGGGCCGCTTTAGCTTCAACGTCAAAGGCGGCCGGTGCGAGGCGTGCCAAGGTCAAGGGCTGAGAAAGATCGAGATGAACTTTCTGCCTGACCTGTTTGTCCAATGCGAAGAATGCGAAGGAGCCCGATTCAATCGCCAGACTCTTCAGGTCCGTTATCGCGATCGGTCGATTGCCGAAGTGCTCGACATGCGGATCGAAGACTCACTCGAATTTTTTGAAAATTTTCCGCTGATTCATCGCGGACTCGAAAGCTTGTACGATGTGGGCTTGGGCTACTTGGCCCTGGGCCAGCCTTCAACCACGCTCTCTGGCGGCGAAGCACAACGCGTGAAGCTGGCCACCGAGCTAGCCCGCGTCGACTCCGGCGGCACGCTCTACATTTTGGACGAACCGACGACGGGCCTCCATTTTGACGATGTGAAACGGTTGCTTGATGTTCTGAACCGGTTAGTCGATCAGGGCAACTCGGTCCTAGTGATCGAGCATAACCTGGATGTGATTAAGAGCGCCGATTGGATGATCGACCTAGGGCCCGAAGGGGGCAGCGCGGGCGGCCAGGTGGTGGCCACCGGAACGCCGGAGCAGGTGGCCCAACTCGAAGAGAATCAGACCGGACGGTTTTTACAGCCTTATCTCGATTGCTGAATCGCAAGTTGTAAACGATGTGCTCGCGTCCCCTAGAGCAATTTCGGATAATTCGTAGTCGTGTTTCGTCGGAAAATCTCGGCAAAAACTAGGTTGCGTCCGCTATGGTCAAGAGCGACTCGCTCTAGCCGCGATGTAACACATCGCCGGACACATGGAAGTGCAGCATAAGGCCGCCGATTTCCTAATAGACGTTTTGTGGGGCCCCGGCGACGCGCCCGGTCGCGGCTAGGGGTAAACAGAAGCTTGCAGCTTTCAAGAAGAGCGCTTGGCTACCTTCCGGCGACTCGATTTGCGGCGTTTGGGGGCTGGCACCGCTGCGTTCCGTTTTTTCTGATCGCCGGACTGAATCAACGCGATCAATTCATCGGTTGAAAGCTTGCCGGCGCGGTCGGTCCCTGCGAGCACTCCGGCCACCAAATCGCGTTTGTTGGCGTGGAGTGCCAGGATTTGTTCTTCGATCGTGTTTTTGGCAACCAGACGATAGACCGTGACCGGTCGGGTTTGTCCCATCCGGTGAGCCCGATCGGTGGCCTGGTCTTCGACCGCCGGATTCCACCAAGGGTCCATGTGAATCACGTAATCGGCACCGGTCAAATTGAGACCTGTGCCGCCGGCCTTTAGCGAAATCAAAAACAGCTCGCCTTCGCCATGCTGGAAGGCGTCAACACGCTGGCGACGTTGGCGCGCGTTGGTCTGTCCGTCCAGGTACAGATAGCTGATCTCTCGTTCGTCGAGTGCCTGGCGCAACAGGCCCAAGTGTTGGGTAAACTGGCTGAAGACCAAGGCCCGATGCTTGCCTTCGCGCAGTTCGTCGACAATTTCTAGAAACAAGTCGAGCTTTGCGGAACTCTTTTTCCAACCGGCGTCGACCAAGCTTGGGTGGCAGGCCAATTGGCGCAGCTTGGTCAGTGCCGCGAGTACCCGAAACCGTTGATCGCCGCTTTTTCGTTTATCCTCAGGTTTTGCCAGCTGCAAGGCCGCCTCGAGTCGCGTGGCATCGTACAGCTTGAATTCGGCCGGCGAAAGTTCGGTCGACCGCAGGATTTCGGTTCGGGCAGGCAGCTCTTCGAGCACTTCGGACTTGGTGCGTCGCAAAATAAATGGCCGCACCACGCGCGAGAGGGCGTGCCGTCGATCGGTTCGCTTTTGTTTCTCGATCGGCTCGGCAAACTGCTGACGAAACCGGTCCCAACTGCCAAACAGGCCAGGCGAAATTGCCCGAAACAGGCTCCACAGTTCGCCCAAATGGTTCTCGACCGGGGTGCCGGTCAACGCCAGCCGCCAAGCGGCCTCGAGCGACCGCACGGCTCGCGCGGTTTTGGTTTGACTATTCTTGATTTGCTGGGCTTCGTCTAGCACCAACGTGCCCCACTCGACGGCAGCCAGTTTTTCGATATCCCGCATCAACAAGCCATAACTGATTACCACCAAGTCGCCCTGGGCAAGCGTGTTGAGAAAACCGTTCCGGTCGGTCTCGCGATAGAGCGTGGTTTGGAGCGTCGGCGCAAATCGTTCGGCTTCGCGTACCCAATTGAAGCCGACCGAGGTGGGCGCCACGACCAGGGCTGGCCCTTCGTCCATCCGGTCAAGCAGCACCGCCAGAGCTTGAACGGTTTTGCCAAGCCCCATGTCGTCGGCCAAGCACCCTCCGACACCCCAGGCAGCCAACCGGCGCATCCAGCGATAGCCGTCCAGTTGATAGTCGCGCAGTTCTGCTTGCAGGGTGAGGGGTGGTTCGGGGTGAAGCTGGGTCGCGGTTTCCAAACGCTGCACCACTTTTTTCCACGACCGGGAAGCCTTGAGCGAGACGTCGGCTTCGACCAGTTCGTCAACAACCGGTGCGGCGGTGACGTCTAATTCCAAGCCAGACCGCGTGTGGTGAACCACATCGCCCACGGCGGCCAACCGATCGCGCAACGCCTGCGTGATGCGAATAAACGAGTTGGGCCCCACGGCCACGTAACGGCGACCCGACTGGATGCCTGCCAGCAGGGTGGCCAGTTTAACCTGCATCCCATCGACGTCGATCGACCCTTCCAAGCCAAACCAATCCTGGCGGTCGGTAATTTCCACACGCAATGCCTGGGGCCCGACTTCGCGCGACACGGTAATCTGGGCATCTTCCGGCCACTCGACCACCAGGTCGTCGTCTGGATAATCCTGAACAGCGGCAATCAAGTCGAGCGCATCGTCGTTGGACGGCAAGTGCCATTGAAAAGGCGTTTGTTCGGGATGCTGGTCGAGCCCCAGTTGGTTGCAAAGTTTCGCGGCTCGCTCGGCTTCGTCGGCCAAGTTGCGATGGACGGTTACGCGCTTTCCCTGGAAAACCGCCGTCAGCGTTTCTGGTCCTTGGCCAGGCTGAAAAACCGAACTTGTTTCGGTCGGTTGCGCGCACAACTGAACTTCGAAGCTTTGGGGATTGGGGGCCAGTCGCAAGTGGAGCTGTTCGGCAGCCTGAACCGTTCCGCCCAGCATTTCCTCTGGCAAAGCGACCGGAACGAGCGGTTCGATGGCCGCGAGTCGCTGAAAAACTTCTTCCTGGGCACGCTTCGGTATTTTGAGCCCCGTGCCGGTGCCAGCTCCCAATCCATGCAATTGCTTGACGAGTTTCAGAAGATCGGCGTCGGCGTCGGCTACCAGGATGCGGTTGGCCTGACGCTCGACTCCTACGAGCCCTTCGGTACAATCGCGGCTTTGATAGCTGTTCTGCTCTTGGGCGATCCATTCGGCTTGCGCAGCCAGGGGGGCTCCGTTGAATGCTGGGACCAGCTCCATGCCGCCACGTACTTTCTTCACGGTAAGCCCAAGTTCTCCGACGACGATCTCTACCGTTTGCTCCGGCTGGTCGCTCCAGGTAACGTGAGGATGTTCGGCCAATCGCCGGAGCGTGGCGATCAAGTCGGGTTGATACTGGTGGGCGTAGTAGCGGTAGTACTCAGGACCGCCATCACGATGGATCATGGCGCCGATGGCCCGATCGGCTTCGGTGGTCCACCGTTGCGTGTTCTCGGCAACCTGGCTCCAACTGATCTTACGGCCCTTGGTCCAGCGGTTCTGCCGTTTCGAGATTTTTTGCTCATACGGCCGGAACGAGATTTTCGGGTTGTAGGAGGTCTGAACATAGCCAATTCGCCAAGTGAGCCGTTTTTGACTATCCGGTTGATTGCGTTCTAGGTCGGCTTGGCGGCGTTGGACAAACAGGTCGAGTTCATTGAACACCTCGCGCCACGGTTCTGTAGGGTCGCTGCCTGTCAGCAACGTACGGACCGGGTGGCTGGGAATGGTCAGGTGTTCGTCCAATCGCATCGCGGCGGCGGCCGTATGTTTGCAGAGTCCCCAACTTTCGCCATAAGGGCAGGTGCAGCCGGCATCCACAATTTCCGAGCGGTCGTCGGCCAAATAGAACGTTACCTGATATGGCTCGGACACGGAACCTTGGACTGGACACTTCAGTTGCGCGTGCCGAGCTTGCCAAGAAAAGCTGCCTACGCGCCGCCGATAAGACCGACCGCGGCTGATCAGCGAAGGGGGATGTGCATCGAGCATCTCTTCAATCGACAAAGAGAGCGATTCCAACTGTTCGAGCCGTGAACGTTCGGCTGGGCGTCTGTGCGATTTTCTCCCGGCCATGTGCTCTCCTTCCCTGGTCTTGCGAGTTTAGCACCCACGGCGCGTTCACAAGCAAATTGCTAGAATCCCTGAAAATAACAGGGAAATGCAATTTCGCAAAGCCAAACTGGTGGGTTACCAGGGCCAACCAGTATCAGGCGTTCCAAAAACGGGAATCTGGAAATCACCGTTTTTCAGGGAAATGTAAAGAACCGGTGTTTCGCGCTTCAGTCACCGACCGCTGCTAGTGACCACGCACCAAATTTGGAACTACTGAAACTAGGAAGATATCTTCCTAACTTGAAAAACGGATCGTCCCTGGGCCAGAAAAGCAGGCGGCGTTGCCGCCTCGCGAAACCAGAAGATCTTTTTTCATGCTCTGAAAAAAGCGATGCCCACTAGAGCGACTCGTTCTAGCCGGCAAACCCGACTCCACTGTCAGGGTACATCGTTGAAATTTCGGTCGCGTAGCGTTGACGGATCAGGTCGCGACGCAGCTTCAGCGTGGGCGTGAGCAGACCGTTTTCTGGGGTGAACCCTTGGTCGCAGATGTGGAAGCGGCGCACCTGTTCATAGTACGAAACCCGCTTCAGGCGTTGAGCAATTGTTTGCTGATAGAGTTCGCGAATCAACGGGTGCGAGACGGCGCCCGCTTTGGAGAAGACCCAAATGCCACGGGCTTTGATTTCGGCCTTGAGGGCATCGGGGTCGGGAACGATCAGTGCCGAGAGATAATCGCGGCCTTCGCCGACGACCATGGCTTGGATGATCATCGGGTCTTCGGTCAACAAGATTTCAATCGTCGTTGGAGAGATGTTCTTGCCACCGGAAGTCACCAGAATTTCCTTGGCTCGCCCGGTGATGGTCAAATATCCTTCCTCGTCGATCTGCCCTCGGTCGCCGGTGTGGAGCCAGCCGTCGCGGATCACTCGGGCAGTATCTTCCGGTCGCTTCCAATAGCCGGCCATGATGTTGGGGCCTTGAGCCAGGATTTCTCCGTCGTCGGCGATTTTTACCTTCACCCCGGGAATCGGCTTGCCGACGGTGCCAATCTTGTAGGCCGCATCGGTGCAAGTCGAGATGACCGGCGATGCTTCGGTCATTCCGTAGCCTTGCAGCAGTGGAATTCCTTGGGTTTCAAAGTATTTGACGACCTGGTCGCCGATCGGGGCCCCGCCGCTCAGGCAACCACGAATGCGCCCGCCCAGCAGGCGTTGCAAACTGCCAGAGTGGACGGCGGTGCCTTTGCGCATCAAATGTTGGTACAAACGGTTATAGAAGAAAGGCACGCCAATCAAGGCGGTCGGCTTCAATTCCTGACAGTTGCGAACGATCTTTTCACGGCACTCGGCCAACGCCAGTTCCGAACCCATCGCAATCCAGGAATAGAGTTCACATGTTCGAGCAAACACGTGGCTAAACGGGAGAAAGCAAAGTCGAAAATCGTCGGGGCGGAGATCGAAGGATTGGATGGACGACAGGGTGTTCGAAACGAAGTTGCGTTGGGTGAGCATCACGCCTTTGGGATCGCCGGTCGTGCCAGAGGTGTAGAGAATCGAAGCCAAATCGTCGGCCGTCGCCAGTTCCAACGCTTGCTGTTCGATGGCCGTGGCCGCTTGGTCCGTGACGCCGGCCATTAAGTCGGCCATCCGCAGCACGGTGTTGCGACGTATGCGAGATTTGCCTGGCTGACAGGCCACGAAGGTTAACCCGGTCGGCAGTTGATGGACCGCTGTTGAAAGCAATGCCGCCTGTTGACGGTCGCCGAAGAGGACGATATTCGCTTCGCTGTCGACCACTTGATAGGCAATTTGCTCGGCCGATAACGAGGCATGCAGCGGCACATGCACCGCCCGAGCCATTTGGATCGCCAAATCGCAAACGATCCATTCAGGACTATTTTCCGACAGTTGCACGACCCGATCGCCCGGCCGAACGCCAAGTTCCTGGAGCGCCGCGGCCATGCGGCGAACCTGCTGGGCCAATGTGTCCCAGGTGATCGACTCGAACTGCTCGCTGACCGGATAGTGCAAAGCCCGCGCAGGCCCACTCTCACGAACCCGACGGTGAAACATCGAGATGATCGTCTGAGGCAGATCTTGATGTGTCATGAGCGATGATTCCTTCTGAAATCGTGACGGTCGGCCCCGCCAGCAGGTTGCGTTTTTCGTCGGCGCTAGCGCCCGCGCAGTTGCCAAGCGCGCAGCACAATGCCTTGCCACCCTATGAATCAATCAACTGCCAAAAAACAAGCGCTTCTCGACTGGCCAATCAGATCGAGTGATCACCAAAGCTAGCCAAACAAGCACTGGGCAAGAGCGTTCGGATAAGTCAGAAAGTCCCGCAACTTCCTGAGACGCTCCTCTGAAATAGTACGCTGCAATTGCATCCGCGGCAACATCGGCTTTGGGGAAGACTGCAAAGTTATGCCCGGCAAAGAGCAGCGGCCGGTGGCCGCTCGCAAAAT
>JANQPJ010000368.1 GCA_028289525.1 Pirellulales bacterium
CGAAACACTCGATTCCACCCGTTTCGCGAGCGACCACCGGTCGCTGCTTTTCTCCCACGCAATGGTACGACGCAGCGAACGCACCACCACAGGCACCAACAACACCAACGCCAGCAGATTGGCCGCAACCACTAGAAGCAGCGAAAGCTTACCGACCCCGGCCAAAGTCACGAGCAAGGCCAGGAATAGCCCTTGGACCAGTGGTCCTCCGACTTGGCCAGCCAACAAGTTTGAGAAACGCGCTTCGTGAAAGCCGCGCAACACTTCGGCCGCAACCTGGTGAAGTGCAATCAACACGACCAAACCGGCGACCAGCGCTATCAAGGCAGGCGAGAACGCCGTTTGGAACAACCAGGCAGAGCCTCCCCAGAGTCCAACCACGGTCAACCCGGCCACGATCAGCGAAGCGCTGCCGGTAATCACCATGGCCCAGCGAAGGGTCTGCCAAATGCGAGCCCGATTCCCCACGGCCAGACTTTCAGAAATCAGCCGTACGACCGCTCGATTGACCCCGCCCATCGCGACCAGAGCCGCAAACGTCACCAGGCTCATCAACAACAGGTACTGGCCAAATTCGGCTGGCGGGAGGAGTCGGGCTAACCACATGTTGATCGCCAACGTTGCGGCAATTCCCAAGCCCCGGCTAACTGTGCTCCACAATCCGGCGGCCAGCAGGCGTTGGCGCAGCGCGAGCGGCGACGACTCTAGTGTCTGGGGAGAACCGCTCAGGCTACGGTCTCCGGCGTCCGGCTCGGCTGCTGGAGTTGGAAGTTGGCTAACCGCCATTAAATTTCTGATTTGGGATTTAGGATTTGGGATTTGACGCGCTCGCGCGTACCAACAACTAACAACTAATTACGCGTTGTAAACGAAGGGCTGTTACTCCCGTGCTTGCTGTCTGGGCAAACTTTGAGTTTAAACCCAAACCGCGAATCGGGCTATTGATTTGCCTTGTTGAATCCTACGTCAAACCGGCAAAATCAGGCGTTTTGGCCGTATCACCGGCCCTAGCAGACTGCTACCTACAACCGGCCCAATCCGGATTCGGAATAACCGGCGCAAGCAGCAGAAACAATCGCTAAGCGCTAGTGCCTGAGTTCATTTGTTTTTGTGAGAGGCCCCGGCGACGCGTCGTGAGCGCGGCTAGGGGGGAAACAGAAGCCTACAACCCACAAATTCGCCTGGTTCCCAAGCTCTGTTTGGGAACGAGAGAAAGAGAACCTCGCGGGAGAAAGAGGTGGTTTTTAGTATGTTGGTTCTTCATACGCGCGAGCGCGTCAAATCCCAAATCCCAAATCCCAAATCAGAAATCTTGAGCCTAGTAAGCGCCTTCGCGCTTCAGCACCACTTTGATGGTGCGAGCCAAGATATAGAGATCGAGCCACAAGCTCCAGTTGCGGACGTAGTAGGCGTCCAACGCAACCCGCTCGGGATAGCTTGTGTTGTTGCGGCCAGAGATTTGCCACATGCCGGTGATGCCAGGCAACACCTTGGCGTACAGTTCATACCGGTCGGCGTATTTGTCAATCTCGTCAGCCACGATCGGGCGTGGGCCCACCAGACTCATCTCGCCTCGCAGCACATTCCAAATTTGGGGCAACTCGTCCAAGCTGGTCTTACGGAGGAAATTGCCGATCCGTGTTACCCGGGGATCGTGCTTGAGTTTGTGATCCGACTCCCATTCCCGCAACAGGTGAGGATTGGCCTTTAGGTATTGATTCAAGCACTCATCGGCATTGGCCACCATCGTACGGAACTTCCACGCCTGGAACCGACACTGATCGCGTCCGATCCGTTGGTGGCTGTAAAACACCGGGCCGCGCGAAGTCAGCCGAATCGCCAAACCGATCACGGCAATCAACGGCAAAATCAAAACACCGCCTAAGAGTGTCACGGCCAAATCGACTGCCCGCTTGCTATGCTTGGGCATCGGCAACAGCAACCGCTGCTTAACCCGAATGCCTGGCAAGCCGACGGTTTCGTGAGCCCGTCCCCACAAGCATGGCAATTCGGACGTGTCTTGCATGACAATCAGATGAGGAATCCACCAGGCATATTTTTCCATCACCTCGACGATTTCCACCTGAGAACATTTGGGCATGGCGATCACGCCCCAAAACGCGCCTTGCTCGCGTGCCAACTCGGCCGCCATCGCTGGTGGCTCGAGATAGGTTGGAGTTTCAGAAATTTCGTCCTGCCATTGACGCCGCATGCCGTCGATCATGCCGATGGGGCGTAGGCCTTGGCGGCGGTGCATGGCCAGGTAGTCGTAGACCGCGCCGGCATCGTCGCTGTCGCCAAACAACAACACGGGGTGTCCCCACCAGCGGAATCGACAACAGATGGTCCGCGTTAGCGAACGGGCCAAGGGGAGCAACAGCACGGCCAAACACCCGGCAATCACTAAGCCGGTTACTTGCGAGCTGGCGATCCCGCCGCGCAACAGACTGACCGCCACCAACAGCGAAAAGACCAACGTCGTAGTGATCGTGCCTTGGCGGAATTCAAACGTGGGAGTCTGGCCAATGGCCGGATAGAGGTTGAACAACGTGTTGGCCACCAGCATCCCTACCGCTAATGCTGGCCAATAGGTAATCAGGTCGATGCCGCCATAAAACAACGAGCCCAGCGTGGTGGCCAGCAACATGGCCAATGAAACCGCCAGCAGGTCGGCCGCAGCCAGCGGAGCGCTGGTCAATAGCACTTGGACCAGATAGCGCGAGCCCACCGGAGTCGGCTTGGCCTGGGGGCGCTCAGTGCCCTTTGGCGGCGCTGGCTGCACCTGTTTGGCTCGAAAAGCAGGCGAGGGCGCTTGCGAGCCAAGCTGGGGTTCGACGGATGTAGCCATAGATTCTTCGACCCCTTTTCCCTCCGTTTCGCCATTCCAGCGGCGAGCCGGTTCAACCGCTTCATCACAAGGTGTGTCTCTTGCAGATGCAACAAGACGCAGGCAAAACTGCCTTCACTTTTAGCATAATTAGAGCCTGCGTCCTTCAAGCTCCTAAATTAAGAAACCATGGCCTTTTGTTCGCTACAATCGGAACAATCGGTCCTCTCGATTTTTTGCAGGCACCGATCGCAACATGCGTCTTGGGCGATTCACTCGCCACAGGCAACAAATCACGACTGAGAGCCTCCGACCGACCCGTCCCCTGCCCGGCATCGCCAAAGCGACACCAGACAGGTTGGACTGGGTTGGGCCGAAATCCGACAAGCCAGCTCGCAAGCTAGAGGGTCGGATCGGGAAGCACGTCAAAGTAGGACGAGTCGTCCACCCCTTCGTCGAAGTCCGACTTGTTGTCGTCACCCAAGTTGTTGAGGGCTGCATCAACGGCATTGATCTTGGCCACATCGATCAGGCCACCGGTGAAGACGCCTTCATAGAGGAACATGTCGACTTCGCCACCAGCGAAGATTTGCACGTCGGGGTTGGCCGCCCCGGCGATGTCGCGGTCGTGATTGACCACAATCGAATCGATGCCCAGGCCGCCAAACAGATGGTCGCGACCTTCTTCGCCATCGAGGTAATCGTTGCCCATCTCGCCAAACAGATGGTCACCACCGGTGCCGCCAAGCAGGATGTCGTCGCCGCCCCGGCCATGGATAAAGTCGAAGCCGCCGCCACCCATCAGAATGTTGGCGTCGTCGTTCCCGATCAGGGTGTCGCCACCCTTACCACCCCGGAGGTTCTCAACATTTCGGAACTCATCGCCATCAGCAGACGAACCAGGCGAAACCTGCGGACCGGCCAAGTTCAGGTCGACGGTCACCGCATCGGCCATGCCTTCATAGCTGACCGTATCCGAACCGGACTGGCCATCAATGAACGTGGCGGTTGGGGCAGAAATGATGACGTCATCGCCACCACGAGCCCAAACCCGTAGATCAGTGCTGGTGTAGAAACGGTTGTCGATCACGTCCGAGAGCGGCGAACCGGCGACTCGCTCAAAGTCCCTGTTCCTAAACCGAATTCCATCGAGCGTCCTACCCATCCAAGTCGTACCAACTCCAGGAGCCGAACCAGAGAAGTCGATCCGGTCTTGGCCGGCGTTGCCGCGTAGTGCTTTGCCGCCATCGACGTCTTCGGCGTCGGCCGTGATGTCATCGTCGCCGATTCCACCACGCTGAATGTCGGCTCCAGCGCCGCCGTCCAGCATATCGTCGCCAGCGTTTCCTTCCAGAATGTCGTCTCCAGCGCCGCCCAGAATGACGTCGTTCCCCTTGTTGCCGCGCAAGGTGTCCATGTTCGGGCTACCGATAATCACATCGGCGCCTTCTCCACCAGCAACGGTCACGCGATCGCCGGTCAAGCCCGAGGCGTCAATCGTATCGTCGCCCATCGTGCCGCGCAAGAGCAGACCAGCATACGTTTTGCCGGTGGTCAATTGAGCATTGGCGATGTCGCCAGCCGACACGCTGTGGGTCGACATGCCATCGGCGTTCGTCACATCGACGTTGCTATCGCCGCTGATATCGGTCGAGGCGATGATCGTGTCGTCTCCGCCGATGCCGACCACTTCATAGAACAGATCACTCCCGATCACGACAAAACCTGCGCTCGACGCGGTTAGCACGATTCGCTTTTCAAGCGACTCGGAACCGAGACGGCGGCGACCGTTACGCTCTTTACGGTCGCGCTGGGAAAATAATTTCATTGCAAACACTCCTCTGAAGAATCTTCTTGACGCGCCCCCCGCGGAGGCGTCCCAAACTAGCCAGCCGACCGTCGGCACAGCCCAACAAAATCGAGGTTCGCACCACGTCGCGAACCTACGCCCTGCCAGCCGATCGTCGGCTCGATCAGGAAACAAGGTAACTGGTAGCCTCCTGCGCGCGAACGTTCCCACGCCCCTGGCACCGACGGTGCCAGAACCATTCGGAAAATCCGTACGATCTCTACAACCCTAATCATCACAGAACATGATGTTTTGC
>JANQPJ010000394.1 GCA_028289525.1 Pirellulales bacterium
AGGTGAAGCCACGCGAGGCAATCGCGTCGTCTTTGGTGATTTCGGCCTGCAGGCCACTCAAGGTGGATGGATTAGTGCGGCAACGATCGAAGCCGGTCGTATTGCCGCGCAGCAATACATCCGCAACGAAGGAAAGCTCTACATTCGGGTCTTTCCCCACAAGCCAATTACCTCAATTCCGCTCGAAACGCGGATGGGCAAGGGAAAAGGGGAGCCGGAGTATTGGGCTGCCGTGGTCAAACCTGGCACCGTCTTGTATGAGATCGGTGGCGTGAGCGAAGAGGCCGCGCGGATTTGCTTCGCGCGGTTAGCCCACAAAATGCCGGTCCGCGTGCGATTGGTCAAGCGGCGGCCTGCCTAGGTTGGTTGCGGGAAAAACATCGAAGAGTCAGTAGTTGCAAAAACAAACCTGTGGAATCACACCTGTTTCGCGAGCGGTCACCGACCGCTGCTTCAGGCAATTTGAAACTACTGAGAGTCATTCAGACGCGTTTTTTGAAGAGTGTGAGGTTGCAAAATGGCCAAGGTATCCGAGCTGCGTGAAATGAGCGACGACCAGCTTGAGTTGACGCTCAAGGAGGCGGCCGAAAGCCTGTTTCGGCTGCGGATTCAAGCGCAAACCGAACGGCTCGACGCGCCTAGCGAATTACGAAATTATCGCCGGTTGATCGCCCGCGTCAAAACCGTCCAGCGCCAACGCGAGTTGGCTGCTCAAAAAACAGCCGCGTCCGCCAGCTGAACGAGCGCTCGACTAAACGGGACGAGAACAGTTTTCAAATCATTTGAATACGAGTTTTAAGTAAGAACGCCAGGCGAGACACTCGCCAGAGGAAGCCATGCCGAAACGAGTTGCCATTGGAGTTGTCACCGGAGACAAGACGAGCAAAACCCGTCGGGTTGAGATTCCGCGTCTGGTGAAGCACCCCAAGTATGGAAAATTCATCCGCCGTAAGACGATTTGTCACGTGCACGATGAAGAGAACCAGTCGCGCCTGGGTGACACGGTGGAAATTAAAGAGTGCCGGCCGATGTCCAAGCTGAAGCGTTGGGAATTGGTGCGAGTAACGGCGAAGAGTCAATTGGTGGACATCGCGGCCATGCGGGCTGCGGCCAAGGCAGAAGCGAGTGAAGGCCAGACATCATGATTCAAATGCAAACCCGGCTGACCGTGGCTGATAACACGGGTGCCAAGGAATTGATGTGCATTAAAGTATTGGGCGGAAGCCGTCGGCGTTTTGCCGGGCTGGGCGATGTCATTGTCTGTAGCGTGAAAAGCGTGATTCCTGGCAGCGAGGTCAAGAAGAAGACGATTGTGCGAGCGGTAATCGTTCGTTGCAAGCAGTCGACCAGGCGCAAGGACGGCAGCTATGTCCGGTTCGACAGCAACGCCGCGGTGATTATTGATAATGATCGCAATCCCCGAGGCACGCGTATTTTCGGCGCGGTTGCCCGTGAGTTGCGTGAACGGAAATTTATGAAAATCGTTAGCTTGGCCAACGAGGTTGTCTGAGATGCACATTCGTAGCGGAGATACAGTCGAGGTCATCACTGGCGCGGATCGGGGCCAGCGTGCCCGCGTGTTGCAGATCGACCATAAGGCAGGCAAGGCGGTTGTCGAAGGCGTGGCTCGGGTTTACAAGCACGTACGTCGCAGTCAAAAACATCCGCAAGGCGGCCGGCTTTCAAAAGAAATGCCAGTGCAGCTTTCCAACTTGATGTTGGTCTGCGAATCGTGCAAAAACCCGTCCCGGACCGGCGCTCGCTACTTGGACGATGGCAGCAAGGAGCGGTTCTGCAAGAAATGTGGTGCTGGTATTGGCCAGTTGGCTCCGCCCCGCAAAGCCTACGCGAAATAAATAACGAGGGAAGTCGATGGTTCCGCGTTTACAAGAAAAGTATGAAAAAGAGTTGCTGCCGATGCTTGAGAAAGAGCTCGGCCGCAAGAACCGGCTGTCGTTGCCCCGATTGGAAAAGATCGTGGTCAACATGGGTGTTGGCGCAGCGGTTACGGAAAAGAAACTGATCGAGGAAGCTTCATCGGCAATGGCCGAAATTACCGGCCAGAAGGCGCTGGTTACCCGGGCCCGGAAGTCGGTGGCCGGGTTCCGGCTTCGCGAGGATATGCCGATCGGTTGTAAGGCCACGCTGCGTGGCGTGCGGATGTATGAGTTTTTGGATCGTTTGATCTCGTTGGCGTTGCCCCGAGTACGTGACTTTCGGGGGCTCAACCCGAAGGCCTTCGACCGGCATGGCAACTACAGCCTGGGACTCTCCGAGCAGTTGGTGTTTCCCGAGCTAAACCCTGACAAGTATGCCCGCGTGCAGGGGATGAATGTCACGATTGTTACTTCGGTGGATAGTGACGATGAGGCACGTGCTCTGTTAGCAGGCTTTGGCATGCCGTTCAAGCGAGATGAAGCTGAAGCCGGGGCTGCCTAGTCGGGGCCCACGAAACGTTTTTGGATTACTGGTAAGAGGAAGAGAACCTGTGGCGAGCAAATCGAAAATCGCGAAGGCCCTGCGAGAGCCCAAATACAGCACGCGGCGTGAAAGCCGTTGTAAGTTGTGTGGCCGGCCCCGTGCGGTCTATCGCAAGTTTGGAATCTGCCGAATTTGTTTCCGTGAATTGGCCGACCAAGGGTTGATCCCCGGGGTCAAAAAGGCCAGTTGGTAAGCTCACCGGCGTGTGGCCTTGAGCGCGAAACACCTGACACCAGGCAGACCGTCCAAACTCCCCGGTTTGTGTTAACGAGCCAAGAGGAAATCCTGATTATGATGACTGACCCAATCGCCGACATGTTAACTCGCATTCGCAATGCCGTGCGGGTTGAACGGCCTCAAATTGAAATGCCTTCTTCCAAGGTCAAACGCGGCATCTCCGAGGTGCTTAAGCGGGAAGGCTATATTTGGGATTGGAACGAAGACGGTGCCGAGGCCGGGCCTGCCAAATCGTTGCGGATCGATTTGAAGTATGGACCCAACGGCGAACAACTGATTCAAACCATTCGCCGAGTGAGTAAACCGGGACGCCGCGTTTACAGCGGAGCGGCCCAGCTGCGGCCGGTGCTCAACGGTTTGGGAATTTCGATCATTAGCACCAGTCGTGGAGTGATTAGCGACCGCGAGGCGCGGCAGCGAAACCTGGGTGGTGAAGTCCTCTGCGAAGTTTGGTAAACGGGCGGGCGTTGGACTCCCCGATTCATTCAACCCTCTCCTGAAACTGAGAAAGTCTGTTTCCGATGTCAAGAATTGGCAAGAAACCGGTCGCGATTCTGGACAAAGTGAAGATCGAGATCCAAAATCGCCAGATTCAAGTGGAAGGCCCCAAAGGCAAGATCGCCTGGACCCATCGACCAGAGATCGGCGTGGCCATCGACACCCAGGCCAAGCAAGTCCTCTGTACCCGAGCGGGAGACGATCGGCAGTCGCGTGCGTTGCACGGGCTCACCAGGGCCATGATTCAGAACATGGTGGTTGGAGTCACCGAAGGCTACGAAAAACGGTTAGAGATTGTTGGCGTTGGTTATCTGGCCGCCATCCAGGGCGACACCTTGCAGTTGCGGGTGGGATTTGCCAACGAAGTGCAGAAAAAGATTCCTGCTGGTCTCACGGTGACTTGTCCCGATCAGACGCATGTTGTCGTGCAGGGGGTCGACAAGCAACAGGTAGGTCAGTTTGCCGCGGAAGTGCGTGCCGTGCGAAAGCCAGAGCCCTATAAAGGCAAAGGCATTCGCTACGAGGGCGAGCAAGTTCGTCGAAAGGCCGGTAAGACAGCGGCATAAGCGTAAAGCGTGCGTGTGGCCGACGCTACACGGCGAGCGGTCGATTCGAGTCGGTTTGGTTAAACGAGAACACGGAAATGGACCACAGCAAGCAAATCTTGGCGCTCCGAAAACGGCGTCGCTATCGGGTAAGAAAACCGTTGGGTGGCACTGCCGACCGACCACGGCTCAACGTGTTTCGTAGCCACAAGCACATTTCGGCCCAATTGATCGACGATTTGGCAGGTAAAACCCTGGCCTCGGCCAGCACCCACGATGGCGACATCCGGGGCAGCCAAAAATATGGCGGCAACTGCGAGGCGGCCAAAGCCGTCGGCAAAGCACTGGCCGAACGAGCGTTGGCCGGCGGAGTCAAGCAGGTTTGCTTTGACCGTGGTCCATACAAATATCATGGACGCGTTGCGGCCTTGGCCGACGCGGCGCGGGAAGCAGGACTCGAATTTTAAACCATTGATTGATGGCAGTCAGGCAGTTCGCAAAGCGTGCGACACGCCAGACAAACCAGCCAACGCAGGAGAGAGACGATCGTGCAAAGCGACGGGAAGCAATCGGGTCGAGGGGAATTTCGTGGCGAAGTCCTGGAAAAGGTCGTCAAAATCAAGCGTTGCGCTGCAGTAGTCAAGGGCGGTCGTCGCTTTAGCTTCGCGGCTTTGGTTGTCGTTGGCGATGGCAAAGGGCGTGTCGGTTGGGGCTATGGAAAAGCCAACGAAGTGCCGCCCAGCGTCGAAAAAGCGGTCAAGGATGGGCAACGCAGCATGATCGACGTGTCTCTCGAAGGCAACACGATTCCACACGAGGTGAAAGGCCGTTTTGGGGCGGCTAAAGTGGTGCTTGTACCCGCTTCGCCCGGTACCGGGGTCATCGCCGGGGCTGCCGTTCGAGCGGTCTGCGAGGCAGCCGGCATTCACGATATTTTGACCAAGAGCTTTGGCTCGAATAATCCCGTCACGTTGGTCAAGGCCACGATCGAAGCCTTGAGCCAGCTGCGGACCAGTAACGATGTGCAACGCCTGCGGGGAGTAACGTTGTCATGAATCTAACCGATGTCCATCGCGGTATTAAAAAATACAAGACGGCGCGGCGTGTCGGCCGAGGGCCCGGTTCAGGGCACGGCAAGACCGCTGGCCGAGGGCACAAAGGCCAGGGCTCGCGAGCCGGTTGGTCACGGCTAGCCACGTTCCAAGGCGGGGCCATGCCGTTGGTGCGTCGAGTTCCCAAACGGGGCTTCAATAACCGTTGGGCCAAAACGATTGTGGTGCTCAACGTCAGCGATTTGCAAGACAGCTATGAATCAGGACAGGAAGTGACTTTGGAGTCGTTGTGTGAAAAGCATCTGACCCAAGGCCGGTTCGACGAAGTCAAAGTGCTTGGCAACGGCGACCTGTCGATCAAGCTTACCGTGCATGCTCACCGCTTCAGTAAATCGGCCCAAGAGAAGATCGAAAAGGCTGGCGGAAAAGTAGTCGTGGTGCCAGGAAAAACACCGGTCGAAACCAAGAAGAAACTTGCCGCGAGCCGTCAAGCCGCGAAGTCATAGGCTATCTATCCAGGGCGACGGATCGCTCCCGACTAGAAGCAGGGCCGATTCGCCCACGTATAGGAAGGATCGAACCATGTGGGAAAAGCTGCGTGTCGTATACTCGATTCCCGAGTTGCGGAAAAAGATCGGGCTAACACTGCTGTTTTTGGCCATCTATCGGGTAGGGTGGCAAATCCCTCTGCCCATCGTCGATCAGGCGAGCATGACCGCCTTTGCCCAGCAAGAGGGCGGGATCAATGCCGTGTTGCAAAAGGTGGCGGTCTTTAGCGCCAGCCAGTTGAGCAACGCCACGATCTTTGGCCTGGGTATTATGCCTTATATTTCGGCCTCGATTATCTTTCAACTGCTGGGAAGCGTCTGGGCGCCGCTCGAGCAATTACAGAAGGAGGGCGAGAGCGGGCGAAAGAAAATCAACGAGTATACGCGTTACGCCACGCTCGTCTTATGCTTAGGGCAAAGCTGGTTTTATGTCAGTAAACTGCTAGTGGCCCAAGGATTAATCAAAAGTGAATTCCTGGTCGATGGTGCGCTCCCATTGGGTTGGCATGTGGTGGCCGTGCTCACCATGACCTGCGGCACGATCTTCCTGATGTGGTTAGGCGAACAGATTGACGAGTTTGGGATTGGCAACGGAATCAGTCTGTTGATTATGGCCGGTATCTTGGCACACATGCCGGGAGCTGGAGTGGAGTTGCTCGAACAGGCCGATCTCTCCCTGGGCGGAGCGCCTGGAAAACTGGGCGTTGAACAGCTTTTGGTTCTGGCCGCGATGTTCGTGGCGGTCGTCTTTGGAGTGGTCTTTATTACCCTAGGGCAGCGACGCATTCCCACGCAAAGCGCCAAGCATGTGCGTGGCCGTCGGGTTTATGGCGGCTCGCGGCAATACTTGCCGTTGCGAGTGAACCAAGCTGGCGTGATGCCGATTATCTTTGCCAGCAGCCTGTTGCTCTTTCCGGCGATGATTTTTGGCCAGTTGGCCGGCTATAGCCGCGTGTTTCAAACCATCAACGATGCTTTGCAGCCGTCGTCTTATGCCTATAGCTTGATGTACGTGGCGATGATTTATTTCTTCTGCTACTTCTGGACGGCCATTACGTTCAACCCTAAAGATATGGCCGAGAATTTGAAAAACTTTGGTACCTTTATCCCCGGTTATCGGCCAGGCAAACGAACGGCCGACTACCTGGAAAAGGTGATGGTTCGGATCACCTACGTCGGAGCAGGCTTCTTGGCGCTGGTGGCGATTATTCCCACGTTGATTTCCAGTTCGATGGGCGTTAGCTACAGCGTGGCCAGCTTCTATGGTGGAACCGGACTTTTGATTGCGGTCAGTGTGGCGTTCGATTTGGTGCAAAAAATCGACAGCCATTTGGTGATGAGGAACTATCGGGGATTATTGGAGAAGTCGTAACGACACGATTGCCGGAGCCCAAGATGCGGATCGTATTGATAGGTCCACCAGGCGCAGGCAAAGGGACGCAGGCGGCGAAGTTGGTCGAGTGCCTACGCATTCCTCACCTTTCGACCGGCGAGATTTTGCGGCAGGCCCAAGCAGCCCAGACTCAAATCGGCAAGCAGGCCGCCTTGTACATCGACGACGGAGGTTTGGTGCCCGATGCCTTGGCCGCCCAAGTGGTTGCTGAGCGTTTGAAACACCCAGACTGCCAGCGAGGCTGTTTGTTTGATGGGTTTCCTCGCACCTTGGTTCAGGCGGAAGTTTTGGACCAATTGTTGGCCGAGCATCGCCAAGTGCTCGACCTGGTGCTCAACGTTCAAGTGCCAGAAGAAGAGTTGGTGCAGAGATTGATCTTGCGTGGTCGGGGCGACGATCGGCCTGCTCCGATTCGGCGTCGGTTTCGTGAGTTTGATCGAATGACCAGGCCGTTGTTGGAGTTTTACGCAGGCCGAGGCTTGCTGCAGAATATTGATGGCGTTGGGACCATGGATGAAGTAACCGAGCGGATTCAACAGGCAGTGGGTGGTGCGAAGGGGCTTTCTGAAAAAGCTTAATTGACAAAGCGACTTTAGATCATGCGAAACTTAAAATCGAATCGCGAAATTCACGCCATGCGAAAAGCTGGCTTGGCGGTTTGGCAAGCCCATCAGATTGCCCACGAGTTGGTGCGCCCTGGCGTGACGACCGCCGAGATTGATGCCGCGGTTGAACAATACTTTGGTGAAATTGGCGCTTTTTCGCTGTTCAAAAACTATCCGCATGGCCAACGTGGTAAGCCCTGTTTTCCGGCAGTCACCTGTATTTCGGTGAACGAGGAAGTCGTCCATGGTATTCCAGGCGATCGGGTTCTGAAAGAAGGCGATGTGGTGAGCATCGACACCGGTTGCCGGCTAGACGGTTGGTGTGGCGATGCAGCGATTACCCATCCTGTAGGCCAAATCGACCCAGATGCGCAAAAATTGCTTGACGTTACCCGATCGGTCTTGGAGCTAGCGGCCCAATTGCTCGCTGAAAAGGATCGCTGGAGCGAGGTGGCCTTGGAAATGGCCAAATACGTGGCCGACCAGGGGCTGTTTACCGTCGAATCGTTTGTCGGCCACGGGATTGGCCGCGAGATGCACGAAGAGCCTCAGGTTCCGAACTTTGTCAACAAAAGCCTACGGGCAAGTGGCGATTTTCCGATCGAGCCAGGCTTGGTCATTGCAGTCGAGCCCATGGTCAA
>JANQPJ010000018.1 GCA_028289525.1 Pirellulales bacterium
GCTTGGTTGACAAAACCGATCAGAACAACAAGCACGAACATCGTAAGCAGCAGGCGTGTCGTTTTCATCATTGCACCTTTGGTCTTTCCGAATGCCCCGTTCTCGAACTCCATTTGACGCGCGAGCGCGTCTCCCTCAACCCTCCACCTTACACCCTCGACCGCGTCTTGCGACGCATGACCAAACCGAACAGTCCAAAGCCCAACAGTAACCCGGTGCTCGGCTCGGGGATCGCGGCATGGGCAGCAGACACCTGGGCCACGAACGCTTGCCGCTGGGCTAGGTTCGTCAGGGTCGGGGTGTCCAACGTGTAGAGGGCAAGTTCGTCGACCAAGCCATTGAAACTGCTGGCACCTGCCCCACCGGAAGCCCCGACCGTAAGACTGCTGAGGCCGAAACCCGAGCTAAATGTCCCCGTGTCGCTGAGTGCCAATTCGCCATTGATGTAGATTTCTCGCAGATCGTCAGGCAGACCACCGGATCCGTTGCCGTAGAAGGCGATCCCGACATGGGTCCACGTGTTCGTAGGAATCACGACGCCATTGCGGTTCCCGCCTGGATCGAAGTATTCAAGCTCGTTCTGCACGCCACCGGCTTCAAAGTCGAAGAGGATCCCTGGGTTGTTGCTGGAACCAGTCGATCCGGCCGCGACATACCCTCCGCCAGCCTGGTCGCCGTTGGGGTTGATAAAAAATTCGAGAAACCAGATCGAGCCGGGAACGCCGGTGAAGCTCGAAATAGACGAAGTAAACGCATCACCTGCCCCATCGAACGAGGCGGCGTTGCCACGGACAGTTCCAGTCGCAACCCGGGTAGCATCGCCCACCGGATTCAGGGCATCACCAGCAACGCCGTTGATCTGCTCAACGGCATTGCCCGAGGCTTCGTTAAAGTTGTAGTAGAGAAGTGCATTGTCACTCAAACTCGAATAAGTGGCCCAGGCAGCCGACGAGACCAACAGGTTCAAGCTCAAGGCCACGGCGCCAGCAACGATCAACGGTCGGTAAGTTTTGGACAGCATGGTTGGGTTCTCCTGACAGCAAGTGTGGGAAGTTCGATTGCAAACAACAGCGGAACTCAGATTGCGCGACATGACTTAACTCCTTCTCAAAAATGGGATAATCAAATTACTATCTTAAAAGTAGCATTTCCAACGATTCCTCTTACTGAACCGAGATGGGCGACCTCTTATCGAATTGAGATCGGCGGGATTTCTCCGTTTCGCATCCCAGTCGCTGATACAGTTTTTGAAGGCCGTCACTCAGCCTTACTCACTGCACCGGCGACTGACATGCCGGCACACCCTCCGTCTTACGCGCGTTGGCGCGTGATGAACCTCCTGTGTTGAATTTGCGTCTGCTTATCCAATCGCTCGGCGTCAGGCAATTCAGACGGCTTTTCGTCTTCTTGCCCGACACGCCCATAAAACTTCACTTCGCCCAAGAAGGTCCACTCCCGGGCATTCATAAAATCGATTTGCACGTAACGCGCCCGATTGCCTTCTAGATCGACGACCAGCCGTCGCACGTCGCCCCGCCCCCGACCAGGAGCGTCAGGCTCGCTGTTAAACTCGCGACTTACTACCTGAACGTCGTCGGCATCGAACGTGTTGTCTTCGCTCAAAGTAATCCGCACTTCACTTGGAGCGTGAATTCCGATCTCACGGTCCACCAGATAGTCGACCGCGAGCTTCACCAGTTGTACCGGCGCATCGTTGGCTTCAATCAATTTGAATTGCACCCGAGGCTGTGGCTGCCGATCATCGCCTTGATCGTAGTGCGACTGAATCACGCCCACCCAGGCGCCATCGGCAAGCCGCCCCGTGCCGACGTACCCATCGACCAGCTTCGTCTTTAACACATCGGACCGATCACTCTCTGATCCAGGCAGATCGCGCCCCTGATAGTGATATTCGATCGGCTCGACCGGCACGACCTGTCGTGAAGCAAGCCGCCGGACCAAGTCATTCGGCTGCGGTCGAATCGCTTCAATCCCAGTGCCGGCGGCGGTGGCGACTAGACGAACCGCCTCGCCGCGGGCGACGCGCGTGCCGGGAACCGACTGGCCAGCCAACTGGGCCAGCACCGCGCCTTCAAACACCTGCACCTGGGCTGTCTGCTGATCGTCGACTTCCACCAAAAACTCGGTTCCCAGGTCGACAATTCGCCCGGCCGGGGTTTCGACGACAAACCCGGTGGCCTGCGGTTCAACTCGAGCCGCCACGCGCCCGACGTCAAGCCGCACTGTCATCGCGTCCTGGAGCGTCAATCGAGCCGGGCCTTCGAGCACCACTCGGGCTCCGGAGACAAACTCCAACCAAACCAATCCCGACTGCAAATCGAGACTGCGGCCGGCGACCAAACGCGCCCCCGACCGCCAGGCCACGGCCCCTTCGCCCCAGACCGGCTTTTCAGCGTCGGACACCGTGACAATCGGCTCTAGCCGGCCGGCCCTCTGGCGAGCCACCGGAACATCCGCATCCTGCCAGCGCGGCAAGACCAACAAAAAGAAGAGCGCCCAACCGACAAACGTGATCGTCACGACCGACAGGCCAAACATAAGCGGATGCCGACGCCAGTCGAACCAACCGCCCACGACCGGTCCTACACCGACTGTGGGCGCACGCTGAGTAACCACGTCCTGACACGGACTGACCTCTGCCCGAACGAGCATCGCATGGGCATAAATCGACCGGCGATAAATTTCGCGCGCTACCGGATCATCAACCACCATCGTTTCGAGCCGCGAAGCCTGATCTCGATCGAGACCGCTCTCGCAAACTTCGGCGATCAACTCATAGAGCGCATCGTACGACTTGGCACTGGCGGTCACTGGCGTCCCTCCTCGGCCAGGCTGGCGCGAACACACTGAAACAGCTTGATTCGTAGCCGCTTGAGCTGACTATAGAGAGTCTGGACAGGTCGGCCGGCCTCTTCGGCAAGCGACCGCACGGTAGTATCAGCCTGATAGCGTTGCAGCAGCAATTCCCGCTGC
>JANQPJ010000019.1 GCA_028289525.1 Pirellulales bacterium
GTCTAAAGCAAGTTGCTTTTTACCGTAGCGGACGTGACCTAGTTTTCGCCGAGGTTTTCCGACGAAACACCGGTACGCATTTTGGTAATTTGCTCTAAATAATCAAAGATTTCTTGTTAACTCTCGTTAGTAACGGTTTATTAACCAATAGAGAGATGTAGTTTGTGAATCTGTAGACATTCCCTAGCCTCGTCACACGGCGGGGTGGGAAGGTCCACCAGGCGAGGGCCTTCGAAAGAAGGAAAACGCAAGGTTCTCGACAGGGAGCAAGCTGGTCTCGGTAAAGCTGGGGTAAAGTAGGCCTCAGTAAAGACAGAGTAAAGTAAACACATTGGAATCGGGCAAAGCGACCACAAGTCGCAGGCTAAGAAGAGAGTGGCCCGATTCGCCTGGAAAATGAGTATTCCTGGCGTCCCTAAGTGGGGATTGCCAAAAAATGCACTTATTAAATAGTAATTAGGGTGTTCCAATGAGCCGCGAGGAAAGCCAATTCGACTTGCGCGATGAGCGAGGCCGCGAGTTTGTGCGGTTGTTCTCGGCTCACGAATCGCGTCTGCGAGGCTATATCCTCCGTCTGGTGCCTAATTGGAACGATGCCGACGACATTTTCTCGGAAACCAATGTCCGGCTTTGGGAACAGTTCGACCAATATGACCGCGATCGCGATTTTGGCAGTTGGGCCTGTTCGATCGCCCATTTCATGATTCTGGCCCATCGCACCCGGCAAGCCCGCCAGCGTCGCCTGTTCTCGGACGAAACGTTAGAGGTGTTACGCCGCTTGTCTCGCCATGGCACCGCTGAAGAGCAGGCCAGTGAACAGGCGTTGCTAACTTGTCTGGGACGAACCAGCCAGAAAAATCGTGAGTTGCTCGAAGCCGTCTATGCGACCGATCTCACCACGAAAGAGGTCGCGGCCCAGCTAGGCCGTTCGGCGGCTTCGGTCTACATGTCGCTCTCCCGCATTCGTCATTGGCTGCACAAGTGCATTCGCAACGTGCTGGCCGAGGAGGAGCGCTCATGAGTGCCTGGCACACCGATCGCAAAGCGTTTCGTCGGCTGTTTGAACTGGTTGAAAAATCCCTCCAAGGCACGCTCAACGCGGCCGAACATGATGAACTCGACCACTTGCTGCGTACGGATCATCAGGCGGCCGAAGTGTATCTGCAAATCGTCGATGAATCCTGCATCCTCCGCGCTTGGGCCCGGGGAGGATTGGAGCTGGCGGAAGCGGCTGCCCGAGGTGAAACTTACGATGAACCATCAACAGTTCCCTCAAGGTCAGCCCGACCTTGGAGCGACCCGATCGCCCGAGCCATCGACTGGCACAGCCACCCGGTCCGATTCTTGGCCACCATCTCCGTACTCACGCTGATGTTTCTCTCGGTCCTCGCGATCTGGATCTGGCCACGCCAGGCACACCACCAACAGGCCGCGCAGCGACCGTCAGCACTCGCCGGCCAAATGGTTACGCTGGCCAAGGTGATCGGCGCTCATCAGGCCGAGGAACAGCCGGACAGTGCTCCCACCTTTGTTGGAGCCCATCTGCGCACCGGCCAGGCGATTCGTTTGAAAGCAGGCTTGGTCAAAATCCGGTTTCAGGACGGGGCCGAGACGATCGTAGAAGGCCCGGCCGAGTTTACGGTGGTCGATTCCAATCGTGGACATTTGGAAATCGGCCGGTTGGTCGCCCACATCACCACGCCCACGGCCGCCGGCTTTCGAATTGACACGCCCAAGTCGACGATCGTCGATCTAGGAACGGAATTTGGCCTCGAGGTAGATGAGCGTGGTGATCATGACGTCTCCGTGTTCCAAGGTTCCGTTCAGGTCAGACTGGCCCAATTGGGCTCCAGAGAGCCTATCACGGTTCGCCGTGGACAGACACTTCGGGTTGATGGCGCCGAGGGGGCCTTGGTCCGTTCGTCCGCTGCGTCTCGAAAATTTGTCCGTCGTCTTTTCAGCTCAGGGCAGACGGTGTCGCCAGATGCCGAGCGTTTGACGGAAACGTTCGACCATTTGACCGCGGCTTCTTACCCAGGCTGGAAGCTCGACGGCCAAGGAGGCTGGAACGTGTTGCAGGGCCAGCTCACGCTTCGCAATGACTACACGACTGGCCGCTTCGATCGCCATGTGGCCTTCGGCAGCGGGCGTGCTTATCGCGTGCTTGATGAGCACTGGCAAAAACGTCTCGCAGCGAGCCAGCAGATTGTCTGGGACTTCACCGCGAGGACTGGCGGCCATTATTCGAAAGCTGGTCTCGGGTACTTCGACGGCACTCGCTTCCACGTGGGATTTGCCGTCGGCGACAACGGCGAGAACGACAACCAACAGGCATGTTTTGCGGCCTATGTGGGCAGCGGCCAGGGTGATTCGGTAACCGCCGTGGGAACCTCGCAAGACCGATATCCCAAGGCGGAAACGATCGCCGATTACCGTTTGACGCTCGACCTGACCACGATGACCGGAACACTTCAGGTCGACACAGGCAACGGATACTTTGTCCCCCGGGGAATGGAACGCCTGGACTTTTCCATGTTAAACGAGATCGGCGAGGGCGGACGCAACGTGCGGCGTTGGAACAGCCTGTATCTTCGCAGCGTCTCGTACAACGATGCCTGGGATAACCTTCGCTTGACTTGTTTGCCGGCTGCGGAAGCGGGCTTACAAAAACCAGTACCAGCGACCGACTCGCTGGAACCTTAAACAAACTTTTTACTACGATTTTTGAACCATCTGTTTTTTGAAAAGGAATGAAACCATGCGTATCACGAACCTGCTGAGCATTGTCGTTGTGTTGGCCTTCGGTGCATCTGCCCAAGCTGCAAACGTCCGCGTCCTCGAAAATTTCGACAGCCTGAATGGCGGTCCTTCGGGAGCATTCGTCGACCTCAATGGCCAGGGAGGATGGAATGTGACCGGCGGGACACTAGAGGTCCGTAATGATTTTCAACTTAACGGCTTCGACGGCAACATTGTGCAAGGAGGTGGCCAAGCCGTACGAGATTTTGGAAATTTCGGGGTTAGCGAACGCCACAGTCAAATCAGCTTCTCCCTTTCTGCTCGATCCAACCCAGGTCGTTTTTCAAGGGCTAGCGTCGGATTCTTCGACGGAGCGAACTATTTCCCCGGCATTCTCGTGGGGGCTACCAATACCGAATGGGCTGTCTCGATTGGCAATGGCGCCGTAAATGGAGTGACTACCGTCGGCAGTTCGACCGATGGTTATCCGGGTGTCGGGGATCCTCTCACCGTTGCCGACATCAGCGTCACGATCGATCTGTCCACGTTTCTTGGCACGGTAACCGTAGACACCGGCAGCGGTGCTTTCGTGCCGGCCGGACTGAGTGATCTCGACTTTTCGGGGCTAGGATTTACTGGTGTCGATGGCCGCAATCTCTCGAATTTGAATGCCTTTCGCATTCGCAATCTCAATTTTCTCGATGGGGTCGATAATCTGCTCTTCGTCGCGACCATTCCCGAGCCGAGCACCGGGTTACTGTTGGGCGTTGGGTTGTTCGGTTTGGTCATGCGACGCAAGACGCGGTCGAGGGTTTAGGGTTGAGGGTGGAGGGAGACGCGCTCGCGCGTCAAATGGAGTTCGAGAGCGGGGCATTCGGAAAGACCAAAGGTGCAATGATGAAAACGACACGCCTGCTGCTTACGATGTTCGTGCTTGTTGTTCTGATCGGTTTTGTCAACCAAGC
>JANQPJ010000029.1 GCA_028289525.1 Pirellulales bacterium
GTTTCTCCAGTTTCAAGCTGAAACGCCTCACCTGAGGTCAATTCCTGTGACTACTTCTACACCAAACAGCCCCACTGCGCAAACCGCAGGCTGCACCCGACAGGGTTTGTTCGCCTGAACCGGCATTGACGCTTGGTCACCATTTTTTCTATGGTTCGCGGTCCTTTTCCGTATCGCCGGCCGAAGGGGTCGGCGGCGATGTGAAATTTGAACTCCGCGCACACAGCTTTCGTATGGCCCACGACGTCGAATGCCGGCGAGCCTGTCGCAGCAGACGCATGCGTGTCGTCTGTCTAGTTACGCTAGGACTGCTAGTGGCTGCTAGCAGTTTGGCCTGCAGTTCCTCGCGCTGGGTTCAGATGCGCCAGCAACCGAACAATCCGCTCAGCGAGCGGCTGCAACTGCTGGCCCGGGGCGGCCCCAAACCGACTGCCCGAACGCTGCAACTGCTCAGACGGCAAGACCTGAATAGCGACTTCGAAAGCAACCCTCGAGCTCTGATGGCCAAGCTGCACGAGCTGGCCAGCCGCGAACCGTCGCCTGAGCATACCTATGCGATGGCCGAACTGGCTTACCTTGGCGGGAAAAAGATGGAGTCCCAAGGCGACTCCACGGCGCTCGATCTGTATGGGGCCGCAGTGACGAACGCCTATATGTATTTGTTCGATAGCCGCTTCGATCGCATCCGCAATCCGTATGATCCCCAGTACCGGGGCGCTTCGGAGATCTACAATACGGCGCTCGAAAGCGCCTTGCGTCATGTCCGCAAAAAAGGGGTTCTACGGCCTGGCTGCACGCACACCATTCGGTCCGCTGGCCAAGACATGGACGTCACGGTCGAGGTGCGCAGCCCTGGTTGGAAAGCCGAGGATTTCGATCGGTTTGAGTTCGCCTCGGACTATCAAGCCTCGGGCTTGAACAACGAGCATCGCAGCTATGGCCTGGGGGTTCCGTTGATTGCGATTCGCAAGTCGCACGAATCGACCGCAGGAGCCGAGCCTTACTATCCGCCGAGTCTTAGTTTTCCGGTGACCGCTTTTCTGCGCATCACCAACATGAGCCGCGACCAACAAGCAGGCCGCACCGGCCGGATGCAAGCGGTGCTCGAGCTGTATGATCCGCTGGTGACTAGCGATGTTCAAGTGGTCGGCCGTTGGGTGCCGTTGCAGACCGATCTGACCACACCGCTGGCTTATTTTCTCAACCAGCCACAATTCGACGACACGAATCTTTCTACCCTGGGTCTCCTGCGTCCTGACAAGGCCGCAGGGTTGCGTGGTCTCTACATGCTCGAGCCGTTCCAGGCGCACAAGATTCCGGTCATCATGGTGCATGGCCTATGGTCGAGCCCGGTCACCTGGATGCAGATGTACAACGATCTGCGCGCCGATCCGGAAATTCGTCGCGATTACCAATTCTGGTTCTATCTCTATCCGACCGGGCAGCCGTTTTGGGTGAGTGCCCGCGAGATGCGCACGGACATCGCCCAGATGCGCAATCACTTGGATCCCATGCTGCACTACACCGCGCTCAGCCAGTCGGTGTTGATTGGCCACAGCATGGGCGGACTGATCTCGCGTTTGCAAACGATCGACAGCGGCTCAGAGTTCTGGAAGATTGTTAGCGACCAGCCGTTCGAACAACTAAAAGCCGAGCCTGAGGTGCGCAACGTGCTGGCCGGCCTGTTTTTTGTCAAGCCAGACGTGTCGGTGCGTCGTGTGATTACGATCGGCACGCCCCACGGAGGCAGCCATTTTGCAAACAACGTGACGCGTTGGTTTGGCAACAAGCTGATTTCACTACCAGGACAGTTTCTCGCTCGGCGGCAACGTCTGTTGCGAGACAACCCAGGGTTTTTCCATGAAACCGAATTGCTAAGCGTCAACACCAGCATCGACTCGCTGTCGCCCAATTCGAAACTGCTGCCTGTGTTAAGAAAACAACCTCCGGCCCCCTGGATCCAGTATCACAACATTATCGGTCACGTGCGTCGCAACAGCGTGTTGGCGCGTTTTTCCAAGGCCGGCGATGGGGTCGTTTCGCTAGCCTCGGCCAATCTGGATTCGGCCAAATCGCAAATTGTGGTCGAAGCCGATCACTCGACGATTCACCAACAACCGCGCGCGATCTTGGAAGTTCGCCGCATTCTGTTCGAACACTTGCACGTGCTCAGGAACCAATCGCCTGAGACGATCTATGACGACCTGGTCCAACCGGTCGGAGCGGCGCAAAACGAAGCCGCGAACCGGCCCCCCACCGATTCGCGGCCACACCGGCAAATGCCCTTGGATGCGCCGCTCGGAGTGCGCTATTTGCCTAGCGCGAATTGACAAACGCTTGCTCGATGATCGCGGCTCGGGTGCACAATTGGGCCGGAATGCGTCCTTCGTGTACTTTGACGTCGGTCGCCTGAGCAGTCGTAGGTTCGTCGCCTTCAGCGGCTGGCGAATCGACTATCAGTTCACTGCGCATAATCCGCACCCCGTCGGGAGCCTCGATGCCGATGCGAACCGTGTTGCCTTTGGTTCGCAATACCGTCACGGTGATCGAGTCGCCAATTTGAATTTGCTGTCGTTGCTTCCGTGTGAGTACTAGCATGTCACTCCTCCTTTATTGACACGAACGTGAACGTGAAAAGATTTCGTTGATAAGCACGCTGGAGACTATATGCAGACGGCGTGCCGAAAGTTCGCGAAATCGTTCGAAGCGACCTGCCGCAGAAGGCTTAACCCCTGGTTTTAAAACCAATTAGGGAAAACGTTTTTTTTCATCGCCCAATTGGCCGCATCATTTGTACACCAAATCAGGTGTACAAATTACAAGCCGCCTTGCAATGCGTGTTGAAGCAGGGCAGGGTGGGACGCGGTTAAGGGTTTAAGGTGGAGGGAAACGCGCTCGCGCGTACCACTCACCACTCACCACTCACTACTCACCACTCACCAACTTGCCTGTGATCAATCTTTGGCCTGCCGGCGCTCAATTTGATCGCGCAGTTGGGCTGCTCGCTCGTACTGTTCTGCTTCGATCGCCTGGGCTAGCTCCTCTGCTAGCGACGGTCCAAGGCCGTAGTGTTCGCGGATTGACTCTTTGAGTTCTTCCAGTCGGGCGACCAGTTCATCCTCGTCGAGCAGGTGGGCTGCCTCGTATTTGGCGTACAGGTCTTCGAATACCTGGAGCCCCCGTTCGATCTCTTCGACCGCCGCCTCGGGTCCAGCCCCGTCTAGCTCGGCGAGGGCCGAGGCCTTGGTGCGATGGAACAAGACGTAAGGCCGGTATTGTTCGTGCGCCAGCACCCACTGTTCGTCGGGTGCGTGCGCCGTGCAAAACTCCATCAATTCCAGCGAATGGTCGGCATCGCGTCGGGCCGCCGCAAACTCTCGCATCGCCAGCCAGCAGATCCGACGATGATAGAACTGCACGAATTCCCGGTCGACCTCCTCGCATTGCTCTTCGCTCAGCACAAAGTCGTCTCCTTCGGCCATCGCTTGCCCAAGCAGGTAGTCGTAATAGGTTTCCGCCCCATGCGGCCGGTACCCGTCGGGACGTCCCTCGACCTCCATCTGCAAAAGGCCCAACTCGATCCGCATTTGTAGCACCTCGCGGCCATTCTCGCCGGGCACGCGACGTGCCACAACGCTGCCTGCCTCATAAGGCCAAGCTTTTAGGATCGCGTCGATGTGCTGGCTTTTGCCGTTGGTGTATCCGTCCACGGTTCGCCTTTCCAAAAGACTTAGGACTTAGGACTTAGGACTTAGGACTTAGGACTTAGGACTTAGGATTTAGGATTTAGGATTTAGGATTTAGGATTTAGGATTTAGGATTTAGGATTTAGGATTTAGGATTTAGGATTTAGGATTTAGGATTTAGGATTTACGCGTGAGCGCGTTCTCTCCACCCTCCACCCTTAACCCTCCACCGCGTCTATATTATACTACGCAGGCTTGTAATCGGGACGTGAGAAAATCACGGTTGGCCAGCGAAAATCGCCAGCCCCCGGCGACTTTCGGCGTTTCCATCGCTCACTTGGCGGGAAACCCACACGGCTAGACACTGCGTGCCACGACACGATGAAAGTGGAGCCGGACCTCTCGATCGACTACCCGACGGACGCCTTCGAGCAAACAACGGGGCTCGTTGTCCTGCTGGCCAATGCGGACCACGTCTTCGATTTCGGGGCTAGGCGGCACGGTGAAGGTCGATTGGTAAATGATCTGGTTGCCAGCGTCGAGTTCCGGCACGATAAAGTGGCAAGTCGCCCCATAGGTAAGCATGCCGTTGGCAAACGCCTCGTGGTAGGGTCGCATGCCGGGAAAGCTAGGCAACAGGCCGTGATGTAGGTTGATGATCCGCCCGCCGGCATATTTCCAACAACTACTGGCTGGCAATACCCTCATGTATCGGGCCAGGATTATGTAGTCAATTTGGTGTTGGTCGCACAGTTCGATGATCTCGTCGTCGTTGGGCTCCCCTCGAGCGTCGCCAACCATCTTCCAAGGGACGCCAAACTGTTCGGCCACTCCGCGACAAGCATTGCGGTTGCCGATCATCAAGGCTGCTTCCGCCTGAAGTTGGCCATCGCGGATTGCTCGCAACAGGGCTAGGGCCGGTTCGGGCCGATAGGTGACGCAGATCGCCAGTCGAGGCCGCTTGGGGCGTTCCTCCGGCGACCAGACGCGCACCGAGAGGTTTTTCAGCTCGCCGATCTGCTGCAAATTCCGCCGGAGATCGCCAAGCGGCATGCCTTGGATTTCGATTCGCAACAACATGGCGAAGATGGCCTCGTCGTCGTGATCGTACATCTGAATCTCGGCGATGTTGGCCCCCAGACCAGTCACGTAGTGAATGATCGGATCGGCCAGGCCGACATGGTCTGGCCCAACGGCCGTGATGGTGACTTCCATATCAAGTCGCTTCCTTCTTGTGCGTTGAAACGCAAAGCGAATTTCAGTCGTTCCAAAAACGAGAATCCGGAAATCACTGTTTTTCAGGGAGAACGATAAAAACAGGTGTTTCGCGCTTCGTCACCGACCGCTGCTACTGATCAACATGAGAAATTTGGAACCACTGATCAAAATCTTCGTGCTTACAAACCGCGTGCCGACTCAAAGGCAGCAATTCTATCTTCGTGCTCCAGCGTCAGCCCAATCTGGTCGAGCCCTTCGAGCAAACACTTGCGGCGGAAGGGGTCGACCTCGAACGTGGCCGAAAACCCATGCTCATCGGTCACCGTGCAATTGGTCAGGTCGATGTTCAAACGATAGCCAGGGTGTTTTGCCACACGAGCAAACAGTTCGTCTACTCGATCTTCAGGCAAGCGAATGGGGAGCATCCCGTTGTTGAAACAGTTGTTGTAAAAGATGTCGGCGAAGCTGGGGGCGATGATCGACCGAAACCCGTAGTCGTCCAGTGCCCAAGGGGCATGTTCACGGCTCGAACCACAGCCAAAATTCGATCGAGTCACAAGCACGCTGGCCCCTTGGAACTCTGGCCGGTTGAGTTCGAAGTCGAGGTTTTCCGAACCGTCGGCCTGATAGCGCCAGTCGGAAAACAAAAATTTTCCATACCCGGTCCGCTCAATCCGCTTCAAGTGTTCCTTGGAAATAATTTGGTCGGTATCGACGTCCGACCGATCGAGCGTCGCGACCAGACCGGTGTGGGTGGTGAATGGTTGCATGTTGGTGAGTGGTGAGTGGTGAGTGGTGAGTGGTGAGTGGTGAGTGGTGAGTGGTACGCGCTAGCGCGTCCGTCAAATTCCAAATTCCAAATCAGAAATTCAAAATTTCCAAGTGCGAATGTCAGTGAAATGGCCGGTGACCGCGGCGGCGGCGGCCATGGCTGGGGAGACCAAATGGGTACGGCCGCCTTTTCCTTGCCGGCCTTCAAAGTTGCGGTTACTGGTCGAGGCACATCGCTGGCCCTCGGACAATTTGTCGGGGTTCATCGCCAGACACATGCTGCAACCGGCCTCGCGCCATTCGAACCCCGCGGCCGTGAACACACGATCTAGCCCTTCGGCCTCGGCTTGCTGTTTCACTTGGCCGGAACCAGGGACCACCATGGCGTGAACGTCGCCGGCGACCTGATGGCCTTGGACCACCTTGGCGGCAGCCCGCAAGTCCTCGATCCGGGCATTGGTGCACGACCCAATAAAGACTCGATCGATCCCCAGGTCTTCAATCGGCATGCCAGCCTGTAGGCCCATGTACTCCAATGCCCGAGCAGCCGCCTTGGCCGAGTCGCCGGCGCCCAGGCTGGCCGGGTCGGGAACGCGATCGGTGACCGCAACGACCTGGCCGGGGTTTGTGCCCCAGGTAACCTGAGGAGCAATGTCGGCCCCGTCAAACGTCATGGTCTTATCGTATGTGGCCCCGGGATCGCTCGGCAACGTTTCCCAATGGGCCACGGCCGCCTCGAAATCTTGGGGAGCGAACTGGCGTCCTCGCAGATAGTCGAACGTTGTGGCGTCCGGGGCAATCATGCCGGCTCGGGCACCGGCCTCGATCGACATGTTGCACACGGTCATTCGCTCTTCCATGCTTAGCCGTCGCACCACCTCGCCGGTGTATTCCAGGCAATACCCGGTTCCGCCGGCCGTGGTGAGCTGGCCAATGAGGTAGAGAATGAGATCCTTGGCCGTGACGCCGGGGCCGAGCTGGCCGTCAACCCGCAGCTCGAGCGTTTTCGGACGAAACTGGAGCAAGGTTTGTGTGGCCAGCACGTGCTCGACCTCACTGGTGCCGATGCCAAAGGCCAGGGCTCCAAACGCGCCGTGGGTCGAGGTGTGGCTGTCGCCGCAAACAATCGTCATGCCGGGCTGAGTTAGACCAAGCTCAGGCCCGATGATGTGCACGATGCCTTGCTCGGGATCGTCCAGGTCGTAGAGCCGCACGTCGAACTCGCGACAATTCTCCCGCAGCGTGTCAATTTGTTGCTTGGAAATCGGGTCGACGATCGGCAAGCTGCGATCGGTCGTCGGCACGTTGTGGTCGCAAGTGGCCGTGGTCAACTCTGGCCGGCGCACCTTGCGTCCAGCGAGCCGTAGCCCTTCGAAGGCCTGAGGGCTGGTGACTTCATGGACCAGGTGGCGGTCGATATAGAGGATCGTCTGGCGGCCTGGCTCGTCGTGAACGACGTGGGCATCCCAGATTTTTTCGAACAACGTTTTTGGAGCGGAATCAGACATCGAAAATCAGCCAACGGTAAAAAGGCAGGGATCGGGGGCCAAGGGAGGGGAGGAAAACACAGCGGCCAATGGCCGAAGCGTGAAACAAAGCGTGTCCCCTCACGGCATGACCGAAAAGTGGCATTATACAACGAATCGGCCCAGCAGGGCAGGGGCATCGGATTGCCGGCCAGGGCAAATCATTTTTTTCAAATTGGGCAAAGAATCCCTGAAAATAATCTAAGTAGCAGACATACTCCGTGTGCCCTGCTACTATTGCGCGATACTTTACGCGCCAGCGGCGGCCAGCACGGCCTTGTCTTTGGCGCGTTTTTGAGGACAACCGTATTCCTCCCACCAACGCTTGGCCGTCTCGCGATCCCACAAACCTGCGGCGTCGCAGTCGAGCAATGCCGCGCGAACCGCCTCGGCATCTGGATAGCGATCCTGGGGGTCTTTGGCCAAACAGCGCAACACCACCAACTCCAGATCTTCCGGCACCTCGGGCCGCAGTTCAGACGGCGCAACCACCGGCGTGTGGACATGGTCCATCATTACCTTCATCGGCCGGTCGTGCTCGAAGGGGGCGCGGCCGGTGAGCATGTA
>JANQPJ010000075.1 GCA_028289525.1 Pirellulales bacterium
TGTTGATCGGTAGCAGCGGTCGGTGACCGCTCGCGAAACACTCGTTTTTATCGTTGTATCTGAAAAACAGTGCTTTCTAGATCCTCATTTTTGGAACGATTGAAGTTGCTTTTTACCATCGCAGACGCGACCTAGTTTTGGCCCAAGTTTTCCGACGAAACACCGGTACGCATTTCGGTAATTCTCTCTAAATCAGACGTTGCCATAGGCTAGCATTGCGTCAGCGATTTTCAGAAAGCCAGCGATGTTGGCTCCGCGGACGTAGTTCACGAAGCCGTCGTCCTGACCATATTGGACGCATTTCTCATGGATGTCTTTCATGATCGAGTGCAGCTTTTGGTCGACTTCTTCACGGCTCCAAGAAAGTCGCTGAGCGTTCTGGCTCTGTTCCAGCCCGGACACCGCCACGCCGCCGGCGTTGGCTGCCTTGGCGGGACCAAACAAAACTCCTGCCTGTAGAAATTCGTGAACACCAGCCAGTTCTGTCGGCATGTTGGCTCCTTCCGATATTGCTTTCACGCCATTGCTGATCAGCGTACGCGCTTCATCAGCACTCAGCTCGTTCTGCGTCGCACACGGAAAAGCCACCTCACAGGGAACATTCCACGGTCGAGTTCCTTGGTGGAATGTTGCTCCGGAAAACTTTTCGGTGTATTCGTGAATGCGACCACGACGAACTTCTTTCAGATCCTTGACAAACGCCAGTTTCTCCGCGTCGATGCCATTCGGATCGTGAATGAATCCGGATGAATCTGACATCGTGACGACGTTCGCACCAAGCAGAGTCGCCTTCTCCACGCAATAGGTTGCCACGTTTCCGGAACCAGAAACGGTTACCGTCTTACCATTCAGACTGTCTCCTGCGTGGTTGAGCATATTCTCACAGAAGTAAACATTCCCGTAGCCTGTAGCCTCGGTCCGGATCAAGCTGCCGCCAAATTGAAGCCCCTTGCCAGTCAGCACACCGACAAACCGATTCTCCAGCCGCTTGTATTGACCGAAAAGGTAACTGATCTCACGGCCACCTACGCCGATGTCACCAGCAGGCACATCGGTATCTTCGCCGACGTGACGATGTAATTCGATCATCATCGACTGGCAGAAACGCATGATCTCCCGATCGCTCTTCCCTTTTGGGTTGAAGTTTGCTCCACCTTTTGCACCGCCCATCGGCAACCCGGTGAGACTGTTTTTGAAAACCTGCTCGAAGCCCAGAAACTTGAGCACGCTCTGCGTCACCGTCGGATGAAATCGCAGCCCACCTTTGTAGGGTCCGATCGAGTTGTTGAATTGCACGCGCCACGCCCGATTGACACGCACATTCCTGTTGTCGTCTTCCCAAGGCACACGAAAGATGATAATCCGGTCAGGCTCTGTCATCCGTTCCAGGATTTGAGATTCCCGGTACTTCGGGTTTGCTTTAACGAATGGCATCACCGTTTCGACGAACTCGCGGACCGCTTGATGAAATTCCGATTCGCCCGGATTGCGACGAATGAGCCCTCGCATAAAACATTCGGTGTCTTCACAAGGTTCGATCCACATAGCTATTCCTTCACGCGTTTTCTAAGTTCTATCCATGCCGAAGCAGAATCACTGAATTACAAGTTGTAAGCGATGTACTCGCAGTTCTCTTTTCTGTCTTTTGGGAATCTTGCAGAGCCGGTGGGAATCTTGCAGAGCCGGAAAGAGCTTTCGGAGATTTGCGCTAACCTGTCATCAGCCGATTTGCGTTTTGCCAACCCAGGGCTGAAGAACCTCGGGCACACGAATCGCCCCGTCGGCCTGTTGATAATTTTCCAGCACGGCGATCATGGCCCGGCTGATGGCAATCGCGGTGCCGTTGAGCGTGTGGACAAACGTGGTGCCCTTCTCGCCTTTGGACTTATAGCGAATTCCTAGTCGCCGCGCTTGATAGTCGGTGCAATTCGACGTGCTGGTCACTTCGCCATATTCGCCGGCTTCGCCACGGCCAGGCATCCAGGCTTCCAGGTCAAACTTGCGATAGGCCGGACCGCCCAGGTCGCCGGTGGCCGTGTCGACCACACGATACGGAACGCCCAGCCCGTCGAACAACTGGCACTCCAACCCACATAGCTCGTCGAGCATGGCCTCCGAGCCGTCCGGCGTGGTGAAGGCAAACATCTCGACTTTGGTGAACTGGTGGACGCGATATAGACCACGCGACGCTCGACCAGCGGCTCCGGCCTCGGTGCGAAAACAGTGGCTCACTCCACATACCCGAAGCGGCAGCTCGTCGGCGTCTAAAATCTTGTCAGCCAACATGCCGCCCAAGGTAATCTCGGCCGTGGCGACCAGATTCAGGTCGGTGTTCTCGACGCTGTAGATTTGTGTTTCCGGCCCACGCGGTTGAAATCCGATGCCAGAGAGAATCTCGGTCCGGGCCAGATCGGGAGTGATGACCGGCGTAAACCCAGCGGCTAGCAAAATGTCGAGCGCATAGCGTTGCAGGGCCAATTCCAGCAGCACTGCTTCGTTCTTGAGAAAGTAGAATCCGGCCCCGGCCACCTTGGCGCCCGCCTCGAAGTCGATCAGGTCGTGTTTTTCGGCCAGTTCAACGTGGTCGAGCGGTGCAAAGTCGAACTCCGGTTTGGGCGTGGCGCCTAGCCGCAGTTCAAGAGCATCTTTTTCGCCTCCCACCGGAGCGTCGGGGTGTGTCAGGTTGGGGATTTCTCGCTGCACCTCGGCAGCCTCGGCGGCCAGTCGGTCGACCTCGGCTTGCACGGCATCCTTGGCCTCGCGCAACCGGCGGCCCTCGGCCTTGCGGGCTTCCCGCTCCTCGGCATCCTGGGCCTTGCCGATTGATTTGCTGACTTCGTTTGCCTGACGGTTGAGCTGCTCAACTTCCAGCTGTTTCTCGCGCCGCACGGTTTCCGACTCGACGAATTTAGCCACGTTGACCGTCACGCCGCGCCGGTCACAGTTTGCCTGCACTGTTGCGGCGTTTTCTAAAATGAACTTTTTGTCTAACATGTCTTCAAGCGGTCCTTGTTATACAGAGTCTGGCAATGCCGCCAAGTGGTGCCAGAGATGAGCGCTGGCGCGAATTCCTCGATGGAAATCGGCCAAGCAGAATTTTTCGTTCGGTCCATGCGTGTTGTCGTCGTCTTGTCCCCAGCCGAGCAACAAAACTTCGGCCTGAAGCTGTTCGGCGAATTGAGTCACAATCGGAATCGATCCGCCTTCGCGAATCATCACCGGTCGAGTACCAAAACCTTGTTCGATGGCTCGCGATGCTGCCTGAACGTAGGGGCTTTCGAGCGGCACCACAAAGCCGGGTGCTCCGTGATAGTCAATCAGTTCCATCTCGACACCTGGCGGCAACTGCGATTCCAACATCGCCTGTAGTGCTGCGGTTATCTTAGCCGGATCTTGGTACGGCACCAAACGAAAGCTAAACTTGGCCCCAGCCCGGGCGGGAATAATCGTCTTCGGCCCCTCGCCCTGATATCCAGACCACATCCCGTTGATGTCGAACGTTGGGCGAGCCCAACGCTGTTCAAGCTGCGAATAGCCCCGCTCGCCAGAAAGTCCCTTAACGCCCAATTGCTGCTGAAAAGCCTGTTCATCGGTCGGCAACGCAGCCCACTGCTCGCGTTCGACCTCGCTGAGCGGCTCAACCTGGTCGTAAAACCCTGGCACCTGCACCCGACCTTCATCGTCAATCAACGAAGCCAACAGACGGGTGAGCTCCTTGGCAGGGTTGGTCACCGCGCCGCCAAAACTACCAGAGTGCAGGTCTTGCTTCGGTCCGGTCAGCCGGAGCTCGTAACAGGCGATTCCCCGCAGGCCATAGGTAATCGCTGGCCGCCCTGGAGCAAACTGGCTGGTATCGCTAATCACTACACAATCGCAGGCCAACCGTTCCCGATTCTCGACGAGAAACATCTCCAGGTTTTCGCTGCCGACTTCCTCTTCGCCCTCGATGAGCAATTTGACCTGGATCGGCAGGTGGCCCACTGTTTGGAGCCATGCGGCCACGCTCTGCACATGGGTAAGCATTTGACCTTTGTCGTCGGTCGCCCCGCGAGCCACCAGATTGCCATCGCGTCGCGCAGGCTCAAACGGTGGCGTGATCCACTCGTCCAGCGGATCGGGCGGCTGGACGTCGTAATGGCCATAGATCAGCGCCACCGGCTTGCCTGGCACTGGCGGCGATTCGGCATAGACGATCGGATAGCCGGCCGTTGGGATTAGCTCGGTCGAAAGACCACAGGCAGCGAGTCGGGTCACGAGCCAATCGGCCGCCTGACGTACGTCGCTGGCATGTTGCGAGTCGGCACTCACGCTAGGAATGCGAAGCAATTCGATTAGTTGGGCCTCGAACCGATCGGACTGAGACTCTAAAAATTGATCGATTTGGCTGAGAATTTCGGAGGACATGGCAGATGGATGTTGAGTACTCAGGGAAGCCAACGCCACCGGCAACAGCGGCCGGTGGCCAACGCGCGAAACCATAAAACCAACGATAAAACTGCTGAGATTTTCTTGCCCACAACCCGTGGCGATTTAATATAATGCAACGGTTTCGCCGTCTGAAGTAACTTGGCCGTAACAGCGGTCGGTGACCGCTCGCGAAACACTTGTTTTTATCGTTCTCCCTGAAAAACAATGCTTTCTAGATTCTCATTTTTGGAACTACTGAGAATATAATAAGTCGCGTGCCGGTCGACCACCGTGGGTTGCCCGACCGCCGCTCTCGCACCGATTTGAGGAACTGCTTGTGGATCTGCATGCCAGCGATTCTAGCTCGGCCGTCGTGACCCCGCAGAAGGAGACCCGCGGCGAACGTCCGACTCGACGCCAACGGCGCTACAACGTGCTGCTTTGGGATAGCGATGACCATACCTACGAATATGTCGAGCGGATGGTCCGTGAACTGTTTGGCCACACCCCGGAACAGTGCCTGACGATTGCCCAGAACGTCGACACCGACGGCCGCGCAGTGGTCTTGACCACCACGCTCGAACACGCTGAACTGAAGCGAGATCAGATTCACGCCTACGGCAAAGACCATTGCGAAGGGACCAAAGGCTCGATGTGGTCGACGATCGAACCGGACTGCTAGACTTTGCCTCAAAATAAGCTTAAATGAAAAATACAAGCACGAAGCGCAAGCGAGTGAATCCTGGGTTTCACGGTCAACTCGCAACGCTCACTCGCTTGCGCTTCGTGCTTGTATTGATGAGAAGTTCACAACAAAGTGGCGCTGTCCAGCTAGGCTTCGCCTGAACACCACACCTTCAAATTGTAACCCTTCGACCTCGAACTTTGCTCATATCTTAGGAACGCCACGCGTGGGTTCGTCCAAATTGAAAACCGTGACCTTGGGTTGCAAAGTCAACCAGTACGAAACCGAACTAGTGCGCGAAGGACTGGTCGGCTCAGGCTACGTCGACGCTGGCGAAAACGAACCGGCCGATCTGTGTGTGGTCAATACCTGTACGGTTACCGCCGAGGGGGACGCGAAGAGCCGTAAAACGATTCGCCATCTGGCCCGGCGCAACCCCGCAGCGCGGATCGTCGTGATGGGTTGTTACGCCACCAGAGACCCAGACGCCTTGAGTCGATTGCCTGGCGTGGTCGAGGTCGTGACCGATAAACGCGAAATCCCCGACCTGTTGGGCCGTTTTGGCGTGGTCGACATTCCGACCGGGATCTCTTCGTTTGGCGACCGTCATCGAGCCTACGTGAAAGTGCAAGACGGTTGTTTATTGCGGTGCAGCTTTTGTATCATCCCCCAGGTGCGTCCTCACATGGCCAGCCGACCACTGGACGAGATTGTCGCCGAAGTTCGCAATCTGATCGCCGCAGGCTATCGCGAGATTGTGCTCACCGGCATCCATCTGGGCCACTATGGAGTCGATTTCAACCGTGGCCGGCCGAAATCGGAGTGGACCCGACTGTCGCATCTGGTCGAACGGCTGGCCGTGCTGCCTGGCGAATTTCGCCTGCGTCTCTCGAGTATCGAAGCGACCGAGGTCACCCGAGAACTACTGGCGGCGATGCACACCCACGCCGACAGGGTAGCCCCGCATTTGCACATTTCGATGCAGAGCGGTTCCGACGATGTGTTGCAACGGATGCGGCGTCGCTGGGGCCGCCAACGCTATCTCGATCGCTGTGCGCTCGTCCAGGACACGCTCGATCGTCCGGCCATCACGACCGACATCATTGTGGGGTTTCCTGGCGAGACGGAAGCCGATTTTGCCGACACCGTCGAGGTGGCCCAGCAGGTCGGTTTTTCCAAGATCCATATTTTCCCGTTCAGTGCCCGACGCGGCACCCCGGCAGCCGAAATGCCTGGCCAGTTGCCGAAACAGGTCAAACAAGATCGTGGACGAGCCTTGGCCAAGGTGGAAAGCGCGTTACGCGCCAAATACTATGCCAGCCTGCAAGGCGCGAAACTAAACGTTCTGGTCGAGTCACGACTGCCACAGACATCCGACTTGGCGGTGGGCACATCGTGTCGATATGCGGCCGTCGAATTGCCTGCCACCTCAGATGACGAAGGCCAATTGGTCCAAGTGATCGCCGGAGCGAGCCATGACGAACGCATCCGAGCCGCCAGTATCTGCTGAAGACGCTTACGAAACAAACGCATGCCAGCGCGAGCACGGCACCCATTCGGCCGGTATTGCCCGCTACTGGCGGTGGTCGTTCAAAGCAACGCTCATTCTCACCGGGGCAGTGGTGCCGATCATCTGCTTCGTGGCGGCCTGGGACGATGGTGCCTCGACCGACACTCCTTGGCAATCAGGCACCTGGTCGCGCTACGCGGAACTGCTTTGTGAGCACTCGGCAGCGATGGCATTCTATCCGCTGTTGGTCTTTTCCGCAGCTTCCCTGATCGCGGTGGTCGTTCGCCCGAAATGGGCGGTGCGTCATTTTTTGATTCGCGGTGGCATCTATACCGGTTTGATTCTCGCCATCCAATACTGGCTGGTGATTCTAGTGGTCGAGTCTGGCCTCCAGTTGATTGCGACTCTGGTCCTGCTACCGGTTTCCGTTGCAATCGGGATTCTTTTCTTATTCCTACTGCGATTTCTGGTCACTCACCACAGGCGATTTCTGCTCCCGGCACTTGGGTTCCTACTGCTCGGGTCGCTGGCGTTTGACCTCCTCTTCGGCAAAGATTTCCCAGGTCAAACCGTGTTCCAAACCGGTGCCAGCACGCTGGTGGCAATGCTGTTCATGAGTCTGGTTTGCGGAACGGCATGGGCAGTCGCTAGCTACGCCGGCTTGACGGTCTTTGTTTACCGCCAGACAATTCTCGTCAACCGTGGGCTAACTCTCCGGCAATGGTTTGCCGCGTTCAGTTGGCTGTCGGCCTACTTCGCCGCCTGGCGAATCTCGGTCACACAGATGCTGGCCCACTATGCCACGCTACCGACTGAAAACCCCAATTGCTATATCGCTACCGCCGCGGCCCATGGTCATCGGCGATTGGTTGGCAGGCGGATCGAGTTCGTTGCCAACGGGAGCGTGTTGCCGGTGAACGACCAGCTACGCACGCTCAAGGCCGCCGAGCTGGTCCTGGCCCACACGATGCCTCGGCTACACGCGGTCATTCGCCGCGCGTACGATCGCGTCGGCCCGCTGTTGGCACGGCTGCTCGTGCGTCCAACGCTCGCCGACGCAGCCTATCTCACGCTCAAACCGTGCGAATGGGCCGCCCGGCTGGGATTGCGATTAACCCTAGGACAGCACATCGCCATCGTCGATCGCCTGTACCAGGTCGCACGTCCGATCAGTCCGTCTGAATCGACACCTGCCAAGGCATCAGCGTGAGCACCGGCTCGCGGAACATTTCGGCCATTACGGCCGCCTCGCGCAGCGCCGGCCCCAAGCCAGGCACATCGAGACGCAGTGACGCCGACAACTCAACCTCCTCCTCATCCTTGCGGAAGAGTTGGTCAAAAAACGTTTTCGGCTTCGGCAAGATCAGCACCTCGGCTGGCTTGTCGGGATCGAGACCGGCTGCTTGCTTGGCACTGGCCACCGCATCGCGCAACCCACCAATCTCGTCGACCAACCCGTTCCGCTTGGCGCGTGTGCCCGACCACACCTGGCCGCTGGCCAGCTTCTCCAGGTTGGCCAGTTCCATCTTCCGCCCGGCGGCGGCCTTGGTCGTGAACTGACGATAGGTGTTGGCCATCATCGCTTGCAAGGCCTGGCGCTCGGTCTCGCTGAACTTGGTCGTTTGTGAGAAGATACCGCTGTTTTGGCCACGGCTAATCACCTCGCGGGTAACCCCAATCTTGTCCAGCAAGCCGGCCATGGCGACTTTGCCGCCTACGACGCCGATCGAGCCGGTCACGGTCGCCGGTTCGGCATAGATTTTGTCGGCCGCCATGGCGATGTAATAACCACCGCTGGCCGCGACGTCGCCCATGCTGGCAATCACCGGCTTTTCGATTCGATCGACCTCGCGCCAAATTAAATCGCTGGCCAGGGCTGAGCCGCCGGGGCTGTTGATCCGCAACACGATCGCCGCCACGCTCTCGTCTTGTTCGGCGGTGCGGAGCGCCTTGACCAGTGTGGCCGAGCCGAGCATTCGGCCGCCAAAGGCGGTTTGCTTGCTGGGCCCTGTGGTGATCGGGCCCACGGCATACACCACGGCAATCTTTTTCCCCTTGGGGCCCGCCTTGCCAGGCTTCCCGCCCATCATGACCTGCATTAACTTAAACATCCCCATCGGGCCGGAAAAATCATGCTTCACTTTTTTCTTACCATAGGTCGGCACCAGAGCGATCTTCTCCACTTCGAGCGATTCGCGCAGCGCGTCTTTCCACTGATCCTCATAGGCCACTCGATCGACCAGGCCAAACTTTTCCGCTTCGCCCACGGTGAACAACCCTTGATCGACCAGTTCTTGGACGCGCCGCTCAGAGAGTTTGCGATCTGCGGCAATCGTGGCCACCAGATGGTCGTAGAGATCGTCGACCAGCAGAGTCAGATTTTTCTTCACGGCCGGGCTATAGTTCTTGCGCGTTAAAACTTCGCCGGCTCCCTTGGCTTCGCCCATATGTAGGATGTCGGCCTGAACGCCCAGTTTGTCGAGCATGCCCTTGTAGAAGCTGACTTCCGCCCGAATGCCAGGCAGCATGATCGTGCCTGAGGGCGGCATCACGATTTGATCACAGGCACAGGCAACCAGATACTCTCGCGCCGAGGCCGCTTCGAGCAGCGCGTAGACCTTTTTGCCGGCCTTCCTAGTTCGCTCGATGGCTGCCCGCAGTTCGCCAACTTTGCCAAACCCAATCGAAACGCTGCGAATCCGCAAAACGACCCCGACGATCGCATCGTCTTTGGCCGCTTTGTCGAGCCTGGCGATCAGCTTCGGCAGGTCTTGCTGCAGTTCGCTAAACAAACCTGGCGTGGCTTGGTTTTCTGGCAACGCGCCGCGCACGATGATGCTGGCTAGCTTGGCCGTCTTCTCTTCATCAGAGGTTTTGCTGGCTGAGCTTTTTTCCTTCTCGCTCTCTTTGGCCAAGGCCTGAGCCAGGCCAGGCCCAACAACACACGCCATCAACGCTAGCAGTCCCAGGACGAGTAAAAACCGTACACGCATAACACATTTCTCCATTGGCTGAGTCGTTTCGGCGATGCCTACGCTTCCAAGCTATTTTCCATTTTAGCATGGCGAGGGGAATTTTGCCTGCAGGCGTAATGATTTCGCCCAGGAGAGCTACAAAGCCATCTTTGAAAAGAGCAGCGGTCGGTGACCGCTCGCGAAACGCTGGATTTCATTGGTTTCGCGAGCGGCCACCGGCCGCTGTTTTTGTGCAACGGGCGACTTTGCAGTTCTCCTAAGGAAAACAGAGCAATTTCCCTAGTCTAGCGCTTTTACACTTTTCAAATCCAAAATCTAACCTAGCTGTGTCCTAGACGTTTTGCTACCATTCGCCACCCGTTGGGACCAGCGTGTCGGTTCCACACGCCTGAGGAGTGCCGGATGAACCTGCTGTGCAAAATTAGTCTGCTTGTTGCCCTGGGGCTCGTGTTAGGGCATCTGACGCCTGAGGCGACCGGCGAACCGTTGTGGCAACGACTCATCCCCGGCAAGCGGGTCGAGGCCGATCCCGAGCGCGACTACGTGATGCGTGAGGAGAACGGTCCCTGGATGGTGATGGCGACTACCTTCTCTGGCGAAGGCGCTTGGGACCAAGCCCACGACTTGGTGTTAGAGCTGCGCAAACGGTACAAGCTCGAAGCCTACCTACACGAGATGAGCTTCGACTATACCGACGACGTTCAGGGTCGCGGCGTCGATCAGTACGGGCAACCGGTGCGGATGCAGTATCGACGTAGCGGCGAGTTCCAAGAAATCGCCGTGTTGGTCGGCAACTACGATCGCGTCGACAGCCCCAGGGCTCAGTCGACTTTGCACAAAATCAAATACATGAAGCCGCAAACCTTGGACCCCAACCAACGTGGAGCGACAAGCCAGGTGTTGGCGGCGTTGCGCACCATTCAAGTCAATCTGTTGCCGGAAAACGACGACCGGCGCAATCAAGGGCCGATGCGCAAAGCGTTTGTCACGCGCAATCCGATGCTGCCGCGCGAGTTTTTTGCTCCCCAAGGAATCGACCCTCTGGTGGCGAAGATGAACGACGGGGTGGAAAACAGCTTGCTGAAGTGCCCTGGCAAGTACACGGTGAAAGTGGCCACGTTCACCGGCACGGTCGTGCTCGACCAGAAGCAAGTTGAGCACTATCAAAACGGCGGCAAGATGAAGAGCCGCTTGGCCCAGGCGGCCTTGAATGCCCACAAGCTGACCTTGGCGCTGCGCCACAAAGGCTATGATGCTTATGAGTTTCACGACCGCTATGCGAGCATTGTGACGGTCGGTGCGTTTGACCGTTTGGGCCAGCCTAGGGTAGACGGCAAGACGGAACTCGATCCTCAGATTCACACGATCATGCGCACCTTTGGCGCCACGCCCACCGAGGGACAAGCCGGGGGCACACCCCAAACCGGTTACAAGCCGAAGAGCGTCGCCCGCATTCCGCTCGACATTCAGCCACAGCTGGTCGAGGTTCCCCGCGCGTCGATCAGCGCGGCCTATGCCAACTAGTAGCGCTACTGGTCTCTCGGCCGGTGAGACGTTAGACTTCTTATTCTGGCATCCCGGCGACGCGTCGCGTCGCGGCTATTTTCTATTCGTTTTTAATCGGGCGCACTACTGCAGACCGCTTTCCATTTGTCCCTAGCCGCGACGCAACGCGTCGCCGGGATGCCAGAGCAAATCGTCCCAACTTCTCACTCCAGACACGTTTTCCATGCCCCGCTTAGTTCTCGGATCGCACAACCGAAAGAAGCGTGCAGAGATGGCCGCGTTGCTGGCGCCGCTGGGCATCGAAATCGAGACGCTCGCGGACTACGCCAATGCGTTGGAAGTCGACGAAACCGGTTCGAGCTTTGCCGAAAATTCGGCGCTCAAGGCAGTCGAACAAGCCATGCACCTGGACCGTTGGGTGCTGGCTGAAGACAGCGGACTGGTGGTTTCAGCGCTCGACGGGGCCCCTGGCATTTATTCGGCCCGCTACTCAGGCCCCAATGCAACCGACGAATCGAACAACACCCGGCTGCTGGAAGCGCTTGCCGGCATCCCTGAAGATCGACGTCAGGCACACTACGTTTGCCAAATGACCTTGGCCGATCCGACTGGAACCATTCGCGCCGTCAGCGAAGGCGCTTGTCATGGCCGGATTGTCGAGACTCCCCGGGGCACTGGCGGCTTTGGCTACGACCCCTTGTTCGAAATCATCGAACTGCATCGCACGTTTGGCGAGCTGGACGCCAGCGTCAAGGCGGCGATCAGCCATCGGGCTCGCGCGTCACGGCGATTGCTGCCCCAACTAGTCAAGACGTTGAACGACGAAGCCTGGAAACCGACTGGAGCCTGACCGATGAACCGACGTTTGATCGTGTTGCCTGTTGCCTTGGTGTTGTGCCTGGCCCAGGCGGCCTGGTGTGAAACGCCTCGAACGTGGCTCGATGCGAATTTAAACGATTTGGTCGCCTTATACCGGCATTTTCATGCCCATCCTGAACTGTCGTTCGAGGAACGCGAAACGGCTGCCCGACTGGCCAAGGAGTTTCGTGCCGTGGGGGCTAAGGTCGCCGAACAGGTTGGCGGGCATGGCGTGGTGGGGGTGTTGGCCAACGGCGCTGGCCCCACGCTCATGCTGCGAGCAGACATGGACGGACTGCCGGTGGCTGAAGAGACCGGGCTGGAGTATGCTTCCCAGGTACGCACCAAGAACGAACGCGGCGCCACGGTCGGCGTGATGCATGCCTGTGGCCACGACGTACATCTGACCAATCTGGTTGGCGTGGCCCGTTACCTGGCCGCGCATCGCGATTCCTGGCGCGGCACGCTGTTGCTGGTTGGCCAACCGGCCGAAGAGCGCGGTGCCGGGGCCAAGGCAATGTTGGCCGCCGGGTTGTTTCGCAACTATCCGCGTCCCGACTTTGCGCTGGCGTTGCATGTCGACGCTTCATCGGCCGCTGGCACGGTCGGCTACTTGGGCGGCTATGCGTTGGCCAACGTCGATAGTGTTGACATCACGATTAGGGGCCGAGGAGGACATGGGGCCTATCCCCACACGACAATCGACCCCATTGTGATTGCCGCCCGACTGGTCCTCGATTTGCAAACGATCGTCTCGCGCGAGGTCAAACCGATTGAACCGGCCGTGGTTACAGTCGGCTCGATCCAAGCTGGCACGAAACACAATGTGATTAGCAGCGAATGTCGCCTTCAGCTCACCGTGCGCAGCTATGCCGGCCAGGTTCGCCAGCAGCTTCACGAGGCGATTCGTCGCAAGACGCTGGCCGCGGCAGCCAGTGCGGCAGCCCCCGAACCGGAAATCAACATTTCCGAAGGGACACCAGCCCTTTGGAACGATCCAGAGCTGGCCGAGCGGCTGGGACAGGTTTTTCGCCGGGAGCTGGGTCAGCAGAATGTTATCCAGGCTGAGCCGTCGATGGGCGGCGAAGATTTTGGCCGTTACGGTCGGGCTGGCGTGCCGATTTTGATGTATCGTGTCGGTGCGGTCGCGTCCGACCGGCTGGCCCGTTACACCAAGGCTGGCGAGCAGCCTCCGTCGCTCCATTCGGCTCATTTCTATCCCGACGCCGAGCCGACGCTACGCACTTCGGTCAGCACGATGGCCGCGGCCGCGTTGGAGTTGTTGGCCAAAAGAGTCAAGAAGCGTGTCGCCACCGATTAAGCCGGCGAGTTTGCCGGTTGTAGTGCCTGAGAAAACTGCACGGCGAGACGCTTGCCCGCAATCTTTCCGCAGCTTGACGGTTCTGGTTTTTCCTGGCCCAAGGTAGGGTCGCGGCCGATGTACTTTATTGGATTGATCGCTGCACGGGCCTTGCCAAGGCGGGGCTACAGGCTTCCTTAGGGTGCCTGAAGATTCATTCACCACGCGGCCGTTAATCGTGCATCTACTTGTTGGCGGATGCATGGAAGCTCGCATGCAAGGGAAGGCGGAGGGAGCCGATGGACGTCATTACGACACGATTTGGTACGGTGAAGATTGAGGCCGAAGATGTGTTTGAGTTTCAGGCCGGGATGCTCGGCTTGGAATCGTGCCGCCGCTGGGTGCTGTTGGCCGACGCCAGCAATTCGGCCCTGGGGTGGTTGCAGAGCATCGAGCGGGCAGACATCGCCGTGGCGGTGGTAAGCCCACGCCGGTTTGTGCCCAGCTATCAAATTCGTGCTGCCCGACGTGACCTCGAATCGCTACAACTGACCGAAACCGGCGACGCCCAAGTATTGGTGATTGTGAGCAAAACCGAAGCTGGCATCACCGCCAACCTCAGGGCTCCCTTAGTCTTCAATCTAGAGCGTCGCTTGGCAGTACAAATTGTGACCAAGGATGAACAACCGGTTCGCCACCCCTTGCCATCGACCGCCCAAACCTTGCGTCGTAGCGCCTAGGTTAGAAAACGCGCTGGCGCGTATTAACCACGAAAAACGAGCTATCAAAAACGTTTAGAGCAAATTACCAAAATGCGTGGTGATGTTTCGTCGAGAAATCCCGGTGAAGACTAGGTGTCGTCCGCCACAGTAAAAAGCAACTTGCTTTAGCCGCATAAAATCCCAAATTCCCAATCAGAAATCCCAAATTTGAAGATAGCAACTTGGCTCGCACCGTGGCGACCGTGAACGCCGACACGGATCGTCGAGGCGCGTGAGCTAGGCTGAGATCACAGGAAGGAGTGCTCGATGCTGGTTTTGTCGAGACATCGCGACGAAAGCATCATGATCGGCGACAACGTAGTCGTGACTATTGTCGACATCCGTGGCGATAAGGTGCGGTTAGGAATCGACGCCCCGACCGAAATTCCGGTCCACCGTCGTGAGGTGTATGAGGCGATTCGCAAAGAAAACCTGCGTGCCAGTCAACTCAGCCCAGAGGATGCTCAGCAGTTGGCTTCTGGCGGGAATGCCGAGCAGGGCGGGGAACAATCGTAACGATTTTAACAACTGAAATCGCTGCTGCGATCTGTTAGTAGCCGCTGGCAAAAAAATATTAAATCGCTGAAAACAACGGAAAAACAGCAAATCAGACGAATCACCGGCCAGATTAAATGCGCCATTTTACTAAAGCCACCCAAGTTACCTAAAGCATCCACGATCACTTGACGATAACGGCTGTAGATGTTCGCGGACGCGCCGTGCGGCGTGTCGGAACTGCGCGAGAATTCGCAGGGGCGAACACACCAGGCAAGCGGCATGATGCCCGCTGGACGCGACTCCAGGGAATCGGAGGCCGGCACTTTCGACCGACGTGGTCCTGAGTGAGCGTTGTCCAGCTGTACGTAGACCATGGAACGAGGAACATTGCAAGTCGGGACGCGAGAGCCCGAGCCCACATCATGACCGCCCGCGGGACTGGAATTGCCAACTCCCCAGCAAACCGGTCCCACCTGGAGCATTTTTTAACCGAAGGGGTAAACAAACATGACCCGGATCAACACCAACGTTAGTTCGCTGATTGCCCAGACCACGCTGTCGCGGTCGAACAGCAATCTCCAACAGTCGCTCACCCGGTTGAGCACCGGTCTCCGCATCAACAGCGGTCAAGACGATCCTTCTGGTTTGATCGCCAGCGAAAACCTACGTAGCGACATCGTCAGCGTGCAGGCAGCGATCACCAACAGCGAACGAGCCAATCAAATCATCGCCACCGCCGACGCCGCGTTGGGCCAAGTGAGCGGTTTGTTGAACGACATTCGTGGTTTGGTCACCGAATCGGCCAACGCTGGCGCTTTGAGCGACGAGCAGATCGCTGCGAATCAGCTGCAAGTCGATTCGTCGTTGGAAGCGTTGAACCGAATTGCTCAAACGACCAGCTTCCAAGGTCGTCGGTTGCTTGACGGGAACCTGGACTTCATCTCGAACGCCGGTGGGGTGGCGAACATCGCCGACCTGCAGATCGACCAGGCCAACCTGGGCGCGACTGGTCAAGTGGCGGTCGACATTGATATTTCGGCCGCAGCGACCCAAGCTCAGTTGACCAACGCCATTCCTGGCTCGGCGGCCACGATTTCGACCGGTATTTCCGGATTCACCAGCGAAGTGACCACGGCCGAAGTTCAGGCCACTGGCCAGAACGCTGGCGCTTTTGCCGCCAGTGGTGCTCAGTTGACCGTAACGGCCGATGCCGGAACCGGTTCGACGCCCAACGGCGTGACGGTGACGATCATCGAATCGAACGGCCAAGGTGCCACGCCGTCGGCGGCCTTCAATGGCTCAAACATCGAAGTCACGGTCGACGACACGGTCGCCACCAGCTTTGCCGACATCGCGACCGCGATCGACGGGCTGACCGGCTACTCGGCTTCGGTCGACGTGGCTGGCGACTATGTTGGTGCGACCGACGGCGCCGGCATCCTGCTCACCTTGGGTGGTGGTGTCGACGAAGTCACCGGGACCGACGTATTGACGGTAACCTCTTCGACGCCTGGTGCCCTGAACAACGGGGTCACGGTCACCTTTATCGAGACCAACGGCCAAGGCGCTACGCCGTCGGCGGCCTTGAACGGCTCGAACATCGAGGTCACGGTCGACGACGCGGTCAACACCAGCCTGGCCGACATCGCCGCCGCGATTCAAGGCCTGGGTGGATTCACGGCAGCCGCCTCGGGCGACGGCGACGGCAACTACAACGCCTCGGTCCAAACCGGCGGTTTGCAGTTGGTCGTCGGCGATGGTTCGAACGGTGGTGCCATTGGCGCCGACGCGGCCAACAACCTGAACGCTGACCTGGTGTTCGAACTCTCTGGGCTACGGGGTAGCGAAGTCTTTAGGTTCGAGTCTGGGACCACGGCTACCCAAATTGCCGCAGCGATCAACTTGGTCTCCGATGCCACCGGCGTCACTGCCAACAACAACTCCGGCACGCTTGAGTTCGATTCGCTCGACTTCGGCAGCAACGCCTTTGTCGACATCGACGTGATCAGCGAAGGCGCCGGCGGATCGTTTGAGTCGAACTTGGGTGGAACGTTCCGTGCCGAAGGGACTGACATTCAGGCAAGCGTCAACGGCGTGACGGCCAATGGTTCTGGCAATACGTTGGCGCTGAATACTTCGACGTTAGACCTGACGTTGACCGTGACCGAGGGTTCGTCGGCCGACATCGACTTCACGATCACCGGTGGCGGGGCTCTGTTCCAGCTTGGTCCTGATGTGGTCAGCAATCAGCAGGCCCGACTCGGCATCCAGAGTGTGAACACCGCCCGGTTGGGGGGCGCTGCTGGAAGGCTGTTCGAGCTTGCTTCGGGCGAATCGGCTTCGTTGGCCAATGACCCGACCACGGCAGCCGCCATCATCAGCGAAGCGATCGACCAGGTCACCTCGCTCCGTGGCCGGCTGGGAGCGTTCCAGCGGACGACGGTCGAGACCAACATCGCGGCCCTGAACGACACGTTGGTCAACCTGACCGACGCCGAAAGTTCGATTCGCGATGCCGACTTCGCGGTCGAAACGGCTAACCTGACTCGGGCTCAGATTCTGGTCCAGTCGGGTTCGACGGTCCTCTCGATCGCCAACTCGAACCCACAAAACGTGTTGTCCTTGCTCCAGTAAGCCGCAGGCAACCCGATTTGAAAACCCAATTTTACCCGGCTCGTCGGCCCATGGTCGACGAGCCGGTTTTTTTATGCGCCGACCCAAGTCAACTCTTACGAAGTCGGCACAATCGACTAATGCTACCCTGCTTAACAGGTCGATACTCTTCATGAAGTACGCCCCTTAACTAGGCTCAAGGACCGCGCTCGCGCGTGCCCTCGACCCTCGACTCTAGACCCTAGACTTCATCACCCATGGGCCAAATCCAGTCATCCGTCGGGCTGATCACCGGGATTCCGATCCTCGATACGGTCGATCAATTGATCGCCGTGTCGGCACAGCCGCGCGATTTGATCGTCGGCCGCAACGCCGCGCTCAGAACCCAACAGGTGGCCGTTTCGCAGTTGCTCTCGCGCGTGCTGGGCATCCAATTTGCCTCGAGCTCGCTCGGCAGAAGCGAACTGTTCGAAGATCGCGCGGTCAGTTCGTCCGACACAGCCACGCTAAGTGCGTCGATTCCCGACGGTCAGACGCCGGTGGCAGGCAGCTATCAGTTCACGCCTGTCCAAACGGCCCAAGCCCACCAACTGCTGAGCAGCGAGTTTTCTGCCTTGGATGAGCCGATTGGCGCTGGTTCCTTTACCTTGCAGTTTGGAGGGTTCATCGACCAGGGAGTTTCCCTCGACACCCTGGGCGGTGGCCAGGGCGTCGAGCGAGGACAGATTCGCATTACCGACCGTAGCGGCGACTCGGCCATCATCGACCTACGTTATGCCCGCACGGTGGACGATGTACTCACGGCGGTGAACAACACGACCGAAGTGAACGTCTCGATCGAGGCCATCGGCGACCGCTTCCAGTTGACCGATCATACCGGCGGCTCCGGCAATCTGACGGTCCAAGAAGTTGGAGCCGGCACCACGGCCGCCAACCTGGGCTTGGCCGCAATCGACGTGGCGGCCGACCAGGCCAACGGTCAGGTCGTGTTGACCTTGGGTGATCGGATTCGGCTCGATCAATTGAACGATGGCGGCGGTGTGGGGCTGCGTGAAGGCTTGGCCGATTTGTCGGTCGATTTGGCCGATGGGACCAATCTGCAAATCGATTTTCTGGCCGACGCCAACAACCGCGAAACCACGCTGGGCGATCTGGTAGCCACGATCAACCAGGTCGATCCGGCTAAGTTGGAAGCCCGCATCGCGGCCGACGGCACTCGCCTGGAACTGGTCGACCTGACCAGCGGAGGCGGTGCCTTTCAAGCGACGAGCCTGCTAGGCGGTACAGTGGCCGAAGACCTGGGGCTCGACAACGCAGCCCAAGCTGGGGTGATTTCCGGCAACCGGCTGCTCGGCGGGCTCGATTCGGTGTTGCTCTCGACCCTGAGCGGCGGGCAAGGCGTCGGCCCATTGGGAACCGTGGAAATCACCGACCGCTCAGGCACGGCCAATTTGAATGTCGATCTGTCGTCGGCCGAAACGCTCGACGAAGTGGTCGAATTGATCAATGCGGCCGGCGTGGGCGTCGAGGCCACGATCAACTCGGCACGCAACGGGCTTACGGTTCGCGACACCTCGGGCGGATCGGGCAACTTGATCATTGCCAACGGCGACGGAACCAATTCGGCCGATGCCCTGGGGATCGCGGTCAACGACACGGTCGACCAGGCCGAGTCGGGCTCGCTCGACCGACAAACCGTGAGCCGGCAAACCCGCTTGGCCAGCCTGAACAATGGCCAAGGGGTCGACCTGGGCTCATTCATCATTACCGACTCGTCGGGCGCTGAAGATGCCGTGCAGCTGGATGCCGTGGGAGCCGAACTAGAGACCGTCGGCCAGGTGATCGACGCAATCAACGACTTGCCGCTTGGCGTGACCGCTCGCATTAACGACACCGGAGACGGCATTGTGCTGGAGGACACCGCCGGTGGGAGCGAGGCGCTCACGGTTCGCGAGGTCGGCACCGGCACCACGGCTGCCGACTTGCAGCTGTTGGGCACGGCCGTCGACGTGAACGGCACTCCTACGATCGACGGTTCCGCCCGAGTGCAAATCGACATCTCGTCGGAAGACACCTTGGCCGATGTGATCCAGCGGATCAACGATCTGGGACTGCCGGTTTCGGCCAGCACGTTTTCGACCGGCACCGGGTTTCGGCTTTCCTTGACGGCCGAGCAGACTGGAACCGATTTTGAGCTGTTGCTCGACACCTCGGGCGTCGATTTTGAATTTAGCGAAACGAGTGCTGCCCGCGACGCGCTGCTGTTATTCGGTTCTCCAGAGAACGCCGCGGCTGGCGTTCTGGTCGCCTCGTCAGACAACGAATTCGAAGGCATTATCGACGGACTCGATCTCTCGGTCGTCGGCCCTGCGGAGACACCGGTCACCATCACCGTCTCCGAGTCGAATCAGGCATTGGCCAATGCGATTGAAGACTTGGTTTCCGACTACAACAGCTTGCGAGACGATCTCGACACGCTGACCGCCTTTGACGAGTCGACTGGCGTCACGGCGGTGCTGTTCGGTTCGCGCGAAGCCTTGCGAGTCGAAACGGATTTGACCAATCTGCTCACCGGCCGCTTCTCCGGCGTAGGCCAGTTTCAATCGCTCGAAGCCGTAGGCATCGAAATCGACGAAAACGGCAGGCTGAGCCTCGATCGGGCGAGACTCGACGAAGCGTTTGCTGAAAATCCTGACGACCTGGAACGCCTGTTTACCGACGACGAGTTGGGCGTGGCGGCCAAGCTTGAAGAAGTGGCCAACCAGTTGGCCGGCACCGACAACTCGGTGCTTTCAGCACGCAATCAAACGCTGGTCGACCGAATTGATAGCAATCAAGATCGCATCGACTTGCTCAACGCCCGGCTCGAGATCGAACGCCAACGGCTGCTCAACCAATTCTTTCAGGCAGAACAGGTAATCGCCAGGCTGCAGAACAACCTTTCGGCGCTCAACCAGCTGCAAACCATCGAACCTGGTTCGATTTCGTTCGGACTCTAATCCATTTTCCCACAAGGCGCACACGATGTCCGCTCCAGCGAATCACAGTTATCTCGAAACGGAAATCATGACGGCCACGCCGCAAAAGTTGCAGTTGATGTTAATCGACGGAGCGATCCGTTTTTGCCGTCAGGCCGAATCGTTGTGGGAAGAAGATGCTCAGGCGGCCTCCGAGGCGATGATTCGCGCCCAAGAGATCGTCGGCGAACTGTTGGCCAGCGTACGCACCAACGAAAACGAACTGACCAAGCCGTTGGCCGGCATCTACGTGTTTGTCTTCCGGTCGATTGCCAGTGCCTATGCCGAGCGTAAAGCCGACGCCTTGGCCGACGCCTTGAAAGTGCTGACCGCCGAGCAGGAAACCTGGCGCCAGGTGTGCGAAAAGTTTGGGGCTCACCGTTCAGGCTCTGCTAAAGCGCCGGCGCTCGATCTCCCCCAGACGCCCAGCAGCGGCTTTTCGCTTGAGGCCTGAAAACACAGCGTTCCGCGTTTCGGCCACCGGCCGCTGTTTTTTGCGAAACCGCTTGTTCTTGACTTGGCGTGGCTTTGTCGTTCTGCTATTTAGCTGGAACCCTCCCCCTCCCAGCAGGCAACTGAAGCCGGTTGTATGTCCACTCCCTGGCAAGCCGAACTGGACCAAGCGGTCGATCGCCGTTTTGAACAAGTGGTCACCGTGCGCCGGCATTTGCATGCCCATCCCGAGCCGAGTGGCGAGGAGCAGGAGACCAGTTTCTATCTTTATCAACTGCTGGTTGACGAAGGTTTGGCCGTGCAAATGGGGCCTGAAGGGCGTGGCGTGACGGCCGAAGCCAGCAACGGAGCACCGGCGGCCCGGTTTGCCTTGCGAGCAGATCTTGATGCCCTGCGGATCCATGACCAGAAACTGGTGCCTTATCGCAGCCAGGTCGATGGCATGAACCATGCGTGTGGCCATGATGCTCATGCGGCGACCGTCCTCGGGGCGGTGCTGGCGATTCACGACCTGGCCGAGCGCGGCGTACTCGCTTGGCCAGTCCCCTGGCGGGCAATTTTTCAGCCTTCGGAAGAGACCGCCACCGGGGCTTGTGAGATGATCGAGGCCGGCGCGCTTCAAGGCATCGAGACCATCCTGGCCTTGCACATGGATCCCACGCGCGAGGTTGGCGAGATTGGGGTCCGGCGTGGAGTGTTGACAGCCAATTGCGACGCGATGCGGCTAGTGATTCAAGGCCGGGGAGGACATGCCGCGCGACCACACGAGTCGAACGACCCGATCGCGGCGGCCGCGCAACTGATTAGCACCTTATATTTGTTTGTCCCTCGCGCGACCGACAGCCAGGAAGCAGTGGTGGTGTCGATCGGCCAAATTCTCGGCGGCGACAATCCGAATGTGATTCCAGAGTGCGTCGAGCTGCGTGGCACTCTGCGCACGCTCGATCGTGAAGTGCGAGCCCGCACGATCGACCACATTCGCCAGTTAGCCCGAGGGATCGAAGAGGCTTCCGGCACGCGGATCAAAGTCCATTTTGATGTTGGAGTTGGTGCCATTCACAGCGACCCTCACCTGTTGCAACTGGTGACCCAGGCGGCCAGCGACGTGGTGGGGGCCGAAGGCGTGCAGGCGATCCCCCGGCCCAGCATGGGCAGCGAAGACTTTGCTTCGTATTTAGAGCATATTCCTGGCGTGATGTTCCGTCTTGGCTGCGCTTCAGACCGAGTGGGCAACTCAGGGTTGCACACGCCCACGTTTGACGTGGACGATGAAGCATTGCGCGTGGGCGCTAAGATTCTTGCCAGAACGGCGATCATGTGGTCGGCCCCGGCGGTTGACGACATTCAGTAGTTCCAAAAATCACTATTTTGATTGGCGATTGTCTGGCGATGCGTTGCATCGCGGCTAGAGATTACGATCGAACAAAACCACCACCACTCACCACCCACCAACAACCACCATGGGCAAGCTCGAATTCAATTCCAACACAGAACCGACCCTAGGCGTCGAGTTGGAACTCGGTCTGGTCGATGCCGATACGATGGCCCTGTCGAACTCGGTCGCTCCGTTGCTCGAGCGATTGGGCCCTGAGTATGAAGGGGTGTTCAAGCCAGAGTTGATGCAGTGTTGTTTGGAAATCAACACTGGCGTCTGCCGTTCGGTGGCCGAAGTCGAGGCCGATCTTCGACAAAAACTGGCCGTCGTGCAACGAGGGGCCGACGAACTGAATCTGCGGCTATGGTGGGGAGCGACGCATCCGTTTTCGCAATGGCGCGACCAACAAGTGACGCCTAATGAACGCTATCAACAGTTGGTTAATTTGTTGCAGGAGATGGCCCGACGGCTGGTCACTTTTGGGCTGCATATTCACGTGGGGGTCGATTCGGGCGACAAGGCAGTGATGATTTGCGATCGGATCATGCGCCATCTGCCAACCCTACTGGCCCTCTCCAGCAGCAGTCCTTTTTGGGAAGGACGCGCCACCGGGCTGCAGTCGCACCGCTCAAAAATCATGGAAGGTCTGCCGACTGCCGGCTTGCCGACCTTGATGCGCAATTGGAGCGAATATGTCTGGCTCGTGAACCACATGGTCGACACGGGATTTATCAATACGATTCGAGAAATTTGGTGGGACGTGCGGCCCCATCACAGTTTTGGCACCGTCGAAGTTCGGGTGTGTGATATGCCTGGCAACTTGAGCGATGTGCTAGGGGTTGCCGCGCTGGTGCAATGTTTGGTCAAGGCGCTCTCCGACGAAATTGACGAAGGGGCCTACCAGCACGATTGCCATCCCATGATGGTGCGGCAAAACAAATGGCGGGCATCCCGGTTTGGCGTCGAGGCCGAACTGGTCGATTCCTATACCTATCGGGTAGAGCCGGTCTCGCTGGTTGTGCGCGAGTTGGTCGACCGTTTGCTGCCATTGGCCCGTATGCTCGACTGCACGCACTATCTTGAACAATGCTTGCAAATTGCCACCGGACCAAGCAATGCTCAGCGGCAACAGGCGATTCTCGCAGCGACCGGCGATCCAACGGAAGTCGTCCGACAACTAACCGCTGCCTCGCGCCTCGATGGCTGATCGGCAGTTCTCCTGTAGGAGAATTGCAAAGCCGTTTTTTTTGAAAAAACAGCGGCCGGCGGCCGCTCGCGAAACAGAAAAAT
>JANQPJ010000092.1 GCA_028289525.1 Pirellulales bacterium
CGCCGTGAATGTTGACAATTTGGCCGCCAAGTGGGCTGGGAATCGTGACCGTTGCCTTGTCGGTCATGATGTCCAGCAGCGGCTGGTCTTCTTCGATGATGTCGCCTGGCTGGACGTGCCAGGCAACGATTTCGCCTTCGACAACGCCTTCACCAAGGTCGGGAAGACGGAATGTGGTTCGGGGCACAACTAGATCTCCGTCACTTTCTTCAAAGCCCGAGCGATGCGTTGCTGGTTGGGCATGTACTGTAATTCTTGGGTATGGGGAAAAGGCGTATCCCAGCCTGTCACGCGCAGGATTGGCATCTCTAGTTTCCAGAAACACTCTTCCTGAATCGAGGCAATAATCTCGGCTCCAAACCCGCTGGTGCGAGGTGCTTCATGGACCACGACACAACGACCTGTTTTGTTCACGGAATCGCGAATGGTTTCAAGATCCAACGGCACGAGTGTACGAAGGTCGATCAACTCGGCGTCGATTCCACACTGTTCGATTGCCTCACGAGCCACATGCACCATGGTGCCCCAGGTAACCACCGTAGCGGCATCGCCTGAACGCAACACCACGGCTTTGCCAAGTGGGGTTTGGTAGTAGCCTACAGGGACGTCGCCGCCAGGCTTGTTCTCCCAGGTTTGCCCATGTTGAGGATTCCCATCAAACGGTCCGCGATACAAACGCTTGGGCTCGAAAAACAGAACCGGGTCGTCGGTTTCGATACTGCTGATCAATAGGCCTTTGGCATCGTGAGGAGTCGAAGGGACAACCACCGACAGGCCGGGGGTGTGCGTGAAATAGGCTTCCGGCGATTGGCTATGGTAGAGTCCGCCACGGATGCCGCCGCCGCAGGGGGTGCGCAGAGTGACCGGGGCAGTCCACTCGCCGCCGCTACGATAGCGGAATTTCGCCAGTTCGTTTGTGATTTGATCGAAACCAGGATAAATATAGTCGGCGAACTGAATTTCTGGCACGGGTCGCAGGCCATTGACCGCCATGCCAACCGCGATGCCAACGATGCCGCCTTCGGCCAACGGAGTATCAAAGACGCGATTGCGGCCATGTTTTTGTTGAAGCCCTTCGGTGGCACGAAAAACTCCTCCGAAATATCCAGTGTCTTCGCCAAACACGCAAACATCCGGGTCGCGGGCAAGCATCAAATCGAGCGCCGAGTTGATCGCCTGAATCATGTTCATTGTGGCCATGATGATTTGCCCTCCTCGGCCAAACTCTCTTCGCACAGCTCTTGGCGTTGTTGCTCCAGATGGGGCGGGAGCTGGTGATAGACGTCGTCGAAAATCGTTTCTGGCGGTGCTTGAGATCCGTCGGCCAGCGTGCCGTGGCTCTCGGCTTCCTTGTAGGCAGCGAGCATCTCTTGCTCACAGCGTTGAACAAGGTCTTGTTGCTGCTGGTCAGACCATTCGCCGATTTTCGTCAAATGATGGATTAAACGCTCGATGGGGTCGCCGCCTGGCCAGAGACGCGCTTCGTCGTTGGGCCGGTAGCGGCGAGGGTCGTCGCTTGACGAGTGGGCCCCGGCGCGATAAGTCAGTAATTCGACCAGTGTTGGCCCCCCGCCTTGCCGTGCCCGTTCTGCGGCCCAGGAGGTCACGGCATGCACTGCCAGAAAATCGTTGCCGTCGACACGGATGCCAGGCACCCCATAGGCTTCAGCGCGTGCGGCAAATGTCTTGCCGCCGGTGGCCATATTGCAATGGGTGCTGATTGCCCATTGATTGTTGACAACGTTCAACACCACCGGTGGGCGATAGACCGAGGCGAAGTTCAAAGCGTAATGGAAATCGCCTTGGGCGGCCGTGCCCTCGCCCAGCCAACTGGCGACGATGTTTCGCTCACCTCGGTAGGCCGCTGCCATGGCGGCGCCGACTGCCTGGGGAAATTGGGTGCCAACAGGGCTCGAAATACTGACAAAGTTGGCTGGCTTGGAGCTATAGTGAACCGGCATTTGCCGGCCCTGGCAATGGTCGCCAGAGTTGCCAATGCACTGGCAAGCCATCTCCGCAGGCGACAGGCCGCGGACTAGCAGTAGGCCCTGTTGGCGATAAGAAGGGAACAACAGGTCGTCTGACAGTAAAGCCATGCCTGCGGCCACGGCCACCGCTTCCTCGCCACGAGATTCGAGACAAAACGACAGCCGGCCTTGCCGTTGGGCCGAGAGCATTCGGGTATCATAGGCTCGAATACGAACCATGGTTTCAAGACCCTGACGCACCGTATCCGCAGTGAGCTGGGGGTTCCAAGGGCCTAGGGCTGTGCCCTCGTCGTCCAGCACGCGGACTAATCCGGTCGCGTGGTCGTGTAGCTCTTGATAGGCGGCCAATGGCCTAGGGCAAGGCAAATCACCTGGCTGCTGTGAAAATTTAGCGAATCGCGGTTCGTCGCCAGGGCGATGGGGGGCCTCGGGGACATGCAGTCGTAATTGACCGCCATGTGAACATTCAGCATTGCGGGCTTCGCCACCGCCGGGATTTTCGACTCGAAAACGCTGTTTGTCTGTCATTGTTCTCCCCTCAACCTTGAAGCCGTTGACTGGTGATTCGAATGACGGTCGGAACGTCGCTGGCAATCGAAGAGCTGTTGGCTTGTTGCCGAAAAGTCCAACCCCGACAGCCAGGTCGGATTCTCAGGCCGGGCCAGCGTGGCACCATTTCCTGACAAAGTTTGCTTGTGAAAAGATTGCCACGGGCAAACCGTGAACTTCCAACTTGCCTGCATTGCACCATCCTTGGTTGCTGCCGGTTTGGCTGCTCAGCGAAATCTATTTGGGCTGATTTTGCCGCAATCCGGCGGCCGTTGCTTCAAGCGTATTTGATTCGATATGTACGGTTGGCTCGTTGTGTAGAGGAGAAGACGCCAGGCCTGCTCCCTCCATGCTGCTGGCTAGGGGAGCTAGCAGCTCTCCAGTTCGGGCTTCGTGCAGCAACGCACCTGCCCGATAGGACGAACGCACCAACGGACCCGCCGCAACTGCCCGAAACCCCAGCTGGCGAGCTTCTGTTTCCCAGCGGCCAAACTGCTCGGGCGGAACATATCGGTCGACCGTTAAAAAACGCGTGCCAGGTCTGCCAGGGGCCAAATACTGGCCCAGGGTCAAAATATCGACTTCTGCTTTGCGAAGCGTTTGCATCGCCGAACTTAATTCCTCGTCTGTTTCTCCCAGACCAACCATCAGGCTGCTCTTGGTCAGTAGACTGGGGCGCAGACGCTTGGCCTCGCGAAGAACCGACAGACTTAACTCGAACGATGCTCGAGGGTCTCGCACCAGATTGTCTAGTCGGGCTACACATTCGACATTGTGGGCAAACACGGATAACGGACTTTGAGTCACCAAACCTCGCAGGGCGTCGTAGTCGCCTGCTAAATCACTAGAGAGTAATTCAATGGTGGTTTCTGGCATGCGATCGTGAATGGCTTGGACACACCGGCGATAATGGCCAGCGCCTCCGTCGGGCAGGTCGTCGCGGTTGACGACCGTTAGCACGACATGCTCCAAACGCATGCTTTCAACCGTAGCAGCTAAGTGATTGGGTTCCTCCTCGTCGGGCGGGGCTGGGTTGGCGCTGGTTTCAACCGAGCAAAACCGGCACCCTCGAGTGCATTGTTTTCCGGCCACCATAAAGGTTGCGGTCCCCCGGCTCCAGCAGTCATGGATGTTCGGGCAACGAGCCTCCTCGCATACCGTGTTGAGTTGATTACCTTCAACCGACGATTTCGTTGCGTTAAAAGTTGTATGGCGAATGCCGGCAGGCAGATTCACCCGCAACCATGGCGGCAGCCTCCTGCGTCTTTCGTCTGATCGGTCGTTTGGCTGGCCAAACTGCTGAGAATTTTGCTCGGGTTCCACGATCGCGTGACTCAATCTTCAACGATTCTTGGTTGCTAGCACACAGATGACCATTGGAAGTGTATCGACTAACCCCAGGCAGTCCAATGCCAGTCCCCAGGATCATTTGCTATCTGTCTTGGTTATAAAGAGTTACGG
>JANQPJ010000104.1 GCA_028289525.1 Pirellulales bacterium
CGCGAAGTCCAACCGAAAGGCTTGAAAATAGCCACGGATTTACACGGATTGAACACGGATTTTCAAACGCTTGAGTGTTCCCCTTGATGGTTGACAACATGCAAATGGTTGTCCGTGAATCATTTCCCAGTAATCCGTGTTTCATCCGTGTAAATCCGTGGCTAAAATGCTTTGGACTTAGCGCTGTAGTGCTAATGAACGTTCACCGCAGCCGTTTTAGATAGTCGTCGGTCTTATCGACCATCAAGCTTTTGCCTGGCGTGTAGACGAACTGTCTGGGGTCGAGCGGCGCACCAAACACCACTTCATATAGCCGCAAACGAACCATCGTCTCGGCGAACCGTCGCGGCTCGCCCCCCTGCCCTGCCCCAGTCCGCAAGCGTTGTTGCCGAAAGTCGATGTCGTAAGGAAACAAGTCGTCGCGGCCGAGTGTCAGATGGACCTCATGCGGCAACTGCTCAGGCAGATACTCCCAGGGCCGGTCGGGATTTCGCTCCTCCTCCTCACTGCCGCTGGCGGCGCGAAACGCCAGCAGCTTGTCGCGCCGCCAGCGGCCAATCGTCCGCAGCACTGGCACCCCGTCGATCTCACTAGCAACCAGGTTCCCAAAACGAAAGTTTTCGTTCAACCCGGCCAACAACTGGCCAATGCCGCCGATCTTCAGCCCAGCCAACGGATCGGACGCCGGCCAGACCGCCTGCTCTTGCCAAGCCTGGCGCAAACGCCTGAGATCTAAGCGATCGACCTCCCGCTGCTTGGCAACCTGACGCTCAGTCCAAAGAAACCGTCCATCACTCACTTGCAGCAAACTGCTGGCCTGCTTGTACGCCTGCATCTCGAGCTCTAGCCGAATCATCCGCTGTCGATCGTAGCCTTGCTGCAGATAGACCCCGCGGCCGAGCAACTGCTGATCGAACACCTCGACGTCGACGCGCACCTTGGCCTGAATGCTGGCATGGCGTGCCGTTGCTAGCACTGCTTGAGTCAGCACGGCTTCGGCCGACAGCTCTTGGGCCACACTCGGCAAGGCCGCCACTAGCACCCAGCCGGCTGCTAAACAAGGCAATTTGGAATTCATATAACGGTTTTGCGGGTTTTACCAAAGAAATGGGTTGCGTTAAGCCGACCATTACACGGCAGGGGCTCGATCATTCTACGGCAGGCGTAGCGACCGGGTCCACGTCAGTAAACCGACAAGGTAGACAAACGTCATGAAACTCCCAGGGATACGCTGGAATTGCTGGCTGCTGGCCATCGTCGTCGCCAGCGGATGTCAGGTTCAAAAGTCGCATAACCTCCCGCCAGCCGAACGGTTGCTAGCCCCCGGTCCCGGCGTGGCTGGCCCGGGGCCAGGCGTCATTCGTCCACCAGGAGGGATACCAGGCCCCATGCTGCCAGGCGGCCCAGTGGGTTGCGACATCGCCGGAGCAGGCATCGCATCAGGCCTACCTGCCTCGTCGCAAATCGCGTTCATCGGCCCCGATGGCATGCAGCTCCGCTGGGACGTCGGCATGCAAGGCGCTTTTGACTCAGAGCCGTTGGTGGTTCCAGGCCGTCAGAATTTTGGTCAGGCGGCCATCTATCGTCTGAAGCTGACCGACATTCCTGGTCGGCCTGGCGTCGAGCTCTATCCAACTATGGAGTTGGGTGCCACGACGCCACGCACGGACGCCTATCTGGCTCATAACGCCATCCCCGTTCAATTTACTGAAGAAGATCTCGATCAGGTGCAAAGCGGCAACTTTGTCACCAAGGTCATTTATCTGCCAGATCCAGAGTTTCAAGAATTAGCCCTGGCCGGCGTCGAAACACTCGTCAGTACGCGCCTCGACCCCGGGGTTGATCCAATTGTTGAAGCCGACCGCCGTGGGTCGATCATGGCGATCGTCCGCTTGGGCAACAAAGACCTTGAAGTTCCCGGCAGCGAAATGACCGCTGAATCTGGAATTCTGCCGGTCGGTCATGCCGAAACCACGGCCGCCGCCGCTGCTGCTGTTGGGTCGCCTGCTGGTGTCCCGATCGGCGTTCCTCCCTCGGCATTTGTTCCGCCTGCGGCACCGCCGAACGTGGCTGGCGTGACCGCGCCGCAATGGGGCATGCCGATGACCGGTACGCCGATTGGCCTGCCTGGGCCACCCCACATTCCGTTGGGAGCACCTGCAGGCTTGAAGAAACACGTAATACGCAATCACACGCATGTTCATCTGCCCAAACCGGTCGAGAAGTTCAAGATCGACGTGAAACAACGTCCTGGCATGAGCTACCCCAGGCCGGTGAACCGTGTGAAGATCACCGAGCAGACCAAAGCACGTCGCGGACGATTCCACATTCCGTTCTGGAATCACAATGAAATCGTTCGCTAAGACAAGTAGACCATGTTTGATTTTGTGGATGATTGTCCGGCGACGCGTCGCTGTCACGGCTAGAGATTGCAAATGAGTTAAACCAACGACCACTTCCAAAATCAAACACCCATTTTCCTTTTCCACTTAATCACCGATACAGATGACAATGGTTCGCCTGCACCGCTCGTTGAGAATCCGTGCGGTTGGGGTTTCAGGCACTTTGCTGGCCGTGTTGTTGGCCGTCGTGGGCTCAGAGTCTCGACTCTGGGGCCAAACGCCGGTTCGCCATGGCCTGCATGCAGGCGTTATGCCACCGGGAGCGATTGGCGGCCTGCGGCTCCAGCAAGGCGAACCGTTGTCCTCTTATTTTCAGCCGGTGCGAATTCGCGCCCCCCAAGGGGCGCGGATCGCC
>JANQPJ010000117.1 GCA_028289525.1 Pirellulales bacterium
GCGAGGTTGAACGATTGGTCACGACCACTTACGGTCGCCGCACATGGACCGAGCAGCGTTGAAGTTTGGCGATTTGCTGCGAGATGAAACTCGACTCAAACTGCGTGCGTGTTTCATCGGCAGAAAACCTCGCGATTAAGCCTGAAGCGCTAGCGAAGGAATTGGTATCTGGAAACAAAACAGCATTTCCAGAATTCCTTTGCTTGCGCTTCAGGCTTTAAGTTTATCTGCTCGTTTTCAAGCTCGAAACTGCAACAGCGCATACTGCTTTTTGCCGCGGCGCAACACCATCATCGTCTCGCTGGCCAGTTGGCTTGCGTCGAGTTGGCAGGCGATGTCTTCAATGCGGCGATTGTTTACATACGCGCCGCCTTGGGTGACCGTGCGGCGGGCTTCGCCACGGCTTTTGGACAGCCCGGCTTCGACCATGGCGTCGAGAATGTTGAGCCCTTCGCCAGAGAGCCGATCGCAGGCAAGGCTTTTGCTCGGCACATCGGCAAAAATTTGGCCCAATTGGTCGTCGTCCAGGTGCTCGATCTCGGCACCGAAAAAGATCTCCGTCGCCTGTTGGGCAGTTGCCAGACCAGTGGTGCCGTGAATCAGTCGGGTAAGCTCTTCGGCCAAGCGTCGCTGGCTCTCGCGGCGGCCAGCGTCTTCTGCCCTAGCTTGGTCGAGCGATTCGACTTCCTCGCGTTCCAATTCGGTCAGCATCCGCAGACACATCCCCACGTCGGCATCGTCGACGTTGATCCAGTATTGATAGAAGGCGTAAGGGCTTGTTTTGTCGGGCGAAAGCCACACGGCCCCGGCCTCGGTCTTGCCCATCTTGCGACCGTCTTTGGTCAATAGCAGCGGACAGGTGAGGCCGTAGAGTTGCTCGCCCTGCATGCGGCGCGCCAGGTCGATGCCAGCCGTGACGTTGCCCCATTGGTCGCTGCCGCCCACCTGGAGCTGGCAGCCATGGTGTTCCGCCAGGTAGGCAAAATCGTATGCCTGCAACAGCATGTAGCTGAATTCGGTATAGCTGATCCCTGCCTCGCTGCCCAATCGACTCTTGACCGAGTCTTTGGCCAACATCACGTTGACCGGAAAATTCTTGCCGACATCGCGCAAGAAGTCGAGGTAGCTGAACGCGCGCAGCCAATCGAAGTTGTTCAGCAAGATGGCCGAGTTGTCACCACAATCAAAATCCAAGAACTGCTTCATCAACTCGGCGATTCCCGCCACGTTGGTCCGCAGTTGGTCTTCCGACAGAAGTTGCCGTTCCTCGCTCTTGCCGGTAGGGTCGCCAATCATCCCGGTGGCCCCACCAACCAGGGCGATGGGCCGGTGCCCGGCTCGCTGGAACCGGCGCAACAACAACAACGGCACCAGACTGCCTGCATGCAGGCTGTCCGACGTTGGGTCGAAGCCGGCATACAACGTGCGCCCCCCCTTGGCCAGCCAGCCAGGCAGAAATTCGTCGTCGGTGGTTTGGTGAATCAGCTTGCGCCAACGGAGTTCGGCAAAAATGTCCATCGCGAGGGGGTAAAATCTAGAGTCGAGGATCGAGGGAACGCGCTCACACGGTTACGGCGTTCCTATGATGTAGGATCAGCGATCCTGCGGGAAGAGCAAATCACCTCTTTAGCGGAACAGGTCGTCCGCAAAGGGATGGGAAAAACCGTCGAGCTTGGGCTTGGGAAGGGCTTTGAGCGCTAGCTCGGCCAATTTGAGATCGGCCTTGGTGGTGATTTTCAGATTCAAGGGAGACCCTTCGACCACCACGACTTTGGCTCCGATGCGCTCGACCAATTGGGCGTCGTCGGTGGCCACGAATCCATCGCGCTGGGCATAGGCCTGGAGCAGCAGTTCGCGTCGAAACACCTGAGGCGTCTGGGCTTCCCAGAGCCCTTCGCGGGCAACCGTTTCTGTGATCGATCGATCGTCGGCCACGCGTTTCAAAGTGCTCACCACTCGCCGGGCCAGAATGGCTGCCCCGTGTTGTTCGGCAGCTGCGAGCACATCGGCGAGCCAGGCTTCGGCCAAACAGGGCCGCGCCGCGTCATGTACGGCCACCAGTTCAACTTCAGGCTTGATGCGCGCCAGCGCGGCCTCGATCGAATCGGCCCGCTCTTGACCGCCGTCGACCAGGTCGACGCCCATGATGGCCGCGTTGGCCCCAAACTTTCGTTCGAACTCCTCGCGATCCTCTGGCGAGATGGCCACAATGCACTGGGCACAATCATCCCGGTTCAAAAATTTTTCGGCCGCATGGAGCCAAACCGCGCGGCCGGCCAAGTTGGCGAACGGCTTTTTGTAGTGCGGATCTTTGAACCGTCGGCTTTGGCCAGCGGCCGGCAGGATGACGGCAAATTGCGACATCAGAGGTTCCTACGATCTGGCAGACTTGATTCCGGCGATGCGTCCAACACTTAATACGGCATCATAATCTCGTCTGGTTGCAAGCCGGCGATCGACTTGAAGCCGCCATCGGCCACCGCTGCGCCCAGCTTGGTCGCTTTGCGGAAATAGCGGTCGGAAGGATGCTTGCCATCGACGCGCTGGTACAACTCGTGACACAGCACATCGGCCGCGTCTTTGACCAACTCGTCGTCTTGATGGGCTGCATACAAGGTAACGGCCAACACGGTAATCAAATCTTGCGTCTTTTGCGAAAGATGGGTCATTCGGCATTGGCGATCGGCCAGTGCGAGTTGATATTTCTGCATGGTGCCGCTAATCTCGGCCGCGATGCGTTGCAGCCGTTCGAATGCTTCGGCGGCATGTGCCCGCAATTCGGTCGACATGCCTGGCAACAGCGGTTTCGACGTGGCTGACAGTTTTTGGGCCACGACCCATTTCATGTAAGGCAAGACAGCGCCCTTGAGCGCCCAGGCATGGGCGGGGTTCATCGGGTTAGGCTTTTTGATGCCGGCCGCTTGAAGCGCCATGCCGATCGGCTCGAAGAACCGTTTGCCGTGGTCCTTGACCAGCGACTTGAAAAAGCCCATCGAGAGCATTTCGCCTTCGCCTTCGTAGATACAAGGGGCCAGGTATTCGTGGACGTTGTCGCCCAACAGGTGGCCGTGCAGGAACGACCGTCCACCGTGTGTCTTCATGAACAGTTCGATGGCCGCTTCTTTTTGACATTCGCTGCCAAAAATCTTGGCCACGATACATTCCATCTCGCCTCGATAGCCGTCGTCGATCAGCCGCGAACACCAACGGACCAAGGCATCGCAGCCAACAATCATACCAGCCAGGCGGCCCAGGCGGCGCTGGACCAGTTCTCGGGTCGAGATCAGTTCGCCATAGGTCCGCCGGAATTGGGCCCAGGGAATCATGCTGGCCATCATCAGCCGCATCGTCCCAGCCGCGTTGGCGCACAAGGCGATCCGCCCCAGGTTCAGGCCATGATAGGCAATCGTCAGACCGTCTCCACGAATCGGTTCGAGCAGATTTTCAGCCGGTACCCGCAGACCGTTGAACACGATGCCCCGGTTGTAGGCGTTCTTGAGTGCGTAAAGCCCGTACTCTTTGAGTTGAAATTGGTCGTTCTCTTCTGGTGGCAAATCGACGATCAGCACCGAGGGTTTGTCTTCGATCAGGCAGACCAGACCAATCGTGCGGCCTGGGGCGACGTTGGTAATGAACAGTTTTTCGCCGGTCACCACATAGCTGTCGCCGTCGCGCGTGGCCGAGGTGCGCAAGGCGGTCAGGTCCGAGCCGGCACACGGTTCGGTGAGCGCGAAGGCTGACAGTCGCGAGCCGTCGGCCAAGCCTGGCAGAAATCGCTGCTTCTGTTCCGCGTTGCCAAACGTGCGGACCGGATCGACCGCCCCGATACAGCCGTGGACCGATGCCAGGCCGGCGATGGTCGGATCGGCCAGCGCCATTTGAGTTAGGAACGGGGCGAATGCCGAGAACGGGGCCCCGCTGCCGCCATACTCTTGGTCGACCAACAGGCCCCAGTAGCCAGCCTCGGCCAGGCGGCCCAGAGTGGCCGGCGAAATTTTTTGTTTCTCATCGAGCAGCGTCCCCTCGCGTCGCGCTTGGTGGACCACTTCGATCGATTCGTCCATCACCTTTTGCACGTCAGGCGGTGTGGATACCGGTTGGCTCGAAAACGGTTCGGTCGAGACGTCGCGATCCCAGATTGCCCGATGGACCGGGCTGTTGACCGTTTGATACTGGGGCGCGAACAGTCCTTCGACCTGATCGTCGGCAGCATCAATGGCGCCGGTGCGACGTGCTTCGTCGTCGCTTTTGCCGCCCAGTTTGAGCGCGGTTTCGGCGAACGAAGGTTCACCAGCTTGCGGGTTTTCGGCGTCGGGTTGCGTGTTCATGGCCAACTCCTCTTGTGCTGGACCGCCTGAGGGTGTGTTTTCAAGGGCCTACATGGCCGCAAGCCATTGAAACGCACCGGAATGCTGATCGCCGAACAACCGAACGGTCAATTCCATTGCCTGGAACCTGCGAGCCAAGACGGTCCGCTTGCCGGCATCGTAGACAACAAAAATATCCTATCATGTTCCCGGTCGTCGGCCTATGCGAATGTCTCGACGCTCAGTACGAATCGACCGCTTGGCTGCAGGAGGACTGCAAAGTCTCAATTCCCTAAAAGCAGCGGCGGGTACCCGCTCGCGAAACTTTCGGTTTTATCCGTTGTTTCGCGAGCGCTCGCCGACCGCTGTTTTTTCAAAAAAACGACTTTGTAATCCGCCTGCACCCGACTGCCGAAGTCGCGCAGGGGTTAGCGCAAGCGGGAAATATACCGCATCAGGTGGACCTCGAGCATGTGGAGATCGTCGCCAAAAACCTTAGTAAAATCTTCCAGGCGCTGCTCGGGCAGGTAGTTTGAAAAATCTGGCCGAGATGCCGTGTTGGCCAGGTATTGGCTGTACTCGCGGGGCCGTGTTTCGCTCAAATAAAACGACAGTGCCCAGGCCTGGGCATAGGCCAACTGCTCATCCTGCTGGAACATTTCGTCGTCGACCAACATCCGCTTCAGTGCGTTGGCCGGCCGGCGGTCGGCGATTTGCTTGAAATAGCTGAACCGATTCTGGTTAATCCGGTCTCGCTTCTTCGGATACGCGGCCGAGTTCCACACACCACGGGCTTCGAACATCGTTGCCAGGCCTTCGCTTACCCAGCGCGGGGTTCCGTTAAAGCGAGAATGAATCCCGGTGTTAAAGGCCGACTGATGGGTCGCTTCGTGGATAATGGTCGTGGCGTCGGCGTGCCAGTTCTCCGAACCGGCGTTGCCGGTCTCATATAAATAAACCCGATTGGTCTGGCGCGAATAGTGCCCCAGAAACGTAGGCGACACCGGGGTGCCTTGCGACGCGGCATAGCGCCGGTAGCTCGCCTGGTCGGGAAACACGATGGCCACCAGCGGAAATTCCGGCCGCCGCATCCGAAACCCACGCACCTGAAAGTAACGGTAGAACGAACGATACAAATCTTCAAAACGCCGAGCCCAACGGCTGGCCAGTCGTTTCGGGGTCACCACCAGATAATGACCCGTGCTGCTCACTGTATAGTCGTTGCCAAACTCGGCATCCAGTCGGGCTCTCAGATCGCTGGTCGAATAGCTGGCGAACCGTGCCGCCGAACGATAGAAGCTGTTCGCTTCCTGAGGACGAAACGAAACGAGTTGGCCGTCTCGAGCCAACAGACCGACCTCTTGGGCCGACCACCAGAGCGGTCGGCCTTCGACATCGCCTTGGCTCAACCGCACCTTGATCATCGCGTCGATCGGCGTTGTTGCCCAGACCGCTGCGCCGTTGGCCAGCCACACCACCCCGAGCATCGCCAGGATCCGTAACCAAAGCATCGCTAGCAGTTCGCCAGAGGTGCGAGACTTCGGAAAAATCGTTGCCATCGTCATGGTCGTTCTCAGCGGTTGATTGCCAGGTTCGCGGGGCCAGACACCGGCTCGCCTGAAACCGGGGCCTTTGATCGGCGCAGGTGTCCCCTCTAAGCCTAGGTCACAAATCGCCCCCCTCGGCGGCAAATTGACTCCTCGCGGCAGACCGCACGACGTACAATAAGGAAGGACTTTTCATTCCAACTGCCTCTCAACTCGTCCCAGGAGTCCGATGATTTCAAGCCTGAAGCGCAAGCGAAGGAATTGGGTGCCGTTTGGTTTGGTCTGGCTGTTGGCTACCTGGAGCGGCCCATTTGCCATGGCCGAGCCCCCCGCTAGCCAGACCGATGTGAAAACCTGGCTTCGACAACTCAACGCGCCCGAGCTTTCGCAGCGCGAACAGGCAGAAAAAGAACTGACCGCCCTGGGCCCTCAGGTTTTGGACCAGTTGCCTGTGCCGGGTGATCGGATGCCGGCCGAGGTGCGACATCGCCTTACACGAATTCGTCAGGCGCTCGAACAGGCCGATGCCCAAACGGCCTTGCAGCCGACACACGTGACGCTTGCAGGCCAAAAACTTTCGCTGGCCACGGTCTGTGCCGAGTTTCAAAAACAGACAGGCAACACCCTGTTCGACTACCGCAGCGCCTTTGGACAACAGGCCGACGAACTTCAGGTCGACCTGGACCTGGCACACCAACCATTTTGGCCAGCGGTCGACCAGTTGCTCGATCAGGCCGGCTTGTCGGTCTACCACTACTCAGGCGAGCCAAGATTGGCCCTCATCGTGCGAACCGGTCAGAGACGTCCACGCGCTGAAAGCGCCAGCTACGATGGCCCTTTTCGTATCGAGGCTACAGCGGTTCGTGGAGATCGCAGCCTGCGGAATCTAGAGCAGCAGTCGCTGAAGGTCGAACTCGAAGTGGCGTGGGAACCCCGATTGCAACCGATCGTCATTGCGCAATCGCTTGATCAGATTCAAGCCATCGACGACCTGGGAAAACCGATTGGCGTGGCCGGCGCCGGGGAGACGCTCCGGATGCCCATTCAGGCCGGCAGTACGGCGGTCAACATGACGATTCCGCTGAAGCTTCCGGCACGTCAGGTGCGACAAATTGCTCAGCTCAAAGGGGCTATCCAAGCCGTGGCACCAGGACGTGTCGAGACGTTTGAGTTTGCCAATCTAAAGCAGAACAAGCCTCAAACGCTACGTCGGGCAGGGGCCATCGTCCGACTCGATTCGGTTCGCAAAAACAACGATCTTTGGGAGCTTCGCTTGCGGCTGCGCTACGATGACAACGCTGGTGCGCTCGAGTCGCACCACGGTTGGGTCTATCAAAACGTTTGTTACCTGGTCGGCCCGGACGGGAAACGGGTTGAATATGCGGCTCAAGAAAAATATCGCGAACAACCGCATGAACTTGGCATTGGCTACTTCTTCGAGCTGCCTGCCGGGCCGGGCGATTACCGGTTGGTCTATCAGACGCCGGCGGCCATTTCACGCACAACAGTCGAGTTCACGCTGACCGAGATTCCGTTGCCGTAGCTGGACAGAGTGCTACTTCGGCATCGAACACAAAAATACAAGCCCGACGCGCAAGCGAGGGAATTTGAGTGGAACGTCTTCCCTCGCTTGCGCGTCGGGCTTGTATTGTCTTCAAAAG
>JANQPJ010000129.1 GCA_028289525.1 Pirellulales bacterium
AGGGCGGTCGGGTTGCTGGGGAGGGCCGCCGGTCACGGTTACGACTCACTACGATTGCGCTGGAAACGGCCTGCCATCGACCATCGGGCAGCGATGCTCAGCTTCTTCCAGTTCGACACGCGAACACGGTGGCTGAACACGTCGCCTTCACGGCGCTCGATTTCGTCGAGCAGCGTTTGATAGGTGTCGACCATCGCGCCATAGATGCGTCGACCGGGACCGTTCAAATAGGGCAGCAGCCCGCTGGCCTGGCGATAGTAAGCGGTGTTCCGGCGGATTTGAAACCGCATCAGCCGCCGAAAGCGGTCGTTGACAATGCCTTGGGTCAGTTCCTCAGGCGTGTATTCAAATCGCTGGAGATCTTCCCGAGGTAGATAGATGCGTCCCCGCTGGGCGTCTTCGCGCAAGTCGCGGAGGATGTTGGTCAACTGAAAGGCAATGCCGCACTGGCGAGCCGGCCCCAGCGCGGCATCGTCGCGATATCCCCACACACGCAAACAGGCCAGCCCGACCGCCGAAGCGACTCGTTGGCAATATTCACTCAGCTCGTCGAACGTTTCGTACTGCTGTCCTTGTAGATCCATCACACAGCCGTCAATCACTTCGTGCAAGTGAACCGGCGGAATGGCATAGCGCCGGACCGTGTCGGCCAGGGCCGGCAAAATCGGATCGTGGGCTTGGCCGTCGAGCGCCGCTTGCAATTCGGCTCGCCAGCGGTCGAGTTGCGTTTGCCGATCGGCCACTGGGCCATCCCCGTCGCACAGATCGTCCGTCTTGCGCAAAAAGGCATATAAAGCATACATCGACCGTCGTTGGTCGCGCGGCAACAGATAGAACCACGAGCAAAAGTTGGACGTCGCTGCTACGGCCACTCGACGGCAACAGGCATAGCTTTCCGCAAGCGCGGCTGTCATCGGGCAGCCTCCGTGCGTGGCCACAACAGCCCATGGACCAGCAACCGGGCCTTGCTGATTCGCGAAACAGTCGGCCGAGTTGCCCAAACGTCGTAGTCGATTTTTCGAATCGCGGCGAGAATCGCCAAGCCGCCAGCGGCAAACAGGCTCACGTCGGTGGCCAGCACGCGGGGAATCTGGCCGGCCAGGCGTTGACCTGCGCGCAGCAAGGTTTCTGCCTGAGCCACTTCGCTAGCCAGCAACTGGCGAAAGGCCCGATTCGTTCGGCGAGCCTGAAAGTCGTCTTCATGGTAGCCGAACTGCTGGCACACATCTTGTGGCAGGTAGATGCGCCCGCGGTTCCAATCGCGTGCCACATCTTGGCAAAAGTTGGCCAGTTGCAGCCCGGTGCAAATCTGATCCGAGAGCACAGCGTTTGCTTCGTTCCAGCAACGTCCCAAACGCAACACGAGCTGGCCGACCGGGTTGGCTGACCGACGGCAGTAGTCGAGCAGTTCGTCACGCGAGGCGTAACGCCGTTTGATCTGGTCTTGCCGGAACGCGGAGAGCAAATCGAGGAACGGCTCGCTCGGCAACTCGAACGTGGCGATCGTTTCGCGCAGGGCGATGAACACGGGATGAGTTGCCTGGCCTTGATAACAGGCGTGTAGCTGGGATTCCCACCAAGTGAGCAGTTGGGTCGCTTCGTCGGGCGAACCGGTTTCGTCGGCCAGGTCGTCGGCCCACCGGCAATAGGCATACACATGGTAGAAGTGCGGGCGAAGCCGGCGCGGCAGGAACCAGCTAGCCACGGTGAAGTTTTCGTAGTGCTGTTGGGCCAAGCGTCGGCAATAAGCCTGGGCTTGGTCGACCGACATGGCTGGCCCGCTGGCGTGGTCGGGGCCATAACGGGCCAGGTCGTCGGCAAACACCGTGGCGGCCATCGGGCAAAGGTTCCAAGAGTTTGGGGATGGTGAGCGGACTGCCAGAGGAATTGCTCAGGAGAATTGCAAAGTCGTTTTTTTGAAAAAACAGCAGTCGGTGACCGCTCGTGAAACGGCTAGATTTTTCTGTTTCGCGAGCGGTCACCGACCGCTGCTTTTGTGGAACCGATGACTTTGCAATTCTCCTGAGAGGACCGCTTGGCTATCCAAGTTGCACACGATCTATTATGATGAGTTACGATTCAACTGAAAAACCCTATTTCACATTTGGTCTGTAACGGTCTGAGTTCCGATGAAGATTTTACTTGCCAGCCCACGTGGATTTTGTGCAGGCGTGAACATGGCCATTCAATCGCTCGAATTGGCGATTCAAGCGTATGAGCCGCCAGTGTATGTCTATCACGAGATCGTCCACAACCGGTATGTGGTGAACCGCTTTCGTGAACAAGGGGCGGTGTTTGTCGACGATTTGAACGACGTGCCGGTTGGGGCCGCCTTGCTCTTTTCCGCCCATGGCGTCTCGCCAGAGATTCGCCAACTGGCCAAATCTCGCGACTTGACCACGATCGACGCTACCTGTCCGTTGGTCACCAAGGTACACCTCGAGGCGATCAAGTTTGCCCGACAGGGTTACACGATCGTGTTGATTGGCCACGAAGGCCACGACGAGGTGATTGGCACCATGGGCGAGGCCCCCGAGGCGATCCGGTTGGTCGAGGTGCCCGACGATGTCGACCGTCTGGAAGTGGCCGACGAAAACAAACTGGCCTATTTGACGCAAACCACCTTGTCGGTCGACGATGCCAATCGCATTATCGCCCGACTCCGCAAGCGGTTTCCAAAAATCGAAGGTCCGCCCAAGGATGACATCTGTTATGCCACGCAAAACCGCCAAGAAGCGGTTTCGCTGTTGAGCAACGAAGCCCAGTTGGTGTTGGTGCTCGGCAGCCAGAACAGTTCCAATAGCCAACGACTAGCCGAGCTAGCCCGAGAGCGTGGAGTGGCGGCTCATTTAATTGATGGTCCAGAAGATATCGAATGGAGTTGGTTTGAGGGGGTCGAAACCGTGGTGGTCACCGCTGGCGCCAGTGCCCCGGAGACGGTGGTGGAGCAATGCGTGGAGATGTTGGTCGATCGGTTTGAGGCCACAGTCGAATCTCGAACGATTCGTGAGGAAGATGTCTCTTTTCCACTGCCGAAGGCGTTGCGGGTACTTCAGTGAGACGCCGGTTACCGGGGCGCGATTTCGGTTATCCGTAGGTTGCGAAACGACAGATTGGTTGTCGGATCGTGGCCTTGCAGGATCAGAGTGCCGGCCTTGAGTCGTAGACCTTTGCGGGGGTTGTCGTGCGGCTCGCGCGTGTCGGTCCAATCGGTCACTTGAATGCCGTTGACCCAAATGGCCATGTGGGGCCCATCGGCCACGATCGTTTTGTGGAACCACTCGAGATCGTCGGCCACGATGCGACGAGCGTCTTGGCGACGAAAAATTCCGCCGGTGCCGCAGTTGTTCGGCTGGTCGGAGTCTGCTGACCGCCGGCCATTGTGAATCTGGCTCTCGTAGCCCATCCAAAAGTCGCCAGGGATACAGCGGAAGAAGATGCCAGAGTTCAACTCACGGTCGTGGCAGATGATTTCGGTTTGGAAGACAAAATCGGCGTACTGCGCTTCGCTCTCGAGTTGACCGCGACCGTTTTTCATGTTCAACGTTCCGTCGTCGGCCACGGTAAACACCGATTGCTCTGCTCGCTCGTCGCGCCAGCCGCTTAGGTCTTGCCCGTTGAAAAGCGCTTGCGTGCCCAAGGGGCGTAGCTTGATGTTGCGAAACGAGATGGCGCCGCGATTGAGTTGGAGGCCGATCAGCCCGCGACCGAGCGGCTTGGGGTCGGTGTAATCGAGCACTGGTTGGCCGTCGAGCGTGACGACGATGTGCCCCTGCTCGGTCTTAACGAATAGCGTGTGCCAGGTGTCGTCCGTGGCTGGGCTGGCGACGTTTGATTTTTGCCGCGCCACCAGACTGCCAGTTGGGTAAGGGTTTGCGGCAGGTGCAATGTTGAGTTCATAGCAGTCGACGGCCGGATTGGTCGGCACGGCCAGGGTGCGCAGGAAGATGCCGCTGTTGGTCTCTGCCTGGGCGCGAAAATCAGCCTGGAGTTCAAAATCTCCAAACTGCGTCGTGGTGTGCAACAAGCCAGGCTCGCCGGAGCTAACAGTGAGCGCGCCATCGACCACCTTCCAATCGGCTTGGCTGTTGGCTTGCCAGCCGAAGCGAGTTTCGCCATCGAACAACAAGATCCAGCCGTCGGCCAACTCTTGAGCGGACAGCTGATTAGGCTCTGAGGCCAACGACGAAGTAGAAGCGAGGCTACCGATCAACAGAACCAAAACAGCCAGAGCAGGGCGGGCAAGCATCGACAAGGGCTCCTAAGAAGGTCGCGACGAATTAATAGCAAGTTTGTTAGCAATTTTAGTAGGTAGTCGTTCTGAAATCCAGCAGGCGGGCTTCTGGTCTCAGGATGGTTGTAAAGTGAGAAAAGCAGCGACCGGTGGTCGCTCGCGAAACGGCGAAATTTTTTTGTTTCGCGAGCGACCACCGGTCGCTGCTTTTCTCTTGAAGCTTAAAGCTTAGGAATCAGAGATTACGTGCTGCCAAAGCGGATTTCTAATTGCGCAGCTAAGATGGGCTGCTCATCAGGGGTCGCCGGGCGATCGAACGCGACCGACAGTTCGTTGGTTTCTGCGAGATGTTCCGTGATACGAAACTCTTCGGCGTGGCCAGAACCTGTTGGAACAAGCGGCGTGTTGTTAAGGCACAGGTCGACGTGCTGCCCGTTGATGGTAACGACCAAGAACACCATTTCATGCGGTTCCACGCCGGTAGGCTTGTGAAAACGGCGCCGCAGGCGGATTCTGGCTGAAGAGTCGAACTCCGACAGGTCTGCCCAGGTGGCTGGAAGGCGAACCGTTTGCCAGGTGCGGGCTTCCTCCGGCTGATCACCGTGGTCTGGCGAGACCACCGCGTATTGCCATGGCCCACGCAGGCGGATCGTATGCACGTCCATTTACGGCTTGCTCCATTGAATGACTTCCCGCACGATGGACTCGAGCGTGAACTGCTGGCGGTAGTCGATCACGGTTCGCAGTTTCGTCAAGTCTGGCACGCGACGACGGACATCCTCGAAGCCGGGCGAGTAAACCTCGTCATAGCTTTGCCGCTGGATGGTCAAGCGAGGGTTGACCATTTCGACAATCATCTCGGCCAGTTTGAGCATGGTTACCGGTTCGTCGCTGCCGATGTTGAAAATCTGTCCCTTGGCCGCTGGGGTGGCCATCAACTGGAGGACTGCCTGGCAGACATCCTGCACGTGGGCAAAACAACGCACTTGTTGACCGTCGTCGTGGACAATCGGCCCTTGGCCGTCGAGCGCTCGGCGAACCATGCTGGGCAGAACCATCCCGTACTTGCCAGTTTGTCGAGGCCCCACCACGTTGAAAAACCGGCCCACCACGACTGGCAGTTGGTGTTCGCGCGCATAGGCCAACGCTAAAAATTCGTCGATCGCTTTGGCTGCCCCGTACGACCATCGCGCGCAGGTTGTTGGTCCAAAGACTAGGTTGTCGTCTTCGGCAAACCGAGGTTGGGGATTCTTGCCATAGACTTCGCTGCTGCTGGCCAGAAAAACCTGAGGGCACGACGAACCGCCAGACAAGGATGTCAATTCTTCCAGCAGCACTTGGGTTGGTTGCAGGATGCGTGTCATCGAGTCGATCGTCGAGGTGGCGATCATCCGCACGCCGACCGCCGAGGCCAGGTGATACACTTGATCGACTTCGGCCAACAGCGGTCTCAGGAACTTGCGGTCTTCCACCCGACCACGCACGTAATTGAAATGGAACTGCTGCTGGCAGGCGGCCAAATTGGTAACACTGCCTGACGACTCGTCGTCCAACGCCGTGACTCGTTGGCCAGCGGCCAGCAGGGTTTCGGCCAGGTGGCTGCCGATGAAGCCGGCGCCTCCGGTAATCAAAATATGTTTCAACGTTGCCTCGGAAGAAATCGTGAGAGCCAGGTGAGCGAGCAGGCGTGGGCCGGATGCCCCTCAGGTAGGTAGTGACCATCATACGCCTGAAGCCGATTTCCGGCAATTCAGACTAGATAGAATAGACCCCGGCCGCTGGCCCCAGGAAAATTACAAAGTCGTCTATTTCTCAAAAACAGCGGCCGGCGGCCGCTCGCGAAACAAAAGAATCCAGCCGTTTCGCGAGCGGCCACCGGCCGCTGCTACTCTCTAGCCAAGACTTTGCAATCCTCCTGGCCCTGGCCCGCCTTTGGTTGGCAGAGAATCGCCTGGAGTGCATAATGGACAGTTACGTTTTACCCTTGCCCACGGAGCTTGAGTGGTCGTAATGGTGGATGGTGACGTTCGTTTTGGGGCCCGGTCGCGGCCAGGTGCAGCCCCTAAATTGGAATGTCATCGTCTACGATCGCCGCTTCACGCCTAGCTCCGACGAATTATCTAGAAAAACTCAAATCGTTGTTGAGAGCAAGCCAGATGTTGTGCGCCGATTTCTACAACACGGGTCAAAAGATGTTGCTGATCGTGCTTGTCCTAGGGTTAGGCATGGAAATGCCTGCCGTCGCTGCGCCGGCCAAATCTTCTGAACAGGCGTTGAGCGACTTCCGTGGCGCCGCCAGTTTGCAAAACCAGCAGCTCCATGACTTGGCGGTTGCTGCCTGGCGCGAGTTTCTCGAACGGCATGTCGACGACCCGCTGACCGCCAGTGCCTGGCATTATTTGGGAGTCTGCCAGTTCCAACTCCAGCAGTACGATCAGGCCGAGACCGCGCTCCAGACCGTGGTGACGAAGTACCCTAAGTTCGAGCGTTTGGCCGAAGTCTATTACCAGCTGGGGCTTGCTCAATACAATCAGGCCGAGCCGGCTGCGCTGGAAAGGGCGGTCGCCAGTTTGCAAAAAGTCGTTGCCGACTATCCTCAGGCCAAGCAGCAACCGTTGGCCCGGTTCTATTTGGCCGAGGCGCTCTACAGCCATGGAAAGCTGGCTCCAGCCATCGAGGTCTATCAAGCATTTTCGAAAAACCATCCTCAACATTCGTCACGAGCCCAGGCACTGTATGGGTTAGGGGTAGCACAAGAAGAATCAGGCCAGATGGCGGCCGCTGGTCAAACCTATGCCAAGTTGCTCCAGGAATTTCCCAAGTTCGAATTGGCCACTGAGGTCGGCATGCGACAGGCTGATACTCAGTTGGCCGCCAAGAAGTATGGCGCGGCGGCGGCCGGGTTTTTGGCGGCGGCCGAAACGCCTGGTTTCCCCTTGGCCGACTATGCTCGACTGCGGCGAGGCGCTTGTCTGTATGAACAACAGCAGTACGAGCAGGCCGCCGGGCAATATGTCGAGTTAGTGGAAAAGCACCCACAGTCGTCGTATGTCGGCGCTGCGACGTTGGCCGCTGGCAAGTCTTTTTATTTGGCCGGAAAATATCCGCAAGCTCGTGAGTGGTTAAAACGCCGGCAAGAGCAGGGAGGACCAGAAGCCTTCGAGGCAGTCCATTGGACCGCTCGGACTTTGCTCGAGGAAAAACGTCCGGCCGCTGCGCTGCAGGCGGTCGAGGAGGTGTTGCCCGATGCGGCTGATCGGCCGTGGTTTCCCCAGTTGTTGATGGACCGGGCCGACGCGCTCTACGAACTGCCGGAACGGCGAGCCGAGTCAGTTGCCGTTTATGCCCAAGTGGTGCGATTGTTTCCCGAGCATGCGAGCGCCGCTCAGGCGGCCTATTTGGCCAGTTATGCCGCCTTGAGTACGGGCCAATATGAACAGGCTGTGAAGCATGCCGAACAGTTTCGCCAAAAATTCTCTCAGCACCGCTTGGCGCTTGACGTGCTGAACGTGGCGGCTGAAAGCCGTTTGCAGTTGGGCCAGTACGATCAGGCTGCAGAAGCGTATGCCCACTTGTTGGCCGACGGTTCGCAGCGGCCAGAGTGGCCGCAATGGTGGTTGCGATTGGCGCTCTGTCGACAACTGGCCGGCAAGCACGATCAGGCGGTGGCCGGGTTGCAGGCGAAGCTCGACACCTTGACCGTGCCTGGGCAGTTGGCCGAGGCTCATTCGTTGTTGGCCACGAGTCAATTTGAACTGGGCAACGATGCCGCGACGGTGGCCGCTTGCACGGCGTCGCTCAAGGCCGATTCCCAATGGGCTGGGGCCGACCAAACCCGGCTGTTGTTGGCCCGAGCCCAGCAGCGTCAGGGGCAGACCGATGAGGCGCTTCGCACGGTCGAGGAGTTGATCGACACCTCGTCGGAGAGCCCGTTGTTGGCTCGGGCGACCTTTCGCCTGGCCGAGTTTCAAGCGGCCGCTGGCCAGTTGGCCGAGGCGGCCAAAACGTATGAGCAGGTGGTGACCCGATGGCCTCAGGCGGTGTTAGCGCCTCATGCCTTGGCCGGGCTGGCCTGGGCACAGATCGGCCAGAGTCAGTATGACCTGGCTCTCAAGACACTCGAGCAGCTGATCGGTAAGCACCCCCAGCATGCGACGGCACCCAGGGCCCATTACGCTCGGGCAATCGCTCGCGAGCAGCAGAAAGACTATGCCGGGGCGGTGGCCGACGTCGAGATTTTTTTGCAATCGAAACCAGCCCGAGCTGAACAGTCCGACGCGCTTTACCTTCGCGGTTTGGCGCAAGTGGGTATGGAGCAATATGCCCAGGCGATGGAGACGTTCGAGCAGATTGCCAAGGATGATCCACAGTACAAGGGCTTGGACAAAGTATGGTACGAAATCGCCTGGGCACGAACCTTGGCTGACCAGCCGGAGGAAGCCGCCCAGGCGTTTGCCCGTTTGGCGGCCGAGCGGCCCGAGAGCGTGTTGGCCGCCGAGGCGCTCTATCGGGTGGGCGAACATGCGTATGGCCAAGAGCAATATCGCGAAGCTGCCCAAGCGTATGCCGCCGGATTGGAAAAAGCAGACGACGATGAACTGTCCGAGAAGGCTGCTTACAAGCTGGCCTGGGCCTATTATCAGGCTGAGGAGTTTGCCCAGGCTCTGACGGCATTCGACCAGCAAGCCAAGCGTTTCCCGCAGGGAGCATTGCGTGGGGATGCCCTGGTGATGGCCGGGGAGTGTTTGTTCAAACAAGCGCAATATGCTGAAGCGCTAGCCCGTTTCGAGCAGGCCCAAACGGCCAAACCGTCGAACGAACAGTTCACGGTACTAGCCCTGCTGCATGCAGGGCAGGCTGCCGGTAAGCTAGGCCAATGGAAAAAGAGTCTGGAGTTGTTGTCTCAGGCGAGCAAGCAGTTTCCCAAGTCGGACTATCGCGACGAGTTGCTGTACGAACAGGGTTGGGCTCAGCAGAATTTGGGCAATCTTGACGCGGCGCTCCAGCGGTTTGAGCAGGTGGCCGTCCAGAACCCTTATGAAGTTGGCGCTCGGGCACGGTTTATGGCCGGCGAGATCTATTTTCAACGCAAAGATTACCAACGAGCAATTCGCACGTTTTTCAAAGTGGCCTACGGCTATGGAGCCCCGGAGTCGCCGGAGTCGTATCACCAGTGGCAGGCCAACGCGACGTTCGAGGCAGCCCGTTGTTGTGAGATGCTCAACAAACAAAAAGCCGCCCAGCGCCTGTTCCGCGAGTTGATCGAACGCTATCCAGAGAGTGATCAAACGCCGTTGGCCAAGCAGAAATTGGAGAGTGCCAAATGATCGTTCAACGGGTGTTGGCAGGCTTGCTGCTCATCGTCATGCTGAGCGCGCCGGGCTGGACTGATGAATCGACCGGACAGTCCGAGGCCGAGCGTCGGGCAGACGAGGTGTTGGCCACGACCGACGAACCGCCGGCCGAATCGCTGGCCATCGCGTCATCGGGCGAAGAGCCGGTAATCAACGTGTTGGATTTGATTTTTCGTGGCGGTCCGTTGATGGTGCCGATCGGTCTGATGTCGTTGTTGGTCGTGACCGTTGGCATCGAACGATCCTTGGCGCTCCGTCGCCGGCGTGTGATGCCGCGTCGCTTGGTGGCGTCGTTGAGCAATCTCACTCCACAGCCCGATGGGTTCGACCCGCGCCAGGCCTACCAGTTATGCCAGCAGCATCCGTCGACTGCGGCGACCGTGATTCAGGCCATGTTGCTCAAAGTTGGCCGCCCCCATGCCGAGGTCGAACGAGCAGTGGCCGAGTCCAGCCAGCGTGAAGCGGCCCGGCTGTATAGCAATGTGCGAACACTCAATTTGGCCGCGGCGGTGACCCCATTGATTGGTCTGCTGGGGACGGTGTGGGGAATGATCCAAGCGTTTTTTGCCACGGCCAATATGCCGACCGGGGTGAACAAAGCGGCCCTGTTGGCCGACGGGATTTATGTGGCCTTGGTCACCACCGCCGGCGGGCTCGCGGTGGCGATTCCAGCGGCCATTTTAGCCCACTATTTCGAAAGCCGAATCCAGCGCCTCTTTCGCGATCTCGACGAGTTGTTGTTCAGCTTGTTGCCGCAGGTCGAGCAGTTCGAAGGCCAGTTGCGGGTTCGACGGCAACAATTGAGCGGCGAATCGACCGACGCGCCGGCCGACAACCCGGCTTCACCAGCTTAGGAAGCGAGGTAACCAGTTCCGATGGCCGTGCAAGTCGACAAAGGGAAAGCGCTCGGGTCGCTCAGCCTGACGCCGCTGATTGACGTGGTGTTTTTGTTGCTGATCTTCTTTCTCGTAGCGACCCGATTTGCCGAGGAAGAACGCGAGCTGGACATTGTCTTGCCTCAAGCGAGCGAAGCTCGGCCGTTGGTAACCAAGCCCAAGGAGATGTTCGTTAACATTACGGCCGCTGGAGAGTTTTTTGTGGCGGGAAAAATTTTGGACGAAGCCGAACTCGAAGAGGCGTTGCGACAGGCTTGGGCCAACAATCCTGGTCGCCAGGAAGTGGTGATCCGCGCCGATGCAGATGCCCGCACCAAATACGTGGCCACGGTGATGAACCTTTGCAACAAAGTGAACATTCGCAACTATTCGTTAGCTACCGAGTAAGTTGGTCGAGGGTCGAGAATCTAAGAAACAGGCGAGCGCGTAAAATCCCAAATCCTAAATCAGAAATCCCAAATTGAAAGATGTCGGAAGCCAAACCGCCGAAGCCAGCCGGGTTTGACGATCGCCAGTGGCCAGTCCACGTGGCGTTGGTCACGCTAGGATCGTTGGTGGCTGGCATGATCTTGGCCGATGGACGTTGGGAAGATCCTCGCTGGCTGCACAACGGTTGGTTTCGGTTAGGGCTGTTGTCCGTTACGCTGGTGGTGCTGTTTGGACTCACGGCCCAGTTCGGGCGTCGCTATGCCCGTCGTGGCCAGTTGGCCATGCTGTTAAGCCTGGTGCTCCATCTCGGCTTGGCGTTCTATTTGAGCGACCAGATCCTGTCGTTGGCGGCGATTCCCGAGTCGCCTCCCCAGCCGCCGCCGGTCGAACAGCCCCGTTCGACGGTTTCAGAATATGCGCTGCACTCCTTGGACCGACCTCGGCAGTTGCAGGCATTCGAACAACCTCTCGACGCAACTTTACCAAACCCGAACGATCAACAACCGATCGACAAGCGGACGACCAACAACGCGCGGCCCAGAACCATTGCTCGGCCTAGCACACTGCAGGCAGCCAAACGGCAGACGCAGCCCTCTGCGACCGTGATCAAACGCGAACTGCCTGCGGCGCCGAAACGTTCGGAAACCAAATCGCGGTTGAGCAAGCAACGCGAGTTGGTCGTAACGGCGTCGCCAGATGCGGTGTGGTTGCCACCGCAAGCCGCTCGCCCCAGCCCTGTGCGGCAACCGGCGGCCCCAGCTCTGGCCGACCGCGCTGACCGGTCGAGCAAGCCTCGGCCGCCTCGAATCGGTCGTGTGCCTGTGCAGCACGACACGCGATCGACCCCCGCGGTTCAACTGGCCGAACGCGCCACGCGGTCGCCAAGGTCGGTTCCGATGTCGTCGTTTACATTGCCTCGCAGATCGGCAATCTCGGCTCAAATGTTGCCAGATGCGATTGCGGTCGAGCAGCCGCTGCGTCCGCGCGTCGTCACTCCAGTTCAGGCAAAGACGCCTCGAACCGTTGGACGCCCGGTGCCGTTGAAGGTTGACTTGCCGGATAAAACGGTTCGCCGACCGATTGGTGCTCAGGTGACCGGGCCGACGATCAAGCCCCCGGTGCCCACGGTCTCTGCCAATCCATCGAGAGCCTTGGCGCTCGACGAAGCACGGCCCACTTTGGCCAAGATGCCCAAGGCACAGCAGGGCAGGGCGGTTCGTGTGGCGACTGGCAAACCGATTCGAGTGGAATTGCCCGAGGTGGCCGACCGTTTGGCCGACCGCCGAACGGCAACGCCCCAGGCCACTGCTCCGCGGCTGGCGAAAACGCGTGCTGGTGTGCCGGTGCACGTGCTGGCCGAAACGGGGCCAGGCGGCTTGGGAGTTGAAGTTTCGCCCTCCGTCGGTGTGCCTGATCGGTTGACGCATCGTGATGCCCAGACCGTCCACTTGGGGGCAAAGATTTCAGTGCGAAAGCAGACCGGCGGCCCGGCGTCGATCGAGGGAGTTGCTCGCCACACGACCGAGGCGTTTGTCCAACGCGGTCTACGGCGCCATGCGGCCCAGGCAGGCGCTAGCGGCGCGGCAGCCCAAACCGAAGCCGCGATTGAAGAGGGACTCGATTTTCTAGCCCGTTGGCAGCTGCCCAACGGCAGTTGGAGTTTCCAACATGCTGGCGAAGAGAATTCAGCCTTGATTCGTTCGGACACGGCAGCCACTGGCTTGGCCTTGCTGGCGTTTCTGGGAGCTGGTTACGACCATTTGGAAGCAAAGCATCAGACGACGATTCGCAACGCGCTCGATTTTTTGATCGAGCATCAACAGGCCAACGGCGACTTTTATCTGGACCAAGACAAGAATTCTTCTCGCGTGGCCCATCTGTACAGCCATGCGATCGCCACGATTGCTTTTTGCGAGGCGTTCGGCATGACCGGCGACGCCAAGATTGGTCAAGCGGCCGGACGGGCAATAGGGTTTGTCGTCGACTCGCAACACAAAACCCGTGGCGGTTGGCGTTATGCGCCGGGCCGCATGTCCGATCTGTCGGTCACCGGCTGGCAACTTATGGCGCTCAAAAGCGGCCAGTTAGCCCGACTTCAGGTGTCGCCGTTGGCGCTCGATCGAGCAGAGTTGTTTCTCCGTCGCTGCCAGGGCACCGGCAACCGACAAGGCTTTTTCGCCTATAACCCTTACGCCAGCAATCGGACCGAACAACGTCACGGCCGGCAGCCCAGCACCGTGATGACTTCGGTCGGCATGTTGATGCGACTCTACACCGGCTGGAACCGGGAACACCCGGCGATGATTCGAGGAGCCCAGCACCTGTTGCGGCATTTGCCTGCGCAAGGAACCGACGATCGCCGCCCCCCGATCGGCACAATGGGTAATCCGTTACGCGATACCTACTATTGGTATTACGCCACCCAAGTGATGTATCACATGCGGGGAACCTACTGGCAAGCCTGGAACGACACGCTTCACCCTTTGTTGACCGAAACTCAGGTGAAGCAGGGCCCCTTGGCCGGCAGTTGGGATCCACGTTGGCCAGTGCCTGACCGTTGGGGCCTGCATGGCGGGCGAATCTATGTGACCACCATGAATCTCTTATCACTCGAGGTCGGCTATCGCCACTTGCCGATCTACGAGGAGGCAGGCAGGTGAGAAGGTCGAGGGTCTAGGGACGAGGGCTACGCGCTAGCGCGTTCCTTGGGCTTTGGACATTCCTTGTTGGATATTGGGTGTTCCTTCCTGCGCGAAAGAAGAATGTCCAATATCCAACAAGGAATGTCCAACGGACCAAGGAGTTAAAAACGCGTCAGCGCGTAGCCCTCGTCCCTAGACTCTCGGCCCTCGACCCTTCACCGGTGATACCCGAGCGACTTGACCACCGTGAGCATCTCTTCAAAGGTAATGAATCGGCGGCGGTGGACCAGTTTGTACTGGTCGATCGCGTGGGCCAGTTCGGCCGCGTCGGGCGATAGTTCCTGATGGCTGTTGGCAAACTGGCGACGCTCAACGCCAGGGCTGCCAGCGGTCGGCACAGCGGCGCGACGATCAACAAACGATTGGGTCGACTCCAGTGCTTGAGACATCGTAATTCTCCTGGGGTAGGCGTTGCGCCGAAAGGATTTTCTTGCAAGTCGCTTTGGCACGTGGTGAGTCAGGAATAGGCGTGTCGCGATTTGCGCACATGCCTGGAACAATCCAACCAAGGATAGGTCGCCCTGGTCGGGTGTCAAATTACCTGGCCAGCAACCATCGCGACGCCAGTTTTGCCGATCTTGCCGGTGGTAGCGACTATCGGGGTTGTTCGCCAGGCGGCAAGGGACGCGCGCCCAAACGGATTTCGCCATGCGCGCCACCGGGGTAGGGAGAGGGGGCGTCCGTCAAGCGGGCTAGAAGCTGGCGACTCAATTGGTGTTGGGGGTCAACTTGCAACGCCTGACGCGAGTTGGCCAGGGCCGCTTGTTGGCGACCCAAGGAGGCTTCAGCCACGGCCAAGTGGTAGAGAATCGAGGCCGAGGGAACACCCCGTTGGCTGGCCGCATACAGGCTTTCCACCGCATCGTCCGTACGGCCCAAGGCCTGTTGGGCCAAGCCAGTGAGGTGCAACACGTGACGCGGCTCTTCGCCAGGCGAATAGAGATGGGCCAACTGTTGCAACACGACCAAGGCGCGTTGCGGTTCGCCCCGGCGTCGATGCAACTCGGCCAAGTCGAGCAACAGATCATGGGCATTTGGTGTCTGCCCCAAAGCCCGATAGAGATCGCCCAACGCACGCTCGCTGTTGCCCCGGGCACGCATCACCCGACCACGCAATGCCCAGGCATTGGTAAGTTGAATATCGAGTTGGAGGGCTTGCTCGGCCTTGCGCTCGGCGGCAGCCAGCTTTCCCAAGGCCAGATACATCATGCCTGCCTGAACCAACAGCGGAGCCTCGTCGGGAGCGAGCGAGATGGCGGCCTCGATTTCTTGAACCGCCTGGGCGGTTTTGCCCTGACGCCACAGCAAGTCGGCATATTCCTTGCGCGCGGCCGCATTGGTCGGACAGGCTTCGATAGCCTGTTCAAAGCATCGAGCCGCCTGGGGCAAGTCACCGTTCTCGATGGCCAAAACCCCTTTGCCGGAAAGGGCTCGGCACGAGGCAACCGCCTCGGGCACAGGCCCCCGACCACGTAGCGAACGACAGCCTAGCGAGGTCCAGGTTAGAACCAGACAGGCGACAATTGTCAGCCGGCGAAAATCGCGACAGGTCGTGCTAGCTGCGAGGGCTGTCATCAATGGGACGGAAAGCCAAAAGTTGGGAAAACAAAATCACGGCGGATCGTAGCAACTCGTTGGCAGTACAACAAGATCGGCGCTGAACGCCCAACGACTTTTGCCTGCCGGAGAGCAAAGTCGTTTTTTCAAAAAAACAGCGGCCGGTGGCCGCTCGCGAAACCAATGAGATCCAGCCGTTTCG
>JANQPJ010000139.1 GCA_028289525.1 Pirellulales bacterium
ACCTCGTGAAAACGATCCGGCTCGATCATCTCTCGGTCTTGCTCAAAGGCAGCGTACATCCGCTCGAAATTTGAAAAGACATATTCTTCCAAATTGTCGTGCCTGGGCACATGCAGGCCTTGCACGTCGTTCAGCGACTTCCAAAGCTTGATCGTCGAGGCATAAATCGCGAACGGGTCGCGGACAATGTGGATGAATCGGGCGTTGGGGAAAATCTCGAGCAGCGTTTTGACCCGAGCGGTGTGTGGCGGCGATTTGAGAATGATCCGTCGCCGATCCCAATAGTTCACTCGCTTCAGGAACCAAAGCAACGCGTCTTTCCAAGCTTCAATCTGCGAAGGCCGCAAGCCGGACAGGTCAAGATATTCTGGATGCTGCGGAGCGTGGTTCGGAAAGGCCATCGTCAGGTAGGGCGAAGGGACGCCCATGTTGCACAGGGCAAACTCGTCTTCCTGCGGACAATTCCAACCGGCCGGCATGCTGTCCATCGGCCGCTGAGTCGGCAGCACAAAACCGAGGAAGCGCGACACAAACCAATTCGTCACCATGAAGTGACTCGGCGCGAAGCACTGATAGGTGGTCGGGTAAGTGTGCCGAGGATCGCGGACCAGCATCTCGTGCAACATCGTGGTCCCAGAACGCCAGTGGCCAAGAATGAAAACCGGGGCATGCTCAATCGGCGTCTGCTCCACACGCCGGCGATAAAGCCCCTCTTGCACCCAACGCAAAGCCGAGTTCCCCACGGTAAACCCGGTGACCGCCAGCGCGGTCGGCACTCTGGTGGGCGAAAAGGCAAACCGGTTGCGTGCTAGCATCCGCAGCCAGGGCGATAGCAGCATGCCATGCCAAAACCTGGGCGTGAGCAACGAGTAGCCACGCGCCGGCTTGGGCTTCGCGGCCGGTTTCATTTCAGCAACAGACATGCGTTTTTCCAATCGAGCCGTGGAACTGGTGGTATGGACCGCGAGCAACTCGCCAGGCGTCACCCCGGCACCATCCATCCCGATTGCCTGTGAAACACTACCGAGCCTACTCATTTTAGCGAACCAAGCCCTGTGGATTCAAGAAAATACTGGGCAAAACAATTGTTTTCACACAGCCCTAACTGGACAACGCCACTTTCGATGGCAATACAAGCCCGACGCGCAAGCGAGGGAAGACGTTCCACCCAAACTCCCTCGCTTGCGCGTCGGGCTTGTATTACCATGCTTTACGTCAAAATGGGCTGTCCAAATAATTCCCCCAGTCCACTGGCTATCGCCGGAGCGACCGGTAGGGCGAAGAGCGTCGAGCCACGGTCCGTAGGGCTGCCTTCATTTGGCGAACAAAGGTTTCGTCGGTGGGCTGCCCGGTAATGCGGCCAATCGGCTTTCCCCCAGGCGAAACGAAAACCACCGTGGGAAAGGCATCGACCTGAAATTCTTCACATAAGCTCTGCTGCTGATCGGCGTCGACCAACGCACAGGCAAAACTCTGGGCCAACTGAACCACATGGGGATCGGTGAACGTTTCAGCGGCCAGTTGCTGGCAATACTTGCTCCAGTCGGCCATGAAGACGACCATCAACGGCCGCCGCCGGTAGCGGGCTTCGCTGAGCGCCTGCTGATAGTCCGGCACGAAACGAAGGTCACCGGAGGTGATTTTCTCGACGGTTTTGCCTTCAGCCTGAGGCCGACTTCCGGCGGATGCTTTCTGAGCGATAGACGGCGAATCGCCTGCTCCTGGCGTCGCTTCGGCGCAGCCAACCACGACTGCTAGCATCAGCAGCAGGCCTGTTAAGCGCGCGGAACCCCTTCGACAGATCTCCATATAGATCAATATCGAAAAGCGGACCGGTGGAACTTAGGCACAACTCGAAAAATGGCGAATTTGCTTGTGAAGATTCAAAAAAACAGCGACCGGTGGTCGAAGCGCGAAACAGCGAGGTTTTCCTGTTTCGCGAGCGGTCACCGACCGCTGTTTTTATAGAACCGTTGACTTTGCAATCCTCC
>JANQPJ010000141.1 GCA_028289525.1 Pirellulales bacterium
CTGATCGGAGACCCCATCAAAAAAGCCTTGGAAGCAGAGCTTCCTTCTGAAAAGTTCCCAAGCAGAGCTTGGGAACCAGTTTACCGCCAGTGTGCCCCCAAAAGAAAACACACGAGAAAGCCGCCACCAAAAATTACTGCGCCTTGCACTTGTAAAATCAAAAGCCATTAAACTCTGGCCAGTCTATGTGGTTTACCAAAGTTGAATTACCCGGTTCAACTGAACAGGTCAAACGGCCGATTTCAAAGGAAGGCTTCTTTTGCCTGCCGCAGCAGGTGCCTGCAGGACACTGAACGGCCCCTAGATTTTCAACGAGGCATATCTCGGTTTGACCTCCACTGCTACCGAACCGCTGACCGCTTGTGGCAACCTAGGTACCTGGCAGCTCGTTTGCCAAGTTGGCGAGGGCTCGATGGCCGACGTGTTTTTGGCCTGCCCCCGAGGCGCCAATCCTCAGCAAGCAGCCTGCTATGCGATCAAGCGGATTAAAGCGCGCTGGCATACCGAACCCTGCGCGATCGAGACCTTCAAGCGCGAGGCGCTGGTTGGGTCGACCGTGGCCAATCCTCATGTGGTGCCTGTGCTTGGCGGCAACGTCAACTCGGCTCCTTACTATCTGGTGATGCCTCATTTGGTTGGTGTGTCTCTGAAAGACCAACTTCGCTACGGTGAGTTGCCATCACTGCCAGCTGCCCTGTGGATTGCCCGCCAGGCGGCCGAGGGTTTGGCTGCCTTGGCTGCCGAAGGCTGGACTCATGGCGACGTGAAGCCGGCCAATTTGTTTCTTTCTCCGCAAGGGCACACGACGTTGCTCGACTTTGGCTTTGCCCGCCGGAACGACGAGCCGCGTTCGGTGGCCGGACGTCCGATCGTCGGCACGCTTAACTATATGGCTCCCGAACTGCTCACCAGCGATTCGGCCGCCGACATACGTAGCGATATCTACTCGCTGGGAATCGTGCTTTATGAGATGCTCACCGGGCAGCTTCCTTATGAAGGCCGCAATCCGGCTGAAATCGCCGAACTGCAACGGGCCGGGGTTCCCGACCGCTTGCGTTGCTTGGTGCCCATGCTGCCGTTGGAAGTCGTCGATCTGGTCCGGCGGATGTTGTGCAAGCACCCGTTGCGCCGGCCGCAGACGCCTGACGAACTGACCCAGGCACTGGTTCGTCTGGAGATGGACACGCTGGGGCACCGGCTGTCGGCTTAGCTGCGAATGGTTCTTGCGCGCGAGAGCGTATTAGCTCAGCAGGTCGGGAAACGTTTGTGCCCGACCTTCGCGATCGACACATCCGAGCACGCTTTCGGCCTTGGTCAATAGCTCTTCGTCCCGATAGAGCCGATAACGGTGGTCGATGCGGGCTCTGGTTATCCGCACGATTTGGGTGTGCAAGGTGAGCAAGTCGTCGAAACGGGCCGGCGCTAAATATCGGCACTGCATCCGTACGACCACCATCAAGATGCCTTGCTCTTCGAGCGCTCGATAGTCACCCCCTTGAGCCCGATGGAGTTCTACCCGACCGACCTCGAAATAATTGAGATACTGCCCATGGTGCAGATAGCCCATCGCATCGGTCTCGCTGTACCGCACCCGAAACTGGCACGTGTGCTCGCGGATTTGGTTCCCAATGGATTGGTCGGTCATTTCGCTCAGACCTGTTGAGGCATGCCAGGAATGACTCGGGCGGGATCGGAATCGAACACTACCAGCAGAGTCAGCACGAGACAAACGCCTAGAGCGAGTCGCTCTTTACCATAGCGGACGCGACAAGCGTTTTTGCCGGGATTTTCCGACGAAACACGACTACGAATGATCCGGAATTGCTCTAATAGGCGTTGCTGGCCCCACGTTCGTTAAACCCGGCGGTGGTCGATTGGGCTACCTGACGGACGAGCTTGGCCTCGACCTCCGCGCGCAGCTTGGCGATGGCCTCGTCGAGCGACATGGCCCCCAGGTCTTTCGACTCGACCCGATCGCGAACCGTGACGGTGCCAGCCTGCATGTCTTTTTCGCCTACGACGAACATATAGGGCACCAGTTCCAGTTGGCCATCCCGAACTTTGGCGCCCAGCTTTTCGCCACGATAGTCACCCTCAGCCCGGAAACCGGCCTGACGCAACTGCTGTTCGATTTGGCGTCCATAGGCCTCCGACTTTTCGCTCACGGTGAGCACTCGAACTTGTTCGGGCGCCAGCCACAACGGAAACGCGCCGGCAAAATGTTCGATCAACACGCCGACAAACCGTTCCAGCGAGCCGAGCGGCGCGCGGTGGATCATCACCGGACGGTGAGGCCGGTTGTCGGGTCCGATATATTCCAGCGCAAAACGTTCTTCGCTCGGCAGGTTGTAGTCCAACTGCACGGTGCCTAATTGCCATTCGCGGCCAATGCAGTCGGTGACCACGAAATCGGCTTTCGGTCCATAGAAGGCCGCTTCGCCCGGTTCGATCGACACGTCTGGCAAGTCCATGCCTTCGCAAACTTGCTGGAGCGCCTCTTCGGCCCGTTGCCACGATTCGATGCTGCCGACGTACTTATCGCTCTGCGGATCGCGAAACCCGAGCCGTACGCGATAGTCGTTCATGCCGAGTGCTCGAAGCACCCCTTGGGTCATCTCCAGACAGGCGCGAAACTCGTCGGCCACCTGTTCTTCGGTGCAGAAAATGTGAGCATCGTCTTGAGTAAACCCTCGCACGCGCGTCATGCCAGATAGTTCGCCGGACTGTTCGTACCGATAGACGGTGCCAAACTCGGCCAGCCGGACCGGCAGATCGCGATAGCTGCGCGGTTCCGACTTATAAATCATGATATGGTGTGGGCAGTTCATCGGCTTGAGCAGATATCGCTCGCCGGGTTCCATCTCGATCGGGGCGAATTGGCTATCCGAGTAGTAGGGGAAGTGGCCGGAGATTTCGTACAGTTCAACCCGACCAACGTTTGGGGTGTGAACCGCGTCGTAATTGCGGCGCTGCAGTTCCTCGCGGATGAACGATTCTAACTCTTGACGAATCACCGCCCCCTTCGGTAGCCAAAGGATGAGGCCCTGGCCCACGGTCGGATTGATCGTGAAGAGCTTGAGCTGTTTGCCGAGCACTCGATGATCGCGTTTTTTGGCCTCGGCAATTTGCTCCAGATGGGCGTTGAGTTCCTCTTTTTCAAAGAACGCCGTGGCGTAGACACGCTGCAATTGGGGTCGGCTGTTGTCGCCTTTCCAGTAGGCTCCGGCAACCGACAGCAGCTTAAATGCCTTGCCGATCATGCCGGCATGCGGCACATGGGGCCCGCGGCAAAGATCGAGAAATTCGCCCTGCTGGTAAAAGGACAGAGTATCGTGATCGGACAAGCCGTCCTGGCCTCGATCTTCGATGTGCTCGACCTTGAGCGTTTGGTGCATGCCTTGACAGAGTTCAACCGCCTCGTCGCGCGAGTGTTCGAGCCGTTCGAACGGTTCCTTGGCCTTGATGATCTTGCGCATCTCGGCCTCAATCTTTTCGAAATCGTCCTCTGACAGGGAATGTTCGAGCCCAAAATCGTAATAAAACCCGTTGTCGATTGTCGGTCCAAAGGCGAGTTGAACGCCGTCGAACAGCCGCATCACCGCGCGGGCCATCACATGAGCACACGAATGCCGCATCACGGCCAAGGCCTCGGGATCGCGTTTGGTCAACAGCCGCAGCCGCACCTCTCCCTCACGGGGCAACCGAACATCAAGACCGACTACGTGGCCGTCGACCTCGGCCGCGATGGCCGCTTTGGCCAGGCCAGGGCCGATCTCGCTGGCCACATCAAACGGGGTAACCGAACTGGAATATTCTCGAACGCTGCCGTCAGGCAGGGCGACTTGAAGCATGGCGCGTGGCTCTAACAACTTATAAGGACAGTGGTTTGGCCCTTCGACCGAAGGGGCCAAGTATAGACGATCGACGCGTTCGGGCAAAGCAGGGTTCGCCGCTGGGTGCCAGCCGATCAGTTTTTCAAATGGGGGAAAAATTTCTCCTACAAGCCAAGACGACAGCAAAGTCGTCTCTTTCGAAAAATCAGCGGCCGGCGGCCGAAGCGCGAAACGGCTAAATTCTCCTGTTTCGCGAGCGGTCACCGACCGCTGTTTTTGTAGAATCGTTGACTTTGCAATTCTCTTAGGACGACGATGAATGGGCTAGCGTTTGAGAAAGGATTCGCTATAAAAGAAGAAACCACCGTGAGTCTCGCTAGACAACTTTTGTCGGCCGACTCCGACACCCTCCGGGCGGTTAGCTCAGTTGGCTAGAGCGCCACGTTGACATCGTGGAGGTCACAGGTTCAAGCCCTGTATCGCCCACTCCAAGCCCTTGGTAAGTCGCTGACTTACGAAGGGCTTTTTTATTGAATTTCAGTCGTTCCAAATTTCTCATGTTTAGCAGTAGCAGCGGTCGGTGACCGAAGCGCGAAACAGGTAATTTTACAGATTTCCAGAAAACAGCCGGTTTTCGCAGGAGGACTGCAAAGTCAACGATTCTACAAAAACAGCGGTCGGTGACCGCTCGCGAAACAGGAAAACCTAGCCGTTTCGCGCTTCGACCGCCGGCCGCTGATTTTTCAAAAAAGACGACTTTGCAGTCCTCCTGCCGGTTTTCGAGTCCTTGTTTTTTGGAACTACGGAATCTTATTGAACAATCGGAACCGCCTGGAGCGTATTGGGGGAGCATTTGGCCCAATTACCAAACCACCGCAGCCGCCTCTTGGTACCGTTCCAACAGCGAACGGTCTGGAGTGTCCAGAACGAGCAAGGGTGCCAGGGCAGCAAATTGGAGGTCCACTTGCTCCAGCAACGGCCAGTAGTTCACACCCCAGGTAGCCTGGCAAACCGGATCAAACTGCGCGAAGTCGACCCACGCCTGGTCGATCACCGCAGGCAACCAGGCCGATAGGGCTACGACCATTCGGTTCGGATCATCGTCTGGCCCATCGGCGGTCGACGTGTGGCCCTCGACGAGCCGGAGTAGTTCGATCGGCAAGCTCCACCGTCTGGCAATCCGACTTCCGGCCATCGCGTGGTTCCATCCGAAGACTTCTTGCTCCAGGTCCGAGAGCCGCACCACGCCGTCTTGCCGGTGTTCGAACAGCACCGTGTACCGATCGCCAACGAATGCCGTTAAAAATGGTACTGCGACATCTTGCAGCAAAGCGCCGGCAAACAACAACTCGGCATTCTCTACTTCCAGTTGCTTGCCCAACGCTTGGGCAAACAGCGCCCGCCGCAGGGCGTCTTGCCAAAATTGTTTGTGGTCAAATCTGGCGCACTCGATCGCAGGCACGACCTTCCGCACGGCATGGGTCAACACAAAATGGTTGATCGTTCGAATGCCAACCAGCGTGACCGCCTGGCGAACGCTGGTGATTTCACGCGCCAAGCTGAAGTACGGCGAGTTTACGAACCGTAATACCAGGCGTGCCAGACGTTGATCGGCTTCAAGCAGTTGGGCAAACTCGGCCGGACCGTTTTCCGGATTGTCAGCTAGCTGTAAGAACTGAGCTGCGGTGCCAGGCAATGCCGGCACGCGAATGCCAGCAAACAGAGCGTCGAGTTGAGCAACGCAGGAACGATCGTTCGACATGGTATCCAGCATGAGCATCTCCAGAGCAGGATGCAGCATACACGGCAACGGTCCATTCAACCGTAGGTCGCAAATCGGACCGATTCAAATCGGCCGGCTGCCGGCGCCAAGACTCCTCACAGAACGATGTTGCCTGTGCTCAACATTCACGCTCTGTTGGATGCTGCCGTTTTGCCACAACAGGCCTTCAGCCACCGTCGAGCGGACGTTTCCTAAGTGATTTGCTGGAAAACGCTTAACGGCCTTTACGGCGAATTCCGCCGCACTCACGGCCCAGGCCTTGCGGATAGTCTCTGCCGGTCCAATTTCTGGCCGGCTGTTCGGCCACTTGATGGGGAGGCACTCTGGCATTGCGCATGATTGGTTGGATCTTGCTCGTACTGGTGCTAAGCGGCTGGGTCGCCAGCGCCATCGAACCACCGGCAGCACGGCCTCCAGAACGTGCAGTCCTCGCCACGCTCGACTGGGTCCACACCGTCGATGGCTGGGAACAATCGAGCCGGTGGCCGATGCGACAGTTGGTCTACCAACCGCCGCTCCACCCGGCGCTCGTGGCATTGGGCCAAGCGTTGGCCTCGGTCATGGCGCTCGTGGCGTTTGCCAGCTCGCCCAATCAAAACTCCCCGACAAGGGATTGAGTTGGGAGGCGACGGAACTTGGCTACCAAACCGGTCGTACTATTCAACCGGTGGCAGTGCTCGACAACCGTCTTCACACGTTTCGCACCGTTCGAGCGAAACCGGTTGGAGAGGCGCAGAAAACTTGACTGCGGGGGCCTTCAACAGCGGCGGCTCTACGGGTTTCGAAAAATCGGCGGTTCGAACCATTCGGTCGATCGGCTGGGTAGGCTCAGGAACCGGCATCTCGGCCACCGCTTGAACGACGCGAGGCGTTGGCCGCTGCTGGTTGATCGGCCGCAAGGTATAACTGCCTGAGGAATCACGCAGCCGATTGGGGCGCAACTCCCTAGGCGGCGTCAAATCGTCGGCAATCTCCTCGGTTGCCGAAGCGAGCTGGATACCCGAATCGCTACGTGGAGCACTGTCCACCGGTCGCAACCGAGCCTGGGACGTTTCGTCCGAGGCGGCAACCCTGGTTGCCAACGCCTGCGCTGCCTGGCCGCCTGGCATTGGTTGAGGGGCTGAACTTTTCTGGACAAACGTTTCGGATGTCTGTTGCTTGCGAACCATCATCGACTTGGCGAGTGTCGCCTGGGCTTGCTCGAGCAGCCCTCGCTCGGTATAGACGCGGGCCAGATTGGCCAAGGCGACCGCTTCAGAATTCACGCGACGAAACATCGCCAACGCTTCGTCGTACCGCTCTTGGGCACCCAAAACCAGTGCCAGATTGTTGCACGCCACTTCATGGTGAGGATGTTCGGCGAGCACCTCGCGCAGTGTCTGGGCACTTTTTTCATAGTTTTTTTGAAGGTAGTAAGCATATCCCTGGTCGCTCAACAGGTCGACCGTCGGGGGAGCCAACTCGCGTGCTCGGCTGAAATGCTCGTTCGCCTGGTCAAACTTTTCGAGCCTGGCGGCAATCACCCCTAGTCGGTGGTGTGGTCGAGGATCGGCCGGATAAATCTCGGCCACCGTGCGGTAGATGTCGGCAGCCTGTGGCAAATCGCCTTGCCGTTCGCACAACCGGCCCTTGGCAAACAGTTTGCGATCGGGCCGATGAGGGATCGTTGCCGCTTGGTCAGGCTGTTTGCTAGCTGGAATTTGAAATCCACTGGCAAAGTCCAAGGAAGCCGGTGCCCAGCGATCGAACTTGGCGCAACCGCTTGCCAGACAGGCGAAACACCCCCAGACCAATGCCGTTTGTAGTTTCCGACGCACCATTCCCTGGCCCTCGCAGCAAACTGACCGAATTAGACACGTACGTCTTTCTTCGGAAGACGAGGCATGAGGGGTTCAGTGAAGTTGTAACGGTTATAACGATTTTTCCGAATCGCTCCGCTAGCATGCCAGTGGTGCCAGCACCAAGTTGTGGCGAACTCTCTCGACTCTAGCCCCAGGGCCGATCTGTTTTTCAAGTGAGGAAAATACAAGGCGCGACGCGCAAGTTTTGAAGTTGCGCATTTCCTAGTTGGCTTGCGGCATTTTGTGGTGAATTCCTAGAAATACAAGCCCGACGCGCAAGCGAGGGAAT
>JANQPJ010000155.1 GCA_028289525.1 Pirellulales bacterium
GGTTATCGGCCAAGGTGCGACGATCACGGGTTTGAATTCGACCACCGTAGCTGGTGTACCTGCCTCGACGTTTCAAGCCCGAGACGACCTGGCCGTTGAGTTTCCTGAAGACGCGGATCAAGCAGCGGTGCTAGTTCGCAACACAACGACTAATGCACCTGAATACCAAGGCCAATACACCTGGATGGCTACCGTTGTCCAAGAGGGCGGGGCTGGCAGCCCACTTCGCGTCGCGGTGGCGGTGTTTGAAGGTCGGGACACCGACAAAGAGCCTCCGACAACTACGGCTCCCACCGTATCTAGCCCGTCGATGGGCCTCGGCGGCGGTGGCATCACACTCACTGGAGCCGATGAAAGCACAACCAAGCCCGGCAATTGGGTACTGCTGAGCCATTCGACGGACGGCCAATATTTGTGGTATCGCATTTTGGCCCGTGATGGCAATACCCTTGCACTAACCGGCCCCGATTGGACTAACAGCAACCAACCTGACCAGGCCAACGTTTTCGACAGCGTGGTGGCGGTCTACGAACAAACGATCCCCGAGGGCGGCAACTCGGCTTGGGATTGAGGACAGACTGCAAAGACAAGATCCGTAGCACAAAGTAAGGAAATTCGAAGCACGAAACACGAAATCCGAAACAAATTCTAAATCCGAAGGACCCAAGGCTCGAAACAGACGGCGCTCGCGCGTTTAAAACATTTGTATTTTCGTCATTCGTGCTTGTTTCGGATTTCGAGTTTCGGATTTCGAATTTTCCTTCGGTGCTTCGGATTTCGAATTTCAAACTAAAGGGGCAGTGGGAATAGAAGAGGGAAGCAGAAAGATGGCCAGACAACTAAAAAGCAAACGCAACGACCGCCAGGGCGTGTTGATCTTGGTGGTGCTTTCGATGTTGGTGCTATTCACGTTGGTGGCGGTGGCGTTTGTGATCAACGCCTCGCAAAGCCGTACGGCCGCCAAAGCGGCCAGCCGCCGAGCCCTCGGCACCGGCACCGGTAACCCCGAACAACAACTCGACGACGCCGTGCGGCAATTGATTCGAGGAACCAAAGACCCGAAGTCCGTGCTTTTCGATGATAATGGCACGACGGTCACAACCGATGATACAGACTACTCCTTGCTGGCCGATATGTATGGGGCCGGTGCCAAAGGCACCATTTCTGCGATCAACACCACAATTGCCGATGGCCAGTTTGTCGACATCTCCGTAACAAACGCCTTACCTCAAACGGCGGCCGGCTCCTACGATGGTTGTGTGCTGACATTTCTTGACGGTCCAGCTAAAAACGTGAGTACGCGTATTGTCATTCGAGCAGGTGCGACCGACACTCAGCAGTTGCGGGTCGTGCGTCCCGAAAGCGATGCGATGCCAGAGGTCGGCAACGAATTTTTGATCAACGGACGGCCGTTCAACGACACAGTCGCACCATTGGTCAACGAAGATTACGATGCGGCTGATCGCAATAATTGGCATCTGGCGGCAATCATTCCCAACGGTTCGAACCCTGCCCAGATTATCCCTTCGTTTGATCGGTCACAGACACCAGCAACAGCGCCGACGGTGAACACGCTACGAGTGTTTGGGGAGGTTGCAGGAGCCCCTACAGCTGCCAATGCATATCCCTGGGACGTTGACAATGATGGCGATGGCAAGACCGACAGCGTGTGGATCGACCTGGGCTACGCGGCTCAATCGGATGCTCAAGGCCGACGTTACAAACCGCTGTTTGCAATTCTTTGCACCGACTTAGACGGTCGAGTGAACGTCAATGCCCATGGTCTGGCTGCCCACACGACCACGCCTTCGGCCGCCATCGGTCAAGGCTACGGCCCACCAGAAATCAACCTGCGGTCAATCGGTCTGAGCGCCGGCAATGTCAGTTCGTTGCTCACAAGCCGTTACATCACCGCAAACCAACCGGGCGCGGCTGGTTTTGACGACTTGGCAAGGATTCGATTTTCTCGCTTCCCTGTCATTTTAGATGTTCCTGCGACCGATCCAACCTGGGGCGATCCAGATTTCTATGATAACCGGCTTTCAGCTTATGGGACTCCACCCGACTTGTTAGGTTCGGCTTCACTGGCCCTTGATGCCTACGGCGTTCCAAACTATCAGAACACGACAACTATCCAGCACTCCGACTCTCCTTATGAACTTCAGTTGTCGCAGAAAGGTTCAACAAGCGATGCCCCTTTTTCGGCAGGCGAACTGGAAGCCTTACTGCGCTACTACGACATTGACGCAGCCGTTTTGCCAGAGAGGCTAAAAAATTTGTTCGATAGCTTTTCAGCAACAACCGTTGCAGAAGCACGCAATCTGGTAACCAACGCCAGCTTCGACTTGCCGGTGCCTGGCGGCGTTCGACCTGGTGTGGCTCTGGACGATCTTTCTCGCGATCTGCGCATGGGCGTGCGGATGAACCTGAATCGCCCCTTTGGCGATGGTCAAGACGACGACGGCAACGGGGTTGTGGACGACGATGCCGAAGTGGCAGACGAACGATTCTGGCGAGATGTGCAAGGCGGTGGGTTTACGACCGCTGGCATCCGTGTTGACCTCGATATAAACGAAACGATCGACTCTGCCGAAGCTGCCGCAGGCCCAAGAGAACAAGCGAAAACTACTCTCTTTGCCAAGCAGATTTTTGAAATACTGAAAGCCCTCGATCCCACCCCGGCAAGAGAGCAAGAATACGCCCAATTTGCGATCAACGTGGTCGATTTTCGTGATGCCGATTCGATTATGTCGCGGTTCCAATACGGACCTGCAGCAACGGATGTCGTTTGGGGATGCGAACGCCCGGAGTTGCTGATTACCGAAACGCTGGCGTGGCATGATCGGCGAACGGAAGACCTTGAAGATCCAGCAACTGCGGCACCAGGCAACGAGGGAACCAGCAATCACCCCACCAATCCAGGGACGGATCCACATTTCGACCAAGAGGAACTACCCAGGAGTGGTTTCTTTGTCGAGCTCTACAATCCCTGGCGAGAAGAGAGCAAGAAGAGCGGCGAGCTTTATACGGACCACGCAACGATCGGGCTCGGCGTTGAGCTTCAAAAGACAACACCAGGCGGGAATCCTGTTTGGCGTTTAGCAATTGATACCACAACTGATCCTACTGATGATCTTGATGCTCGTGCTGCTACCTATGCGTATGAGCGTAGTGTTTACTTTGTGAATCCCGGCGGTGCAACTCCCTTCCACGGTGGCATGGCCTACTATCCGTCGGCAGCACTAACCACGGTTCTGCCGACTGGCCATTACGCCGTTGTTGGCTCAGCGGCTCCCGAAGTCGGTTCTTCGATGGATCTGGTTAACTCGCCGCTTAGAGAAATTGTTCTTTCACATAACACACTCTCTGATGATGCGATTCAGGTTCTCAACAACGAGGTTGCGAACTCAAGAGACCCTTATCCCGATCCTAATCCAGCGGTCGAAGATAACCCTGCCTTGGCGATCGAGATCGACGCAAATGCCAGTACCGGTTTAACTCAGTCGGGGATGAGTGTCTCGGAACCTGTGAATGGCTATCCAAACGCAGGCTGGGATGGGAGCAAATTTGTTCCTCCGCTCGATGTGCCGCTCGACACTGCGAACGAACTTCAGCAGGATGGCACCACCGAGGCATATCGCATGGTCCATCTGCAACGCCTGGCCAATCCTCTCAAAGACTGGAACGCCACGACCAATCCATACCGCACGGTCGATTCGATGCAGGTCGATCTGACCGCATTCAATGGAGTCAGTAATGCCCCGGATCCCAGCAGCCCTCCCTCAGTGACAACACGTTTTACCAGCCTGCAACGAGGTGACACCAATCCTGCAGCCCCTGGAAATAACGCTCTCTGGCCATACGAAGTGAATACACCAGCTGCCGCCACCACTGGACGCGATACAAACCACTACTTCGACGAGGTGCTGGTTCACAGCCTGGGATTCATGAGCGACGGCTATCAGGCAGTTCCAGCGACACCGAACAACGCCAACCAGCCCAGCACTCCTTTTCCTTGGCTCACTTGGATTAACCGACCCTATGTCAGTCAGGCAGAGCTTCTTCTAGTCCCCAAAGCCTCATCCTCGCGTTTGTTGCATGATTTTTCGATTGGCCCCACTGGTTCGCCTATCTTTGGTTACTTGGTCAATTTCTACGAGTCCCCAGCAAACGATGCATATCGAAAACTACTGGAGTACGTCCACGCGCCGTCGCGGTTTGTCGATTCGCGAACCATCTTCAACCCAACCGAATTTGAAACGGCCCCACGATTCTTCCGACCGCCGATGAATTTTGTGTCGAACTACCGCGATCCAGGCCGGATCAATATCAACACGATTTACAGCGAGAAAGTTTGGGATGCCGTGATGCATAACGGGATTACCAGCTTTCCCGCACATCCAGGGCCTTCGTGGAATGATCTTGTAAGGAGTCGACGGGGTTACGGGACCACTAGCAATATTCTAGAGACCGGCGGAACCAGTAGCTTTATTGAGAAGCCCTTCCGCTCCTACGCAACAACCAACCGAGACGACACGTTGATGCGGGATGGAGCCACCACCGGAACACCACTGTTCACTTATAGTTCCAACAACGCGGCCGACAACACCGACCGCAACCCCTACTTCCGCTACCAGGCTCAACAGCGAATCGCCAACCTGGTCACTACGCGGTCGAACGTCTACGCGATTTGGGTCACCGTCGGATATTTCGAAGTCGATGCCGATGGCGATCCCGTTAATCGCGAACTCGGTTCCGACACCGGCAACATCCAGCGCCATCGAGGGTTTTATCTTGTCGACCGGTCGATCCCGGTCGCCTTCGAGCCTGGCGAGAACCACAACGTTGACAAAGCCATCGTCCTGCGACGGCTCATTGAATAGTTCGTGTCCACCGAAGGTAATAGCAAAAATTCGAAATCCGAATATCGAAATCCGAAACAAATTCAAAATCCCAAGAACCGAATGTCCAAAACGGACGACGCTCGCGCGTACTAACAACTAAAAACTAACAACCAATCACCAAAATTCTTTATCCGTGTTTCATCCGTGTAAATCCGTGGCTAAGCTTCTTCGTGATTTTTGATCATTTGAATTTCAGATTTTGAATTTGTTTCGGATTTCGTGCTTCGGATTTCGGGTTTTTCGTCTCGGTGCTTCGGATTTCGAATTTCCCTCCCCACTAGGGTGCTGTCGTGCTTTCAAATAAATCTCAACACGGTTTTACCTTGATCGAAATGTTGGTCGCCATGGTGGTCACGCTGATCATGATGGGGGCGGTGGTCAGCGTGTTCGACATGCTGGGGACCGGTGTGGCCGGCAGTCGGGCCACGATCGAAATGTCTGACCGGTTGAGGAATGCCCGAAACCTGTTGCAGACCGACCTGGAAGGCCTTACCTGTCCGACCCTGCCGCCCATTCGACCAGAAGCCAATGCAGGGTATTTTGAGTATGTGGAAGGTGGTGGAGGAGAACCAAACTCGGGAAATGCCGGTGATCGCAATGACGTTCTGCGTTTCACAATAACCTCTACAACGGAGCCGTTTGTCGATGGTGCTGGCAATACGTCGCAGACCGCAGAAGTGGTTTGGTTTGTGAAAGCAGACCCCACGATTGCAGGGCGATGGAACCTGTATCGAGAAATCAGGCTGGTCTCAGGCGGAGCGACTTCGTTAGGCGAGCTAACCAAACGTGAAAACCGGCTACATCACGCAACGGATTTTCCATTTGCTTTTACGGTACCCATGGCTCCGGCGTCAGAGGACATCGTCCTTTCCAACGTCCTGGCCTTCGACGTACGGGCATATGATTCTGGAGCACCGCTAGACGGCTCTTCTGGTACAGTCCTTGGTCCCAGCGATCCCGGCTGGAGCTTACCGAACGTAGGCTCCGAGGCAGGGTTCGGGGCACATGTTGACTTGGGCTATGCTTATACCGTGCCAAGTCCGCCGCCTAGCATCCTTCCGCAATTGAACGCGACATCGCGAGCTTATGGGGGCCTAGGCAACACCTACTGCACTTGGAGTTTTCATTACGAACATAATGGCGTGAATGAAGATGGCGATACCCCGACGGACGAAGGCACCAACGGCTTTGACGACGACAGTGCCAACGGCGTCGACGACGTCGGCGAACTAGAGACCAGCCCGCCGTATCCGGTGCCGCTGCGAGGCATTCAAATCACGATCCGCGTCTACGAACCGAGCAGCCGCCAAATCCGCCAGGTAACCGTCGTCCAAAACTTCGTCAACCAGTGAAGCGGTGGAGGGTTGAAGGTTGAGGGTGGAGGGAACGCGCTCGCGCGTACTAACAACTAAAAACTAACGACCAAAAACCAAAATTCTTGTTCCCTAGCCGCGACGCGTTGCCGGGGTGCCAGCATTGGACGAAAACCATCACAGGCATAACCTTCCGCCCCCCCCCCAATTGAAAATCAGACAGGCTCAAAACCTTTGGAAAATTGCACCATCATGCACTATTTTGCACTATCAAAGGACACTTTTCTCGGGAAAAACGGCGACTCTCCAAATGCCCCCCTGGGGACGCCTTGGCAGTGTGCTGCACCACTGGGGAGTTTGCCCCAATTTTGCAGGAGGATTGCAAAGTCGTCGATTCCACCAAAGCAGCGGCCGGCGGCCAAAGCGCAAAACAGAGAAATTCAGCCGTTTCGCGAGCGGTCACCGACCGCTGTTTTT
>JANQPJ010000217.1 GCA_028289525.1 Pirellulales bacterium
TGGTAAATCGGTAGCAGCGGCCGGTGGCCGCTCGCGAAACAGCTAATTTTAAAGATTTGTCAGAAGACAACTGGCCTCACCAACTCTCGTTTTTGGAACTACTGAATCTAGTTATCATGACATTGAACTCGGCTCGAAAACCTGATACCTCGCCCGACGCGCAGCGCCTGGTCGACAACATCTATCGTAACATGTCGATTGCCGAGAAATGGCAGATTCTCGCTCAGATGTGGAACGACGCAAAGCGGCTTCACGCTGCTGGCGTGCGAATGCGGCAGCCCGAGATTACGCCGGAAGAGATTCACCAGAGCTGGCTAGCGCAGATTCTCGATCCTGCGGATCTTGCCCGAATCAGTAAAACAACTTGTGATGGATGAGCCGGTCGGAAATCTTGAGGTGCTGCGGTTCGTTGTGTCTGTCTTCGACGAGCTGGAGTTGCGGTATGCCATCGGCGGTTCGTTTGCGAGTTCGGCTCATGGAGAACCGCGTTTTACCCGCGATGTCGATATCTCCGTCGAGCCTTTTCCTGGACGGGAACCAGAGTTCGTAGGACACTTCTCGCAGCCTTACTATGTGAGCCAGTCGGCGGTTGAGCAGGCAAATGCCGATCGCTCATGCTTCAACCTGATTCACACAACCTCGGGATTTAAGGTCGACGTGTTCGTCCATAAGGACCGTGCGTTTGACGTCGAGGTGCTTGATCGCCGTCGGTTAGCGGACCTCGGTGGCGATGGATTGGGACAGTTTTACCTTGTCTCGCCAGAAGACATTGTGCTTTTGAAATTAGAATGGTTTCGCTTGGGTGGTGAAACCTCAGAGCAACAATGGCGTGATGTGCTGGGCCTGCTGCGCACTCAAGGCGAGGCCCTCGACCGAAACTACCTGGGAGCATGGAGCACCAAGTTAGACGTCAACGACTTGCTCAGCCGTGCCTTGGAACAGGCGAGAGACTAGGCATTTGTCTCAAAGCTCGCCGTTAAGTCCTGTAAGCTTAAAGCCTGAAGCGCTAGCGAAGGAATTTTTGCGATATTTTTCCACTTCCAGCAGCCGATTCCTTCGCTATTGGCAGTTGCCAGCAAATCTGGCCAGACACCTGAGATGTTACTTTTTGACAAGTCCAGCCAATAAGATACAATGCATTTAGTAAGATTTGCATTACCTTGCCGGAGTTTGACCATGCTAGAACGCTCAACGCTTACCCAGCGGTTTCAGACGACGATTCCTGCAGCGGTACGGAAGGCGCTCGACCTGAAGCCCGGCGAAAAGATCGCTTACGAAATCCGTGAAAATGGAGTCTTGCTCCGCCCGGCCGAGCGGCTGACCGATCTGGCTGGCTCACTTCAAAGCAAGGCTAAGCCGCTGGCCAAACAGCAAGAACGCGAGACAGCTAGGCAGAAGCGTCTGAGGCGCAACCGATGAAGCGATTTCTGTTGGATACGAACATCTTGGTTCGCTTTCTCGTTGGCGACGGGGACAACGCCCAGTGCGCTCTCGAAGTGTTCCAAGCGGCCGAGGATGGTCGCTGTGTACTAGTCATCACGGAGATTGCACTGGCCGAAGCTGTCTGGGTCTTGAATTCTCATTATCAAGTCCCCCGCAAGAAGCTGGCTACGACGCTTTCGGCGGTATTGAGCAAGCCAGGCATCGATTGTCCTACTGTGGACGTTCTCTCAGACGCCTTGGCTCGTTTTGGAGCAACGAAGGTTGATTTCATTGATTGCTATTTGGCAGCCGCAGCCAAGCAGCAAGCATGTGGTGTCGCCTCGTTTGATCGCGACTTTCGCAAGTTCCCAGACATTGATTTTTGGGATCAATCGTCGTAGCCGGCTCGCATGGCAGGCGCGTAAAAGGGCTGTAAAGTCGTCTTTTGCAGAAAAAGCAAGGGGCCGGTGGCCCAAGCGTGAAACGGAAAAGGGCTCACAGCACGCTCGCCCGTTGACACGCTCAGCCCAGATTCTACGATGAAGCGGTCCCCGCTCCCCCCTGCCCCTCTCCAAGGCTTCATCTGGATTATGCCGCCTGCCGCTCGCCAACGTACCTTTCCTGGAATGGACAATGAACCGCCGGCTGAAGAAGCGGTGAACACGGCCGTTACGCCCAACCCATCAACTGCCCCGTCCGCCGAGCCGGAAGGCCAAACGGCCTATATGCTCGACACGCATGCCCTGATCTTTCAGGTGTTTCATGCCTTGCCAGTGATGACCAGCCCCTCCGGCGAACCGGTCAATGCGGTCTATGGCGTCGTGCGAGACGTCTTCTTTCTGCTCGATGAAAAGCGGCCTGACTTTTTGTTTGCCGCCTTCGACCGGCCTGGCCCTACGTTTCGCAATGAGATTTACGACCAGTACAAGGCCGACCGAGGCGAGATGCCGGATGAGCTGAAGCCGCAGATCCCCAAGGTTCGCGCGGTGCTCGAAGCGATGGGCATTCCGGTACTCGACTGCGAAGGGTTTGAAGCCGACGACGTGCTGGCCACGTTTGCCCGACTGTGCGACGAGCGACAAATCACCGGCCGGTTGGTAACCGCTGACAAAGACTGCCGGCAACTGATTAGCGAGCATGTGAACATTTATAACGTGCGCAAAGACCGGCTGTATGGGGCCGACCAGCTGCAACAAGACTGGGGCATTCGGCCAGATCAAGTCGTCGACTTTCAATCGCTGGTCGGCGACAAGGTGGACAACGTGCCTGGGGTGCCGTTGATCGGCCCGAAGATCGCCAGCGGACTGTTGGCCGAACACGATACCTTAGAAGCGGTGCTCGACGCGGCTGCCGACATGAAAAAAGGCAAACGGCGCGACAACCTGATTGCCGGACGCGAGACGGCGCTCGTTAGCCGCCAACTGGTCAAGCTCGACCGTAACGTGCCGGTCGATATCGACTGGCAGGCTGGCCAAGCAAACACGGTTGATCCTGGCGGGGCGTTGGCCTTGTTCGAGGAGTTTGGGTTCCGAGGGTTTCGCGATCGGGCCGCCGGGCAGCAGACCGGCGGCGGTCAGGCAGAGTGGCAGGCCGATTATCAAACGGTCGACACGCCTGAGAAGCTGGCCGCATTTGCCGAAAAGTTGAACCAGCAATCGGCCATTTCATTCGATACCGAGACGACCAGCGTCTGGCCTCGTTGGGCCGAGATCGTCGGGCTCTCGTTCGCCTGGACCGAAGGCCAAGGCTACTACATTCCAGTTCGCGGACCGGCCGGCGATCGGGTGCTGCCGCTCGACGTGGTGCTCGAAGCCATCGGGCCCGCGTTGACCAATCCCGAGATCGCCAAAATCGGCCAAAATCTGAAGTACGATATCATCGTACTGCGTAACGTCGGCATAGAATTGGCTGGCGTGGCGTTCGACACCATGGTCGCCAGCTATTTGCTTGATGCCGGCCAACGGAACCACAATCTGAACGAGCTTTCACAGCGTTACCTGGGCCATTCGCCCATCCCGATTAGCGAGCTGATCGGAACCGGCAAAAACCAAAAGCGAATGGACGAGGTTCCAGTCGCCCAGGCGAGCGAGTATGCGGCCGAAGATGCCGACATCCCCTGGCGGTTGCGCCCCTTGCTGGCCGAACGGCTCGACGAGGCCCAGCTCAATTCGCTGTTTCGCGACGTCGAAATGCCGCTGGTCGAAATTCTGGCCGAACTTGAATCGACCGGCATTCGGCTCGACGTCACTCGGCTAGAAAAGATGAGCCAAGCGTTTGCCGACCGGCTGGCGATCTTGGAGCAAGAAATTTACGAACTGGCCGGCCACGAGTTTAACATCGCCTCGCGCAAACAGTTGGCCGCCGTGCTGTTCGAAGAACTCGAACTGCCGGTGGTGAAAAAGACCAAGACCGGGCCCAGCACCGACAGCGAAGTGCTCGAACAACTGGCCCGAGAACACGCCTTGCCGGCCAAGATCATCGAATACCGTCAATTCGCCAAGCTGAAGAGCACCTATGTCGACGCGCTGCCGACGATGGTCCATCCCGAGACCAAACGGATTCACTGTTCATTCAACCAAGTGGTGGCGGCGACCGGGCGGCTCAGTTCGAGCGACCCCAACTTGCAAAACATTCCGGTTCGTAGCCAGACCGGCCGCGAAATCCGCGCAGCGTTTTTACCCCAAGTCGGCTGGAAGCTGTTGGCGGCCGACTACTCTCAGGTAGAACTGCGCATGTTGGCCCATTTTTCAGGCGACGAGGCTCTGTGCCAGGCGTTTGCCAACGACCAGGATATCCACACCCGAGTGGCCAGCGAGGTCTATGGAGTCGAGCCAGACGATGTGACCAGCGACATGCGTCGGGCGGCCAAGGCGGTGAATTTTGGAATTATTTACGGCCAAAGTTCCTATGGGCTGGCAGCCGGGCTGGGCATTTCTCAGGAAGAAGCAGCCGAGTTTATCGAGGCCTACTTCGCCCGGTATGCCACGGTCGAGAATTTCCTAGAAAAAACGCTGGAAATTGGCCGTAAAAATGGGTATGTTACAACTATCTTAGGAAGGCGACGGGCAATCCACGGAATCCGCGAGGGTGCCGGTCGTCAACGGAACCTG
>JANQPJ010000171.1 GCA_028289525.1 Pirellulales bacterium
GATCGGTAGCAGCGGTCGGTGGCCGCTCGCGAAACACTCGTTTTTATCGTTGTATCTGAAAAACAGTGCTTTCTAGATCCTCATTTTTGGAACGACTGAGCCTAGTTTTCCAAGCTCGCTTGCAACACGCGACCTGACGAGCGAACAAACGGATTCTCAACAATCAACGGCTGCGCCGAGCGTCGAGCGGCGGTTTGTGACTTCTTGGCCTGCGGGGATTTTTCCTGCGATGCTGGCTGCTCGACGTGCGGATTGATGATCGTCATCGGTTCTGGCGTTTGCTCGAGCGTGGGCGTCATCACCGACGAGGGATAGGCATACGGGCTATATCCATAGGTCCGCGGCACCGGATAGCTGTAGTAGACTGGCGGGAATTCGGCATAGTAGGGTAACTCGCGATCAGAGTTAAAAAAACGATTCACTCCCCAACGCCCGTAGCAGTCACAGGCCTCTGCGGCCGAAGCAAAAATCGAAACAACCAAACCAACGAATGCCAATTGAAGTCCAAAGGAGCGAGTCATGGTGAATACCTCGGAGGGAAGAAGATATGACGGGTGTATTTGTGTGCCGTGCCAATCCCTCCAGACTAAACAGGCCAGCAGGCCGCTGCAAGCTGCCAGTTTGCTCCGTTTTCAGGCAGCCTGCCGATTTCGAGACCAGCGCCGAACCAGGAGCTGAACCAGGAAAGGACTCAAAAGCTGTGGCTCAGTCGTTCCAGATTTCCCGCGTTGAGCAAAAGCAGCGGTCGGTGACCGCTCGCGAAACAGGTGTTTTTTACACTTTTCTGAAAAAATCGTGATTTCCAGATTCCTGTTGTTGGAACGACTGAGACTGTTTTTTCGGGAAGTGCGTAAAGCTGAATGTTTCGCGCTTCAGTCATGGGCCGCTGTTGCCGCCTGATTTTTCCGGCCGATTTTCACCATTTTCTGCTGAAGACCGAGCTTTCTCCATGGGCATGTCATCAGGCCCTGCTGGCGCCAAGACATAGGGCCGCTCGACCCCGGGCACCTGAGGCAATTCATAAACGATCCGTCCCAACGCAGCCGGTTCAGGCCGCTGGGGGTGACAGCCAGATAGTGTTACGATCAGTAGGGTGCCGACCAGGAACCAGGTCCGTTGTCTATACATAAGTCAAGCATCCCTCAAGTAGACGTTGACATGGAAAATCCGGAATTTTGACGCATCGTTTCTTTCCAAGTAATTCCCCGGCGACGCATCGTGAGCGCGGCTAGTAGCTTATATTTTGTCCGATGTGGCTCGTCCGTGCAATTGTCAAGACGACGGTCGAGCCAGCATGACCGTATGACCTGTTTAAAATGATGCCCAAACCTGACGATCCAGTAGAACTGACGCGCGACGTGAAACAGGAAGCCCGACGGCTCGGTTTCTCGCTGACTGGCGTCTGCCCGGCGGTCAGGCCAGAAGGGCTCGACGAGTTTTACGATTGGATTGCCGCGGGTTACGCTGGCCAAATGCACTACCTGGCCAATCGGGCCGAGGCGTATGCCCATCCCGACGCGGTGCTTGACGGGGCTCGCAGCCTGGTGATGCTCGGCATGCAGTATTCCAACCAGGTGGCCACCGAACCAGGTGCTGCCGCAGGTCGGGTGGCCCGATATGCCTGGGGGACGATCGACTATCACGATTTAATTCATCGGCGGTTAAAGCAACTAAAAAGCTATCTGGCCGATCGAGCGCCAACGGCCAAGGTTCGTGGGGTGGTCGACACTGCCCCGTTGTTGGAACGCGAGTTTGCCCAACTGGCCGGTCTCGGCTGGATTGGCAAGAACACGCTGCTGTTGAATCGCACAGCCGGCAGTTGGTTTTTCCTGGCGGCTCTGGTGACCGATTTGGTGCTCGAATATGACCAGTCGCACGAGGCCGATCATTGCGGTAGCTGTCGGGCATGTCTTGATGCGTGCCCGACCGACGCTTTTCCGAAGCCTTATGTGCTTGATGCCACGCGGTGCATCAGCTATTTGACGATCGAGTTGAAGGAGAGCATGCCGGTCGAATTGCGCGAACCGATTGGCGATTGGGTCTTTGGCTGCGACGTGTGTCAGGATGTGTGTCCCTGGAATCGCCGCCCGCCAGACACTCTAGAGGCAGAGTTACAGCCGGTCGATCAACTGAACCCGCTCGATTTACCGGCGCTTTTCGCGATGGACGACGACGGTTTTCGACGGCAGTTTCGCAAGACGCCGTTGTGGCGTTCTCGCCGCCGGGGTGTGTTGCGCAACGCGGCGGTCGCGTTGGGCAATCGACGTTCGTCGCCCGGCTTGGCAGCGCTTTGCCGTGGAATCAACGACGAAGAGCCAATGGTTCGAGCTGCCTGTGCCTGGTCGCTGGGCCGTTATTCGGAGCCAGTTGCGAGAGAAATGTTGGTAGCACGCCGGAAAATTGAGAGCGATGTTCATGTGATCTCTGAAATTGATCTGGCTCTTGGCTCCGGCGGCGCGTCGTGAGCGCGGCTAGGGTCGTCTAGCACGTCGCTTACAAGCTGGTGGCTTCTCTGAAGCAGTTGTTTTTAATCGGTGGAGAAAAAAATGCTCAAGCGATCGGTCACACCTAGGCTTACGCGTGAGCGCGTCAAATCCCAAATCAGAAATCCTCAGGCGTCGGCCGGTTGCCCTGCGACTTCGTCGACAGTCGGATAGCAGCCAGGCCCATCAACCGCGTACCAACGGCGCAGCACGTCGCGCCACTGACCTGGTTCTTTTACCTGGACCAAGTCGGCTCGAACCGCGTTGCCTTGCGGGTGTAGTCGGGCATACTTGATGCCAAACTTGCGCATCGTCATCAAACTGCGCCGGGGACCATAGGTCTGTTCGGCCAGTTCATAGTGCTCGGCGATCACTTGGCGTTGTTCGAACAACGTCGGCGGTTCTGGCAGCGGCCGTCCGGCGGCCAACGCTCGGGCTTGGCCGAAAATCCAAGGGTTGCCAATCGCTCCTCGAGCGACCGTCACCCCGTCGACCCCTGTTTCGTCCATCATTCGCAAACAGTCATCGGCGGTGAACAAGTCGCCACTGCCCAGCACGACCCGATCGCCGGCGTGCTGTTTCAGTTCGCGAAGAAAATTCCAGTTCGAAGGGCCGTTATAGCGTTGTTGAACGGTCCGCCCATGGACCGTGGTGGCGGCCACCCCCAGACGATAAGCCCCGTCGAAAATCTCGTAGAACTGATCGCGGCTTTCCGCGCGGTCGTCGATTCCGCGTCGCATTTTCACGGTGACCGGAATGTGATTGGGCACGGCTTGGCGAACGCGGTCGATGATTTCGAGCGCCACCTGAGGCTGGCCCAAATGGAACCCGCCACGGCAGCGGCCCAGCACTTTTTTCACCGGACAGCCAAAATTGATGTCGATCACATCGAAGCCAGCTTCCACCAGCTTCATAGCGGCCGGGGGAAAGTCGACCGGATTGGCCCCCATCAACTGGCCAGCCACCGGATGCTCTTCGTCGCTGATCCGCAGGAAATGACTGGTTCGCTTACGTGATTTGACTTCCAGCAAAAACTTGTCGAGCATCACCTCGCACAGCGTGTAGGGGGCTCCGTGCCGTCGAGCAAGCACGCGCATCGGCCAGTCGCTATAGCCGCTCAGCGCTGCCTGAACCACTGGAAAATCGATCTCCAGGTTGTCCAGCTTCAATCCCATGGCCGTGTTAATTTATGCTCCCCAGTGACGCGTCGGCCGGAATTACCAAAAATTCTCACGCTTTGCGAATCTTCTCGCGACCAGTGACCACGTTTGCGGTTGCGTTTCGGGTATCAACCACCAGCGGTGCATGCTGGACCACGAAGTCGTAGTCGACAACCGTATGGGCGGTGGCGATCAACACACAGTCTTGGGCGGCCAGCAACTCGGCCGTGAGCGGTTGGCTGGCCAAGTCGGGCACGTCATGGTGTCGCATGTTGGGAAGCCGAGGGATGTGGGGATCGTGATAGCTGAGCTTGGCGCCACCAGCCCGCAACAGATCCATCAATTCGAACGAAGGGCTCTCCCGCGGATCGTCAACGTCACTTTTATAAGCGATACCCAATACCAGCACCTTGCTGCCGTTAAGCGGTTTGCCGGCCTCGTTGAGCGCCTCGACCAAGCGATGGATCACATATTGCGGCATGCTGGTGTTGATTTCTCCGGCCAATTCGATGAACCGGGTCGGCATGCCATGCTTGCGGGCCACCCAGCTCAAATAGAACGGGTCGATCGGAATGCAATGTCCGCCGAGCCCGGGCCCTGGATAAAATGCCTGAAAGCCAAACGGCTTGGTCTTGGCCGCCTCGACCACTTCCCAAACGTCGACGTCGATCCGGTCGAACAACATTTTCAGTTCGTTGACCATCGCAATGTTGACCGAGCGATAGGTATTTTCCAAAATTTTACAGGCTTCGGCTACCTCGCAACTCGAAACCGGTACCACGTCGACAACCGCTTCTCGATACAGGGCACAGGCAGCCTCGAGACTGGCCGGATCGGCGCCTCCGACAACCTTGGGAATCCGGCTGGCCGAATAGTCAGGGTTGCCAGGATCTTCCCGTTCCGGGCTGTAGGCCAGATAAAAGTCGCTTCCTACGCTCAAACCAGAGCCGGCCAAGATCGGCAGCAATACATCCTTCGTCGTACCAGGATAGGTTGTGCTTTCCAGCACAACTAATTGGCCTGGCCGCAAGGTTTTGGCGATTTGGCAGGCAGTCGCCTCGACATAGGTCAGGTCAGGGTCGCGGCTATCGGAGAGCGGCGTGGGCACGCAGATTAAAATGGCATCCGCCTCGGCCAGCCGCGCCATGTCGGCCGTGGGTGTGAAACTGCCTTGTTCGATGCAGCGAGCGATCCAAGCTGAGTCGATGTGGCTGATATAGCTTTTGCCAGCAAGGAGCGAGTCGACTTTTGCCTGATCGACGTCAAACCCGATCGTCTGATAGCCGCAGGCGACAAACGCTTCGATCAACGGCAGACCAACGTAGCCCAGCCCGACGATCCCGACAACGGCCGACTTGTCAGCAATCCGGTCAATCACTGGCTTCGATTCTGGTTTCATGGTCACGTATTGCCCCGCATGGTCATGACAGTGCTTAAGTCATTGAATACCAACGGATTTCAATAACATATTCCGAGTTTGGGAAGCGATTTCGAGGAGCCTGCTGAGCACGAAACTGGGCCATGAAGAACAGGTGCGGCAGCCAGTGTGTCAGGGATTGTCGACAAGGCTTGAAGGCAACCCTATTGTATTCAGTTTTATGGGAAACAACAGAGGATTTGGTGCCCTTGACGTAAATCTATTGATTGCATAGCTTACGTCCAGTTGGGCGCCGTAGCCAAGTGGCTAAGGCAGCGGATTGCAAATCCGCCATCCCCGGTTCGA
>JANQPJ010000185.1 GCA_028289525.1 Pirellulales bacterium
TCCAACACCACGTCGACCACGGGGCCCAACGGATCGAGCAAATCCATAAAGACGTCGAACAACGAATCGCTCGAAGCAGCGGCCATCAAGACCGGCACGCTCGACTTCGTCTCTTCGTCGTAGTAGCTGTCGTGCCGGTAGCCTGCTCGCGGCACTACCTGCAGGTCGTACGACGGGCGGACGGCATCGGTCAGTACAAAATCACCATAGCTTCGCACGCCCAAGTGGGCTTCTAACTCCTCCTCGGTAAGCTGCTCAAAGCTGCTGGTCGTGAGTGTCTGTCCCTCTTCGCGGAACACATTGCGGAAGAACTTCTTCAGGAAACCCATCGATTGACTCTGCCTATTTCCACTGGTGAATGTTCGCAATGAGGGGAGCCGCCGCCGCCGGCTTCTACTGAAAGCTTAGGTTACGTTTTTCGCTTCGCGGGATGTGTTTTTTCAACTCGCTCCTCCTTCGGGAGGGGGGAGGCGACAGAAGCCGAAAAACCCGACTATTTGCCCATTTCCAGCCATTTCCAAGGCGCGGCCCTCGCGGCTACTCACAGAAGTCTAGCACCCAGTTTTTCCCGGTGCCTTGAAAATCGAGACTACTCTGGCAAATGCTTCCCGGTGAAAGTGAAGGTTTCCAGATTCGGGGAACTTTTCTATGTTGAGCGGCAGCGAAGCGTTCCACTTCGCACCCTAACCGGCACTGCTGGGGAGCAATTTCCTGATCCCCAGATTCCGCTCATCCTGAACGCGCTCCCCACTGGATACGCATGATGCTTTGCTACGCCTTTAGGAAAATAGCGTTCGAAAAGCAGGGAGCGACGCCCCCTCGCGAAACAGCGAAAGCGCTCTACGTGTTGCTGGCGGTGTTGCAGGTTGTCTTGGGTTGTGAGGCCGCGAGCCCCGTGAAAACTCCGCCTGATGATCAATCTCAGACCAACTCGGACGAGCATCAGGGGAGCATCGTCCGCGACGCTTGGGCAGCCATTTATCTGCAAGGCGCGAAGGTCGGCTGGCAACGCCAATGGGTTGAGAAAATTGAACACGCCGAAGGGCCCCGGTTTCGCACGCGGCAAATTTTACAACTGAAAATCGAACGCTTTAATCAGGCGGTGACCAACGAAATCCGCCTTTCCACGTTGGAAACCGCTGACCATCGACTGCTGACGTTCGACCAGCAGACTCAATTAGGCTCGACGCCAAAACGGGTTGCAGGGCGCGTGGAGGCCGACCGCCTGGTGCTCGCACGGCATCAAGCCGACAACGCACAAACCGTGGAAGCTCCCTGGCCTGAGGGGGCACGGGGCTACTTTGGTGTCGAACAGTCGTTGCTGGCAGAACCGCTACAACCAGGCCAGACACGAGAACTTCAAGTACTCTCGCCCTTGCTGGATCGAGTGATTCAGGTTCGCCTAGAAGCCGAGCGTCACGAAGTCACCCAACTGCTGGCCGGCAGTTTCAAGTTGCTCAAAATTCGCCAACGTGAAACCTTGCCTGATGGTCAACACTTTGACTCGACCTTGTGGTGCAACGAGGCCGGCGAGGTCTTGCGCGCCAGGGCAGAATTGCTCGGTCAGGAAATCTATCGGACTTCTCAGGCCCTCGCCCAACAGCCAGACGCCGCTGGGTCGCTTGACTTGGGACTCGACATGATCGTGCGGCTCGATCGACCGGTGCCGGAGGTCAACACGAGCCGTCAGGCAGTCTATCGTGTGCAACTGCCACAGGGCAATCCGGCCGAAGTGTTCCCGGCCGGGCCTGGTCAAACGGTTTCGCCAGCCGGCCCTCATGCCGCTCGACTCGTGATCGAGCCGATTTTCGATCCGGAAACCGATTCCAAGACTTCCACAGTGCTAGCCGAGCCAGACACACTGGCTGCAAGCGATCTCGTCGAAAAGGACGATCCTGAAGTGCAAAAACTGGCCCACAGCGTGCTGCCTGGCAGCCACGACCGCTTGGCCATTGCGTTGGCGCTCGAAAAACTTGTCCACCGGCACATCACTCAAAAAGATTTCAGTCAGGTCTTCGCCTCGGCGGCCGAGGTCTGCCGCTCGCAACAAGGCGACTGTACCGAACACGCGGTGTTGCTGGCGGCCGTGTGCCGTGCCCGGGGGCTCCCTGCCCGAGTGGCGATGGGGCTGGTTTACGACGCGAAGGCCGGAGGCTTTGCCTATCACATGTGGACCGAAGTCCAACCAGGCTCTCGGTGGCGAGCCCTCGACGCCACGCGCGGCATCGGCCGGTTGACCGTCGGCCACTTGAAGCTGGCCGATTCCAACCTGCAAGGCAGCTCGGCCTACAGCAGTTTTTTGCCGATTCTTCAGGTACTCGGTAAGTTGGAAATCGAGCTGCTGCAGGTAGAGTGATTGCCTGCCCTATTGTTGATACATCTCTTTTTGCCCTAGCCGCGATGCAACGCATCGCCGGGAAATTGCTTGGGAAGCGACGATTTCAAACAGCACCCCGGCGACGCGTCGCGTCGCGGCTAGGGAATAAGAGGAACTTGCTACTCCGATCTATAACCAGTTTACCCTCTCGGCAGGCAAGCCATTTCTGCGACTCTTGTGCCGTGGCCACGCATCGGTTTCGATCATTCGTGCTTTGGTCCTTCTGATTTGTTTCGGATTTCGTGCTTCGGATTTCTCTCAAGCCCCCGAAATCTATTCCACTCGGATGAAGAGTTACAAAAATTTTGATAAGCCTCGCTACTCCGAATCGGCCGGCCAAGCAATCTCTGGCAGCTTCACGTCGGCAATCCACAGTTGGCTGGTGCCGTTGGCCCCTCGCGTGCTGGTCCACATGAGTTTCTGGCCATCGGGTGAAAAGACCGGCAACACATCGGCCGCCTGATGGTCGGTCAGCCGTGTGACCGGGCCGCCGGCTAAACGACCTTCTTCCTCACGATAAGGCATCACCCAGAGGTCGTAGTTGGGCCGGGCTTTCGGCTGGCTGTGATCGGCGCCGGCCCAAATGATCCACGGCTGCCGGGGATGCCAATACGGGGCCCAATTCACTCCCTGGTTGTCGGTCAACGCCACTTCGTTCTGTCCGTCGATGCCAATTGCATAAATCTGCAAATATCCCTCGCGCTTGCGATCGCTACGAAAAATGACCCAACGCCCATCAGGCGAAATGAACGGCCCACCGTCGTAGCCAGGGGCGTTGGTCAATTGCCGCACGTTCGAACCGTCGGCGTTCATCAAATACAAGTCGGGGTCGCCATCGCGATCACTGCAAAAGACAATTTGCTGGCCGTCGGGCGAATAGGCACACTCGGCGTCGTAACCGAGGCTATTGGTCAGTCTGGTCAGATTGTTTCCATTCAGGTCGGCCACAAAAATTTCCATGAACGAGTCAAAGTCCCATTGATACCGGCGCCGCCGACCAGTGCGGCGGTCCTCTTCCTGTTGCTTCCGCGCGTTGGCCTCGGTCTCGGCAACGTTCGGGTCTAAATGACTCGAAGCAAACAAGATGCGATCGCCGTGAGGATGGAAATAGCTGCAAGTCGTGCGGCCCCGCCCGGTGCTAATCCGTTGAATCGCTCCACCGGCCAACGGTTGCCGGTAGATTTGATAGAAAGGAAACTCCGGCGGGACTGCCTGATACACGATTGACTCCCCGTCTGGCGAAAAATAACCTTCGCCGGCCTTGGCCATTCCCGAGGTAACCTGACGCAGGTTGGACAGACGAGTGGACTCAATCGAAGTTGGCGACTCGTCGGCCCAACCCATCGAGTTCCAGCTTGCCCAAACACCACCGAGAAACAACAGAAAAGCCCGAGTGTCCAAAATCTAATCTCCTTCTTAGCCTGAGGGAACAATGCCTAGTAGACGATGCCATTTGTTTTTGTGGGGCCCCGGCGACGCGTCGCGGCTAGGGGCAAACAGAAGCTTGCAACCCTCAAATTCGAATGTCATCGTCTACTAGAGCAATTTCGGATCATTCGTAGTCGTATTTCGTCCGAAAACCTCGGCGAAAACTAGGTGTCGTCCGCTACGGT
>JANQPJ010000359.1 GCA_028289525.1 Pirellulales bacterium
CAGTTGGCCTCAGCCCGCACCGAAAAGCAAGGGCTCGAACGGCATACTAAAGCCCTGGCCGCTTCGGTCCAGCGCAGGGCAGGGGCCACGATTCGCGCCAACAACAGCTTGGTCGATGCGCTCACGGTGGTACAAATTCCCAATGTCGAAGTCCGTCAGGATGGCGACGTGATTCGTATCGAGTTGCCTGGCGACACCTTGTTCCAGCCGGGCACGGCCACGCTCAAACCGGGGGCCAGTCGGATGATCGACGGCGTGCTGGCCGACATTTTGCAACACTATCCTAACCAGATGCTTGGCATCGAAGGGCACACCGACAGCGTTCCGGTCCGCTCGAGCCATTTCCCCAGCAACCACCATCTCTCGACGGCTCGGGCGACCTCGGTCTACGAGCATCTCATGCGTCGTCATCGAGTGCCGCCGAAACAGGTGTTCGTCGTCGGCCATGGCGGAAACCATCCGGTCGTTTCAAACGCCACGCCAGCTGGCAAATCGCGTAACCGTCGAGTCGAGGTGGTTGTCTACCCCGAACGCTATCAGCAGTGAGCCTGGGCTGCTCTCTCACAGTTGCCACAATCGCGCAATTCACTTTCAAGCATCTTGCTCGATGGCCAAGAAGAAAGCGAAATCGCACATTTACAGCGAAGCCTGCTCGATTGGGTCGCCTGGCTCCCAGTGGTCGGCTTCGCGCCGCACATGATGGTAGAGCGTGTCGCGTTCAACCGGTTCGCGGCCTGCTTCGCGGATCAGCCGTCGCAATTGCTCGACGGACAATACTTCTGGCGTCTCGGCCCCCGCGTCGTGGTAGATCAACTCGTGGCGCACGGTGCCATCGAGATCATCGGCCCCATAGGCCAAGGCAATTTGCGCGGTGCCAATCCCTAGCATGATCCAGTAGGCCTTGATGTGGTCGAAGTTGTCAAGCATCAATCGGGCCACGGCCATGGTGCGCAGATCGTCGAGCGCGGTTGGCTTCTTTAAATGTTCCAGGCCGGTGTTGTCTGGATGAAAGGCCAGTGGAATAAAAGTTTGGAACCCGCCGGTTTCATCCTGCAACGCGCGCAAGCGAAGCAAATGATCGATCCGGTGATAAGACTTTTCGATGTGCCCATAGAGCATCGTCGCGTTGGTTCGTAGTCCAAGTTGATGGGCTGTGCGGTGCACCTCAATCCAACGCGAGGCATCGGCCTTGTGCTCACAAATCTGGTCGCGAACCTCGGGGTGAAAAATCTCAGCCCCACCGCCTGGCATGCTGCCTAACCCGGCTTCGAGGAGGTCGGTCAAAATTTCGCGATACGACTTGCCGGTCATGTGGGCAAACCATTGAATTTCAACCGCCGTGTAGGCCTTCAAGTGCAGTTGGGGATAGGCCTCGTGCAAGATGCGAATGCAGTGGACATACCAATCGTATTTCATCTGGTGATGCAGCCCACCGACGATGTGCATTTCGGTGCAACCGTGGTCGACCGCCTCTTGCCCACGAGCCAAAATCTGCTCGTCGGACATCAGGTAGCCCTTCGGGTCGCGCAGATCGGCGCGAAACGCACAAAACGTACACCGATAAACGCAAACATTGGTGGCGTTCAGATGCGTGTTGATGTTGTAGTAGGCGTAGTTGCCGTTTTTGCGCTCGCGGACCAGATTGGCCAACGCCCCCAATTCGTTGAGCGGCATCGCCGACGAGTCGAGAAACAACCCCTCGTCGAGCGAGAGCCGTGTGCCGGCTTGCACTTTGTCGCGAATTTCAGCAATCTTGTCGTGAGACTCGGAAACCATGCCTATTGCCTGTAAAAAGAGAAAAACTCAAGCGTCGTTTCAGTGTACGGTTGCCAGTGTGGGTTGTCTATCCGTCTCGGTTGGGAACAGCGGCCGGTGGCCGCTCGCGAAACTGGTGTAATGCGGCTTTTGCTGCTTGGCGAATCATCGGATCAGCATCGTCAAGCATTGTTTCTAGCCGCTCAGCCGCCGCTCGGGCAGCGGGCCCCATCCGGGCTAAGACGGCAATGGCCATCAGCCGCAACCGCCGGTCGTCGGCCTCGAACCGTTCGATCAGGCCTGGCACCGCTGGTCGTCCGATGGCCGCCAGCGCCAAACCGGCCGCTTGTTGCACGCCGGTGTCGGTATCGTCGAGCGCTGCCAGCAACGGCCCGACTGCCGTGGCGGCTTGCACGCCAAGCTCGCCTAACCCTCGAGCCGCCTGACGACGCAATCTCGCGTCGCGATCGGCCGAGAGCACCGTGACCAAGAGATTGACTTGGGCCTGAGCATTGGGAGCATGTTTTACCACGCCCGGCAGGGCTGCTCGGCGCACGCGAACCGCTGGATCTTGGGTTACCGCTGCTTGGAGTGCTTGCCACGACGCTTGGCGGTCGCCCAACCCACGCGTCAACAGCCGAGCCGCGGTTGCTCGATGGTGCAACGGTTCGTCCGGTCGCCCTAGGATGGTTAAGAGCGAGCGTTGGGCCCTGGCGGCGTCTTGCGGTTCTAGTTGGCCAACTGTCGGCAAGGCAATTGCCCGAACCTGCGGCTCTGGGTCGTCGAGTGTTTGTAAAAACGCCTCGACCAGCAGCGGTTCCCAAGGATTGAAGCGGGCTAGCAGCCCCACCGCCGCGCCACGCCGCAGCTTGGCATCTGGATCGTTAATCGCCAACAACAGCGCCGGCACCGCCTGAGGACCGAGGTCTTCTAGATAGGCTTCGGCCTCTGCGCGCATGTTTTGGTCAGGATCAGCTCGTGCGGCGATCCAGCGTCGGGTCGCCAGATCGGTTAGCCGCTCAGGCGTTTTCTCAGAACTTGGTTCGATCGGCAACTCTTCGGCGATCGGCGGGCGGGGAGGCTCTGGTTCGACGGGCGGTTGGTTGTCCGATGTTGGAACGGATTCTTCTGGTGCCGTAGGCGTTTCCACAACCGGACTACGACAGTCGCAGCCAGGCAGGGACAAGAGGATCAGTAGTACCAGACAAGTCCGACGATGCGCGATCGAAACGTTTCCTTTCAGTAGTTGCCCTAGCCGCGACACGACGCGTCGCCGGGAATCTCCAGCAGATATCCAAATCACTTTGGTCCTACAGTAATAAATCGATTGCCCCGACAATCAGCAGCCCCAGGCTGACCACCGCGTTGACGTGAAAGAAGGCCCGGTTGACCCGAGAGAGATCGTCAGGCCGGACCAGCACATGTTCGTAGGCCAACAGACCGGCCACCATCGCCACGCCGGTCCAGTAAATCCAGCCCCAAGGCGCAAAGACCCATGGCAAGCAAGCCAACAACCCAATCATTGCCAGATGGCAACCGGCCGCCAGTCGCAATGCGCCGGCCGTTCCCAGGCAGGCAGGCACACTGTGCAGACCGGCCGTCCGATCGAAGTCGAGGTCTTGGCAAGCATAAATGATATCGAACCCGGCCACCCAAAGCATCACGGCCGCTCCTAACACAACCGCCGGCAACAGATCGGCCGGATTGGCCAACACGACCTGACCGCGAATCGCAATCCAAGCCGAAACCGGCGCCAGCATCAGTGCCGCCCCGAGCCAAAAATGGGACAGCGATGTGAAGCGTTTGGCATGGCTGTAGCCAGCCAGGAACAATAAGACCGGAATGGCCAAATAGAGCGGTAACCGATTCGGCAAAAACAAACACGTACTAGCTACAAACCCGAGCGAAGCAAACACCGTGAACCAAACCACATGGCTTACTCGCAGCGTGCCGGCAGGCAAGTGCCGCGTGGCGGTGCGAGGGTTTTCGGCATCAATCCGCCGATCGGCCAGTCGATTCCACGCCATCGCCGCACTGCGGGCAGTGACCATCGCCAACAGAATGCCCAACAAATCTTGCCAACGCCACGCGACTACCGGTTCGGCCCACCAGGCCATCAGCGCCGCCAACAGCGCAAACGGCAACGCAAACAGCGTATGGCTGAAGCGGATCATCGACAGAATGTTAGTCAACGACTGCCACATCTTTAGATTTAGGATTTAGGATTTGGTGAGTGGTGAGTGGTGAGTGGTGAGTGGTGAGTGGTACGCGCTAGCGCGTTCCCTCAACCCTCCACCCTTAACCCTCCACCGCGTCTTGCTTCGCCCCAGCGACGTATTAAACGGTTTTCGATGCCCAACTGGTCACACATTCGGGCGACCATAAAATCGACCAGATCGGCGAGCGAGTGAACTCCATGATACCAGCCTGGTGTGGCCGGCATCACCACGGCCCCCGCCTGGGCGGCGCGGTGCATGTTTTCCAACTGCAAACTCGAAAGCGGCGTCTCGCGTGGGACCAACACCAGGGGCCGGCGCTCTTTTAACTGCACCTCGGCTGCCCGTTGGATCAAGTTGGTCGGTGTAGCATGGGCAATCGCCCCCAACGTGCTGCCAGAGCAAGGGCAGACGATCATGCCGCCGGAGAGAAACGACCCGCTGGCGATGGGGGCCATCAAATCTTGGTGATGGTAGTAGATCACCTGACCAGACTGTGCGCGATCAGCGTTCGGTCCTAGCATTTCAGTCAACCAACTGGCCTCGGATTCCCGGGCCATGGCCACTTGAAACAGATCGGTTTCTTGAAACGCGTCGAGATCGACCGTGACGCCTAGTTCTTCTCGCAGCACAATTTGACCGGCTGGGCTAATGGTCAAATGAACCTGCTGGCCGGCTTCTAATAACACTTGCAACAATCGCAAGGCATACACCGCGCCGCTGGCTCCGGTGATGGCAAGAATCACATTGGCCATGCCTAGCCTCCTTGGGCCGGCTTGGTGCCGACATAGAGCGTAGCCACGCCGAGCGTGAATGGCTGAATCGCAATCGAGGTCAAGCCACAAGCCCTCATCCGCTCGGCCAGCGCTTCGCCGCTAGGAAACTCACCGACGCTTTGGGGTAAGTAGTGGTAAGCGTCACTCTGGTTGCGGGCGAGCCATTGCCCGATGCGGGGCAGCACGTGCCGAAAATACCATCGGTAGATGCTTGCAAACGGCTGCCAACGCGGTTGAGAAAACTCGAGCACGACGACTTTTCCGCCTGGCTGACAAACTCGGGTCATCTCTTGCAACCCACGATCGGTATCAGCCACATTCCGCAGGCCAAAGGCGACACAAACAATCTGATAGGCATCATCAGCCAACGGCAACTGCATCGAGTCGGCCTCGATGAGCGTGAGCCGTTCGACCGGAGCGACGCGGCGGGCCTTTTGTTGCCCGATGACTAGCATCTCGTGACAAAAATCGGCCCCCACGACCGGCGTCTTGCCATCGCCTGCCCGATAGTAGGCCAGGGCCAAGTCGCCTGTTCCGGTACACAAATCGAGTACCGGCGTTGTTCCCTGCGGCGGCACGCGCCGCACGGTTCGCCAGCGCCAGTAGCGGTCGATGTTCAGTGAGAGCAGATGGTTGAGCAAATCATATCGCGGGGCGATCTGCGCAAACATCTTGCGTACTCTAGGCTGTGATTTATCGACCCCAGCCTGGACTGTCACCTGTGTCTTGTCATCCACGGTAGCCATGCTACCTAATATTTTACGTGCCACACGACCGACAACCAGGGCTAATTCGACGCTTTCTGCGGTGGAAAGAGTCGTTTTTCTCGCTTCTCGGAACACTTTGCCAAACATCTACCTGCTACCGCACACTAACCGCGCCATGATCCAATATCCTCGGTTTGCCTCGCGTGCCAGGCGCAACCGACTGGCACACGGCTGTGAGCATGGTGGAGGTGCCATGTGGATGGGGGCCTAGCCAGCGTTCAGGCTCCGTAGTTTTTGCTTAAGAACTTGGAGGTACAAGAACAAGAGCACTGAGATCGCTTGGCAGCCTTCTCCGGTTATTAATCGGCAACCATCCCTCCGGAATTGCCTTAACTGCCTTGAGGCAAGTATGTTGCGGCAATTTCTCAAGTTGCTAAAATACGGTTTTGTACTAAGGTAAACTCAACCCATATCTTGTTCTGTGTTTCCTAGGCGACTCATGAGTCTGCTCAAAAAAATATTTGGTAAACCAACGCCGATCAATGCGTCCACTGCCAAGATCGACCAGCAAGTTTACCTTGTGAACTACAACGATCATTACGCGGATATCCTTGGCGATCACATTGCACCACCGCGCCTTGCTGAGCTCTTTATATTTCGCGCGTGGACTGCCCAATTTGGCTATCGAATATTTTCATCTAATGTTGATGCATCAGAAAAACTGATTGGGGAAACCGTCAATGCATCAAAGTATTTAGGCTTACAAGTGTTTCATCAACGGCATGGCTTTTCCGTTGAAGACGAGCTCGGATTGGATTTCATTTCGCTAATTGAAGATCGTTGGCGAGGTTATGACGTTGTGGTTTCAACGATGCCAAAGGCCGATCGATTGCCAACAATGGAGCTCATCACGGTCCTGACGAGGCGGCTCGACATTGAAGACCCAGACGTAACTTACAAGTTGTCAATAGATTTTCTGAGTCAATTGGATTTTATCAAACGTACTGCAATGGATATTGGCATATTTGGGCGGTAACCCATAATTGACTTAGAAGCATTCACTTCACCCTAATCACGGAAGGACCATGAGATGCAAAACCTGTTTTTGACTGGCGAAGACCAAATCATAGACTTGAGCAATATTGCTGCGATCGAGGTTGTAGACGAACCCGTCAAATACTCACAAGTTCGCTATCACCTAATGGCAGGTACTACGATTGTTACACGGTATGACAATCGTGAAGCTGCCGTTGAGGAAAAGTGGATGGCATACAACCAGCTGTCTTCAAGCAAACGGTCATCGAATTCTTTTTCCGACACTCCTGCAACACAAGCTGCTAACAAAAACTGACAACGCATAATCGAACGTTTGGCCATCAAAAAACAGATGCCTATACCTGATGCAGATCGAGCTATAATTGCCGCCGAAAAGGTCCGCGACTATTTGCTCAACCTTGAGCATCCTGATGGCGGCTCCAAGGCGGTCTGGTTTCATTCGCTTGGCTACACTCGCAACGAATGGCAACTGTTGGCCGACGACCTGATGGCCATTGCTTGTGATTGTGACGAATTCGATACCGAAACAACGCAATTCGGTATAAAATACAAGGCGACCGGATCGGTTGCTCGGCTAAACCACCGGGCTGGAAGTGTACTGACGGTTTGGATCGTTGAAGACGACAACTCGCCTCGACTTGTGACAGCGTATCCGGATGAAGAAAAATGATTACTGAACATTCCCTCGTCGTATTGGATTGCGATCCGCCGCACGAAAAACTCAACCGCGGAGATGTGGGGACGGTTGTGCATGTTTACAAAGGTGCTCGCGGATACGAGGTCGAATTCGTTGATGGTGGCGGACAGACGGTCGCGCTGGTCACCGTTAGCGCTGACGATGTTCGGCCAATTGAAGCTGGTGAACTGCTGCATGCTCGCCGCACCGCATAGATGAGTATCAAATCGGTGAAACCGACCTATTGCAACTCGTACCCCAACACACTGCATCCATGGGCGGCATAACTACGCGTTATGTTGCTTTGAAAACGTTTTATGATCGACCAACCTGCTCCAGCACCTGAGCCGAAACGTGAACGCGTTGAGCACCGCAAAACGACGGTCGCCATCGCTGATCCGTCCGTTACCTTCGTGGAAAAGGGGCCAGCCCTTGGTCTTCTTCTCGCTGCCCATTCCGAGCCTGACGGCGATGGCCACATGTTGGAAAACGTGACATGGGCTCGATGTGTCCATGGCGACACTCTCGTCAGACGCCTCATGCGTCGGAGATCAATGAACCACGAGTGTTTCAACAATGTTCGAGTGTATGAACTCGAACAGGCAACATATGTTGCAGAAGAACAAGGCGCAAACCGGTTCTTCCCGAATCCAAGCACGACTCCATACGAAATGCGTTTCGTATCGGTCCGGCAATTCGAGAAACTGCTCGACGCCGTGCACGAACAGAACATAGAATCTCTCTATGCGATGCTGGATGCTCCTCTTCCACATCGTAGTATGTTAGCTGCTCGAAAATGTGAAACGCCAGAGGCAGCGCTTGCCAAGAGATTCAAGAACAATCTTATAGGGGTGTAGCACAAGAACACCGCCGCACGGCATAAACTTGTTCAGGCACTTGTTCAAATCGTGCCAAAGAAACCGCATTCACGATTTCATCCGACGAATCCGACGCATGGGAACAACGAAATACGGCGAATTAGAGCAAGTCGCTCTTTACCATAGCGGACGCGACCTAGTTTTTGCCGAGATTTCCCGACGAAACACGACTACGAATTCTCAGGAATTGTTCTAGAAGCGGAGAATCTCTCGTCGCCGCCTGGTGACCTTTAACGTTCTGCCTTGACTGAAGTTCGAGGCGAACAGTCCCACGGATGGGCCATCCGGACCATCGTGCTCAAGTGTCCAAAATGTGGTAAACTAATCCGTATCGCGTTTGATGGTGGAGCTCACGCATTGCGGTTGGATCGGAATCCGAATTAGAGGATGACGAGCCACATGAGAAAACCAACGAAGGAAATGCCCGATGAAAGAACTGACACGAATCACACTTGACCCCGCGGTGATGGGGGGGAAGCCGTGCATTCGCGGACTGCGGGTCACAGTCGGGACGATTGTCGGACTGCTCGCTGCAGGCCGGTCGCGTGAGGAGATTCTGAAATCCTACCCGTATTTGGAAACAGAAGATCTGGATCAAGCGCTTGCTTACGCCGCTTGGCGAGTGGAAGAACGGGAGGTCACGCTACCCGTCTCATGAGCCTCAGCATTTTGATCGACATGAACCTGTCACCAGGCTGGATTTCGGTGCTCCAGAGTGCCGGTTGGACCACAATGCATTGGTCGACGGTAGGCGACCCAACGGCAACAGATAGAACGATCATGGATTGGGCCGAGGCAAATGGATGTATTGTGTTCACACATGATTTGGACTTCGGCACGATACTAGCTCTGACCCACAAGACTGGCCCGAGTGTCTTACAAGTGCGAGGCGAAGACGTGTTGCCAGGTCACATGGGCAATCTTGTGGTTGCTGCAATCAGACAGCACGAATCCGATTTGGAATCAGGAGCATTGGTTGTTGTAGAAGAACGTAAGAATCGTGTTCGCATCTTACCGATTTGAGACAACGTCGAACAAGGCTCTCATCACTCGCCACTAGAACCCCCAAGAGCCAAGCCCCAACTCCTCCCAACGGGCATCGACCGCCTGATGGGTCGATTCGTCGGCAGCCAACTTGTTAGGCCAATCGCCGCTCGACTCGCCAGGCAACTTGGCCGTGGCGTCGATGCCCAGCCGCAATGAACCAGCGTGAGCAATCGGGTCGGCCGGGCCGTCTTGGAAGAACAGGTCGCGGTCGAAACGAACATCCGACGTCAAACGGCCCAACACCTGCTCCCGATCACGCACGTCGACCGTCTCGTCGACCACCATCAGCGTTCGGTTGAGCCCCAGCTCAGGCAGCCCCCAAAGGGCTCCGGCCAATCGGCGTACCTGGCCGGCCAATGTTTTTTGGATCGATACCACCACCAGACTCCGAGAGCCCGTTCCGCCGACGATGGCCAAGTCGACCACCTCGGCCGCCACGGTTTGGGCCACGGCCAGTAGCAGTCGTTCGCACAGCCGGTTCAGCGCCGTCGGCGGACGGCGAAACAGGTTGACCGGAAAGGCCGGCTGCGAACGGTGGCTAATTGCCGAGACCTCCAGCACCGGACAATCCTGAGGATCAAGGTAGTACCCGTTCGGGCCGGCGAGGCGTCCTGGCGACACGCGGTCGGCGCTGGGGTCGATCGTGCCTTCGATCACGACTTCGACCGCTGCTGGAACCTCGAGCGTTTGGGTGCGACAGGCCACCATCTCGACCGCTTGTTCTCGCAGCAAACCGGCCAGCCGTAGATGATCTGCCCGCTGGCCCAACGGCAACTCGGTCAAGATGTCGAGCAACGGATCGCCGCCTAGCACCACGGCCACTGGCATCGGTCCTCGGGCAGTGTCGTAGGCCGTTAGATCGCGCAGGCCAGGCTGGTAACTATCCCAAACCACGGCCAACCGTTTAGCGTCCAAGACGGCTAGCGGGGCCTTGGAGATGTTCGGCTCGCCAGTCGTGTGGCTCGACGTGACCAGCAAACCGGCCGTGACCGAGGCGACCGTCTCCTCTGGCCACGAGCAGGCTACTGGCAAACAGGCTAGATCGACATCGGTGCCCAAGCAGACCACCTGTTGACAGGCCCCCACCCTCACGGTTTTGGGAGGAAAGCGGTCTAGGGGGGCCTCTTGTGCGCCGGTTTTGAGTCGGGTAAGCCAGTGCTTTTGGGCAGTCACCTCGGCCAACTGGCCAATGGCGTCGGCAAACGCCTCGATCGAGTCGGTATCGAGTGCCTTGCAAAGCCGGGCTTGATTGCCAAGCACGTTGGCCGCCACGACCCAGGGCTTGCCTGTCACGTTTTCGAACAGCAAGGCTGGCCCCTCGGCCTGAACCGCCCGATCGGCGATTTCGGCCAGTTCGAACTCAGGCGATACCTGGGGCGCAATCCGTTCGAGCTGGCCTTCGGCGGCCAGGAGTTCCAAAAACTCGGAGAGCGAGGCGATCGACATGGATGGCATTGTAACGGGCATGGCCGAGCGTCCAAAGTGCGATGTGCCGAGCAGGCATTCCCCAACGACCGAATGGTTTTTATCATAGGGGGCTAATCACAATTCCCGGCGACGCGTCGCGTCGCGGCTAGTTACACGAGATTCGCGGGATCCTTTTGTTATGCAAAAGTCCATTCAAGTTCACTTCCTTCCCCAACTCGTCGAGCTTGAAGCCCTACGCGGGGCCACGGTCGTGGTGGTCGACGTGCTGCGAGCCACGACCACCATTGCCCAAGCGCTGGCCGCTGGGGCCGCGGAGGTGGTGCCATGTGCGGAGATTGAGGACGTTCAGCAGCAGGCCGTCGGGCGCGAGCGGGAAAGCATCGTTTTGGGGGGAGAACGGGGAGGCGTGAAGATCGACCTGTTCGACTTGGGCAATTCGCCGACCGAATACACGGAGGAGGCGGTCAGTGGTAAGTCGGTTCTGTTCACCACGACCAACGGCACCAGGGCCTTGGCGGCCTGTCGCGAGGCATATCGAGTGGTGCTCGGTGCGGCCGTCAATCTACAGGCGGTTTGCGACGCAGTGGCCGACACGATGAACGTGCAGATTGTTTGTGCGGGGACCGACGGTCAGGTTACCCGAGAGGATGTGCTGTTGGCCGGCGCAATCGTCTATCAACGGACGAAGAAAGAGGAGACGCCCACGGAATTGAACGATTCGGCCCAATTGGCCGTGGCCGCTTGGCGGAGCGTGGTTGCTCGGGCAATCGGGGCCGGCGTCGCCTTGGGCGACTATCTGGCCACCGAACTGCGGTCGACCGGCGGTGGGCGCAATTTGCTTCGGATCGGCCAGGAAGACGATCTGGTCATTGCCGCCCAAGTCGATTCGGTACCGGTGGTGCCGGAACTCGATTTGCAAGCTTGGCGCATTGGTCTGACATAGACGCCTGGCCAGCAATTCCAGTACACTCTAGTTGGACAGCGCCACTTTGTTGTGAATTCTCCGAAATACAAGCCCGACGCGCAAGCGAGGGAATACGTTACGTCTAAATTCCCTCGCTTGCGCGTCGGGCTTGTATTGCACTCAAAAGTGGCTCTGTCCAGCTAGGCTTCGTCTCAGGACTGAGCAAAGCCTGAAGCGCCAGCGAAGGAATCTTCTGAGCCCTCAACAATTCCTTCGCTGGCGCTTCAGGCTTCATAAGAATAAGAAACAGCAAAAATCGGTTCAAAGTCGTCATGCAAATGGAAAAACTCGTCTCGCTCTGCCGTCGCCGCGGCTTTATGTTTCAGTCTAGCGAAATCTATGGCGGCTTGAACGGCTTTTGGGACTACGGCCCGTTGGGCGTAAATCTCAAGCGAAATATCAAAAACGCCTGGTGGCACGACATGGTCACCGCGCACGACGAACTGACCGCTCCGGCCGGAGCACCGACCCCCTATGAAATGACTGGCCTGGACTGCACGATCATCATGCACCCTCAGGTTTGGAAATGCTCAGGCCATTACGATCTGTTTCACGACTTGATGGTCGATTGCCGGCAATCGAACCGGCGCTACCGGCACGATCAGGTGCGTGGCCGTTGGGTGGAAGCCAAAGGACAACGGATTTTTGTCGCCACGGTCGTCGAGACCAGTGAAGAGGTGGACGACGTCACGCGCCGGGCACTCAAGTTTTTTAACCTGAGGGCCAAAAACGCCGACGACCTGGCCTGGGACGGCGATTTTGTGTCGTTGGAGACGATCGACGACATGAGTCAGGTGCTGGGGCCCGACGCTAAAGAACTTGGCACGCTGACCGAACCGCGTGAGTTCAACCTGATGTTCAAAACGATTGTCGGGGCGATGGGCAGCGAACGCGATGCAGCTTTTTTGCGGCCAGAGACGGCGCAAGGCATCTTTGTGAATTTTAAGAACGTGTTGGACAGCACCAGGGTTCGAGTGCCGTTCGGCATCGCCCAGATTGGCAAGAGTTTTCGGAACGAAATCACGCCCCGTAACTTCACCTTCCGTTCGCGCGAGTTCGAACAGATGGAGATTGAGTTCTTTTGCCATCCCGATTCGTCGCAGGGTTGGTACAAGTTTTGGCGCGACCGGCGGATGCGTTGGTATACCGAGTTAGGCCTGGCCGGCGAACGGCTCATTTTGCGCGAACATGGCGAAGAAGAGCGGAGCCACTATTCACGCGGCACGTCGGACGTCGAATATGCGTTTCCGTTTTTGCCCAAGGGCGAGTATGGCGAACTGGAAGGCATCGCCCATCGGGGCGACTTCGACCTGCGGAGCCACATGGAAGGTAAGCTGGACGAGAACTCGCCGGGGCTCGAAGTTCAACTGGGCGAAGATGGCAAGCCGAAATACCGTGGCAGCGGTCGCGATCTGACCTATCGTGACGACTTGAGTGGCGAGAAATATGTGCCGCACGTGATCGAACCGTCGGCCGGGGCCGATCGGGCCACGCTGGCCTTCTTGTGCGAAGCCTATACCGAGGACGAGGTGCCCGACGAGAAGGGCAAGCTGCAGACGCGCACCGTGATGAAACTGCATCCCAGGATCGCCCCGATCAAGGCGGCTGTTTTCCCATTGGTCAAAAAAGACGGTATGCCTGAGATTGCCCGAGATATCTATCGGGCAATCAAACAGCAGATGCCGGCCTTCTATGACGAGAAGGGAGCCGTGGGGCGTCGCTACCGTCGCCAAGACGAAGCCGGCACGCCTTATTGCATCACGGTCGACGGCGATACGCTCAAGGATAACACGGTCACGATTCGCGACCGCGACACGCTCGAGCAGTGGCGCGTCAAGGTCGACGACTGTGTGAGTGAGATTAGCCAGCGAGTGAAGTAACGCTCGTATCGTTTTCGTCCCCAAGCAGAGCTTGGGAACGGGAGTAAAAATTCACTCGCCCCTCGCGTTGTGCTTGGATTGGTTTTGAAATGCGCTCTAGAGCAGTTTTCAGGTTTGTGTAGCGATGTTTCGTCGAGAAACATCGAAAAAACCAGAGTCACGACCGCTACAGTCCCGTGCAACTTGCACTAGCCGCGACACGACGTGTCGCCGGGGCTCAGTTAGGAAATGCTGACAAATTGATTCGTTGCTGTTCGTAACAGCGGTCGGTGACCGCTCGCGAAACACTTTTCCGTCGTCATTTTTGGAATGACTGAATTTGCTCTAGCCGCGCGATCGGTTGGCCATCTGCACGGCCAGCATGTCGAGTTGGCCTTTCACGTCGGCCAACAAAATCTGCGGACTGGCCCCTTCGGCCAGATGGCTGTAGAACGCCTTCGAGGCGGTCGAATGGGTCGTACCTAACATCGCGGCCTGATGATTCAAGTCGGCCAAGCGCTGGTCGACCTCGTGCAGCTTCGACTGGTTGTGGCGGCCGTTTTGCCAAACACGTTCCAACTGGAGCAACAGGCCTAGCACCAGCGTGCATTGGCCAGCGATCAGAATCGGCATTCCCTGTCGCCACAGTTCGGGCCGATTTTCAAAGATTGACCAGCCGAGCAGCACTCCGCCACAGGCCAAGCCCATCAGCCCCAGGGCCAACATCAACCAGGCCAGGCCGCCGATCCAAGCACCCCGCACACGCCGGGCTGGCGCCGGTTGAGCTTGGCTCCGCCTGGCTTGCCCGGCCTGCCAGGGCCGCAGGTCGAGTTGAGGCGGATCGAACCGTAGTTGAGCGGTGTGAGCGTCGGTCGGTTTTGCTGGCCGGGTAGACGACTGCAACACGCGGACAGCACGCCGCAACTGTTGTTCGGCATCCCAGTCATCGGCCAGGGAAGGAGGCGGCTCGACAAGCGTGTCGTCTAAACGAACTGGCTCATCAGCGGTCGGCGAATACTTGGTGGCAACGCCGTCGTGTCCAACCGGTCCACCACAGCGCGCACAACAGACACCGTCATCGGACTCGGTGGCCGCCACCGCCGGAACATCTTGTTGACACGATTTACACCACACCGGGAACATCCTTGTTTCGGGCATTGGACCATTCTGCTAGCAATGCTGGCGATTGACTGACAAGTTGCGCAGCGCGCAAACCAGATGGCCACGCTCATAGAATCGGCTCGCCGGCGTGGTAAACCTTAACGATTCCGTCGACTCTGCTGATGGTTTGCTGGGACTACCAGGAGAACTGCAAAGTTGTTTTTTCAAAGAAACAGCGACCGGTGGTCGAAGCTTTTCAACGTACCTGCTCGGTCCAATCGCCACGCAGCCAATCGACCAGCAACTCCAGGCTTTGGCGATCGAGCAGATTGTTCGGATCGTCTGGTTCTCCAGCGGCGAAGGCTGGCATCCGGTCGTTGGACTCTTCATAGAAACGTTCATGAGCTGGGTTGCTCAAGAAGTCGATAAGCCATTGTCGCGAGCCATAGCCAGTCAGGTCGGGGGCCCCGGCTTCCGGGTCTTCGTCGCCAAATTTGTGGCAGTCGGTACAGGCAAACTCCTCGACAAGTGCCGTATGGCCAGCTTCAATGTCGCCTGACTCGCGCGACTTTTCGTCCGCCTGGCGCTGAGCCGGCAAGGCCGCTTCGGCCGACAGCGCGATTACTACCTGATCGAGTTGGGCTTGCTGCTCCTCGTCCAAATCGGACAAGTTATTACCGACCCAGGCGACCATCTCGCCTTCGCGATGGACCGTGTTGCCGAAATACGGCGCGTCGGTCACCAAAAAAGTCTCCTTGTCCTGCTTCACATGTCCGAGCTCCTTCGGGTTAAGAAAACCTTTGAGCCATGCACGACTTGCAAAGCCATAAAGGTTTGGAGCACCATTTGGCACTGGGGTCGCTTCAAGGTCGGGCTTGCCGGTCGTCTCGTCGATGGGATACTCTAGCGGTCGCGGCTCGCGAATCCCATGGCCAGAGCTGTCGACATGGTCATGACAACTGGCGCAATGTTTGCGAAACAGTTTGGGGCCTTGGGTCTTGGGATCGGTGCGCAACAGCGCGAGCGCTCCGCCCGGAGGAATGCCGGCGGCAGCCAGTTGTTGGGCTCGGTGGCCTTCGGCCTTGGCCTGCTCGACCGCTTCCAGATATTCTTGCGACTTATTGTATTGGGAATAGGCCTGATAGCTGGCCAACAGTTGCTCGGTCGAACCGGAATTTCCTTGAGCCCACAAGCTCAGTTGCTCTTCTCGCGATTTGCCGTGATAGGCGCTGCTAGCCTTGTCACGCCGTAGTTCGGTGTCGATCTTGTCAAGCGCCTGTTCGACTTCGGCAAACGTGTCGGCCGAGACCCAACGGGCTTGGTAGTCCTCGCGAATCGCCAGCCAGGTAAGCCCGGCGGACCCCGCAATGAGCGCGGTAACCACGACGATGTTCAGCCGGTGCCCAAGGCGGCTGCGACCGATCAACGGCATCAAGAAAAATACCAACATTACTAAGCCGGGAATGACGATTGCCCCAAGAATCTCGCCCACTTCGCCGTGGAAGAACTTGAGAAACTGGAACAGGAACAAAAAGTACCACTCGGGTCGAGCGGCCGAATAGGCTTCGGCCGGGTTGGCCGGGGCGCCTAGCTCGGCACCTACCCAAACGGCCAGACCGCCGATGGTGAGCAACACGGCCAAACAGGCGACCGCATCCTTGAGCACTTGGTCAGGCCAAAAGAACTGGTCTGGGCCACGGTCAGGGTTTTTGACCGTGATGCCATGCCGGCGAAACAGGGCCACGTGGACGACCAACACCGCGATCAACAATCCTGGCAGCACGCCGGCATGCAAGGCAAAGAATCGGGTGAGCGT
>JANQPJ010000367.1 GCA_028289525.1 Pirellulales bacterium
CTTGAGCTGCTCGTAAATTGGTCGGACTGCGAGGTCTGGATGGGGGGCCCAGACAAAGTTTGCCTGGGATTCGACCGGGGTGAAGCCGAGTTGCCGGAGCGATTCGGTCAGCCTGGTTCTGGTGGAAACCACTTGAGCCCGGGTTGTTTGCAGCCAGGCTTGGTCGCCAATCGCGGCCGCCGCCGCGTGAATCGACAGCGCGTCGCAATTGTACGAATCTTTCACTTTCCGCAACTGCTCGATCACCTGAGGCTGGGCAACTAGGAACCCAAATCGTAGCCCGGCCAAGGCATAGCCCTTGCTCAGCGTGCGCGAAACAAGAATCTTTTCGTTCTTGGCCACCAACGCCAAACAGTTTTCCTCGGCAAAATCTGCGTACGCTTCATCGACCAGCAACGGACACGGCAACCGCTCGGCCAGCCGCAAAATTTCGTCTGGCGAAATCATCGTGCCGGAAGGGCTGTTGGGGTTGGGTAGATAGACCAACCGAGGCGGGTCGGGGGTAGGTGGTGAGTGGTGAGTGGTCGAAACAAAATCGTCGCCCAACGACCAATCGGTCTGGAATGGAATTTCTTGATACCTGGCGCCTTGAATCTCGGCCAGCGTCCGGTAGAGCACATAACTAGGATACGGATAGCGGACCGCTTGGCCGCCGCCAACAAACGTGCGCGTGACAATCGTCAGAATGTCGTCGCTGCCGTTACCGCACAAAATCCAATCGGGATCAACCCCCAGTACCTCGCCGGCCTGAATACGAAACGCAGTGCCCAACGGGTCAGGATAGCGGCGCAACGCCTCGGACGTCGTTTCCTGCAGCGCTCGCGTGACCGCCGGCGAACAGGCATACGGATTCTCGTTGGTGTTCAGCTTGACGAATTTGCCCCCTTGCGGCTGTTCGCCGGGGACATAGCCGGTCATGCTCGTGATTTCAGGACGCTGATAGTTCATACCGCGTGGTGGTTGGTGGTTGGTGGTGAGTGGTTGGTGGTTGGTGGTTGGTGGTTCCAAAAGTGTTTCGCGAGCGGTCACCGACCGCTGTTATTAACAGCAACGGGTAATTTAATTGGTCAATGCCCCGCGTTAGCGCGTGCCCTCGACTCTTGACCCTCCGACCGCTTGCAGTGGTTGGGGATTATTCACGGCTCTCCAGTCGGAGTTGGACGCTTTGCCAATGGGCAGCCAGGGCTTCCTTTTCGGCCAGCCGCTGCACGTCGCCGGCCACTTGCGCGACGCCCTCGGCGGTGAAACGGCTCACACTCCCTGCCCTCAAAAAATCGTTGGCCGATAGCCCACTGGCGAATCGGGCCGTTCCGCCGGTCGGCAATACATGCGACGGTCCGGCCACATAGTCGCCCAAGGCGACCGCCGTCTCGTCGCCCAAAAATGCCGCGCCGACACAATCGATCCGGTCGAGCACCGCCTCGGGATCGCGGCAGGCAATCTGCAAATGCTCTGGGGCAATCGTGTTGGTCAGCTCGATCGCTTGTTGCTCATCGGGGGCCAACACCAGTGCGCCGAACTCTTCCAGGCTTTGTCGGGCTAGCTGGCCACGCGGTTGAGCGGCCAACTGTGCGTCCAGCGCTTGGGCGACCGCGTCGAGCAACGATTCGCTCCAGGTAATCAAAATACTGGCGCCTGGCGAATGCTCAGCCTGGGCGATCAGCTCGGCGGCTACCCAATCAGCTCGAGCTCGCTCGTCAGCCAGCACCACTACCTCGCTCGGGCCGGCGATCGAGTCGATGTCGACCTCGCCAAAGACCCATTTTTTGGCCAGCGCGACAAACAGATTGCCAGGCCCCACGATCTTGTCGACCTGCGGCACCCCCTCGACCCCATAGGCCAAAGCGGCCACCGCCTGAGCGCCGCCGACGCGGTAGACCTCGTCGATGCCCAACTCGTGACAGGTAGCCAGTAGATCGGGGTTATAAGAGCCAAACGGCGTAGGCGGAGCAACGACCGCCAACTCGCGCACCCCGGCCGCCTGGGCAGGCACGGCCGTCATCAGCACGGTCGACGGATAGGCCGCCGCACCGCCAGGCACACAGATGCCGGCTCGACGAACCGGCACATAACGCTGCCGCAAGTAGCCGCCGGCCACGTCGTCGATTTGCACGTCACGGTGGAGAATTGCTTGTTGGAACCGCAGAATCCGCTCGCGAATCCGACGCACCGTGGCCAGAAACTCTGGATCGGCCTGGGCATGCGCCTGTTGGAGTTCGTCTGCTGGAACCCGAAGCTCGTCAGCCTGCAAGCGTCTGCCGTCGAGTTGGGCCGAAAATTCCAACACCGCCGTGACACCTTCGGCACGCACTTGTTGGCAAATTCGCTCGACCACTTGTTGCGGCGTGAGCGGCTCGCCAAACACGGCCATCGTTTTTTCTCGGCCGGCCGGACTGACGATGTCGCCTTGGGGACTGAGCTTTTGCCGCAATTGGTCCAAGCGATGTTGAGCTTCGGAACCCGAGGCGTTCAAGCGAGGGATGTTGATTTTTGCTGACACAGGTAAATTCGCAGAGGCATCAAGGGACTAGGTTTTGTCTGAAAACGGTTTAAAGCCTGAAGCGAGGAAGAAAGCCGGTGGCGAACCTTGGACTCTCCTCCTTGATTGTCGCCGGAAAGTAGCCTGCTGGGAAGAGCCGTCTGAGGAGGATTCCAGATTAGGAGAACTGCAAAGTTGTCTCTTTTAAAAAACAGCGGTCGGTGACCGCTCGCGAAACAGGAGAATTTAGCCGTTTCGCGATTCGACCACCGGTCGCTGTTACTCTCTACTTGGGATATCAGTTCCGCTCGCTTGAATCTCATGAAGAGACGACCTACGATAACAGGCATGGACCGCAGCACCGCACTTCAACTGGCGCAACAGCTTCAAACCGGTAAAATCACGCCTGACGAATTGGCCGATCAGGTTTGCCAACCACGTTCGGCCCAATTGGCCCAGACGACGATCGATCTCGACCGAGCCCGCCGGTGTGGCTATCCCGAGGTGGTGTTTGGCGAAGGCAAATCGGTCGAGATGCTGACCGAAATCTTCCAACGACAGTGCGCCGAGCAGATCGAAGTGCTGGCCACCCGAGTCGACGCCGACAAGGCAGCACAACTTGCCAAGCAATTTCCTCAGGCACACTACAACACGATTGGCCGAACCTTTCGCATCACCGCCAGCGAAACCCCGACGCCACGCACTGGCAAAGTGGCCGTGGTGACCGCCGGCACGAGCGATCTGCCGGTGGCCGAAGAGGCGGCTGAGACACTCGACTGGATGGGCGTTGCCACGAATCGGCTGTCGGACGTGGGGGTCGCTGGACCACACCGGTTGGTCGAACGGCTCGACGAACTGTGCGATGCTCAAGCCGTGGTGGTGGTGGCCGGCATGGAAGGGGCGTTGCCGAGCGTCGTCGGCGGCTATCTGGCGGTGCCGGTGATTGCCGTACCGACTCAGGTTGGGTATGGGGCCAGTTTTGGTGGGCTGGCCGCGTTGTTGGGCATGTTGAACAGTTGTGCCGCGAATGTCGCGGTCGTGAACATCGACGCTGGCTTCAAAGCCGGGTATCTGGCTGGCCTGATCGCCGCCCAAACCGCCGGAGCCGCGCCGTGACGCGCCCTGTGAACCGTCAACTGCCTCGACTGCCGGCGCGGCTGGCCGAAAGCCACAAGGGAGACTATGGCCGGGGGTTGCTGGTGGGCGGTTCGCAAGGGATGGCCGGGGCCATGGCGCTGGCCGGTCAGGCAGCGCTCCGCGCTGGCGTAGGGTTGTTGAAGCTGGCGGTGCCAGACGTTTGCCAGGCCACGGTTGCGGGGTTCGAGCCGTCGTACATGACGGTCGGCCTGGCGAGCGACGCCGAGGGACGCATCGCCGCCGCTGCACGCGAGATGGTTATCGAGCAGGCCCGCCAGGCAACCGCCATTGGCATTGGGCCAGGCTTGGGACAATCGGATGCACTGGACGAGTTGGTCGTCTGGATGTATCGCATCCTGCCGACGCCAATGGTCGTGGACGCCGACGCACTGAATGCGTTGGCTCGCCATCCAGACGTGTTGGGCAAGGCTGGTGGGCCACGGATTTTGACGCCGCACCCTGGCGAGTTTGTGAGGCTAACTGGTCTACCGGCTGAGTCGCTCGAGACCCGCCGTGCTCAGGCTTTTGAGTTGGCTGCGCGTTGTAAGGTAGTGGTCGTGCTCAAAGGCCACCAGACGTTGGTCTCCGATGGCAAGAAGACGGTGACCAATCCGACCGGCAACCCCGGCATGGCAACCGGAGGCGCTGGCGACGTGTTGACCGGTTTGCTCACTGCCTTGGTTTGCCAAGGCATGTCGCCCTGGGAAGCTGGTCAGTTGGGCGTTTACGTGCATGGCTTGGCCGGCGACTTGGCCGCCGAGCAGTTGGGCCAAGTCTCGCTCATCGCCAGCGATCTGATCGGCTATTTACCGGCCGCGTTTCAGGCCTTGGAGGTCGCGGCCAACTGAGCCGGCTGAGCATCATCGTTCGCTTCAGAAACCGGGCCGCCCCAGTCGATGGCCAGCGACGTGCCAAACGTCTTTTCAAGCAGGCCGGCTCGTCGTCGGGCTCCCCAGATGTCGGTCTCCGGATATTCTGGTGAATACACGACCAGTTCCAGCTCGCCATTTTGACGGCTGATTTGCAACGTTTCGATTTGATGTAAATGGCTCCGGTCCAGGCCATCGGCCAGCCGCAACACGCCGGCCAGCCGTCGTACCCGAGTGCGGTCTTCTTCCGACAGTTGGCGGAAGTTGGCATGCTTTTTCTTCGGCTCCGCCCCACGATGATAGCGGGCCACATTGGCAATGATTTCCAACTCATGAGGTCGGAAACCGCGTAGCCGGCTGTTGAGAATCAGGTGATAGCTATGTTTGTGATGCTGGTCGTAATTAATCAGATAGCCAACATCCTGCAAACGCGCCCCGGCGTCGAGCAGTGTGCGGTCGTTCGCGTCGACATCGCCCAGGGCGGCCAGTTGATCCCAAATTTGCACCGCCAACCGAGCCACGTGCCGGCCGTGTTTTAGATCGGTGCCGCACGACTCGGCCAGCCGCTCGACCGCATCGGCATGACTGACTTGGTCGACCACCTCGCTGCCGGAGAGCGATTCGATCATGGTCAATAACAGCCCGTCGCGAACGCCCCGGTTGTGGCATTGAATCGTATTGATTTTGAACCGGCGCATGATGCGATCAATAATCACCAGCCCGGCAACGATGATGTCGGCCCGATCAGGGTTCAAGCCAGGCACGTCACGGCGGGCCTTGGGCGGAAGCTTTCTGAGCCGGTCGACCAGATGCCGAAGCTCAGCCCGACTGACTTGATAGCCGCGCACGGGCAACCCGTCCTGCCCTCGCTGGGCCATAATCATTTCGGCCAAGCTAGTGAACGTTCCACCAGAGCCGATCATCAGATGGGGTGTAAACATCGGCTTCTTGGTCTGTTTTTTAATTCGCCGGTCGATCCCTTTGATCAGCCGGTCATAATCGTCGCCAGCCAGCGATTGACCGCTGCCGTAGATTTCGCTCATCCGCACAGCGCCAAGTTGGGTGGTGTAGACCGCCTCGATCAGATTGCCAGAAGCGAGCACGATTTCGGTGCTGCCGCCGCCGATATCGGCCAGCGCGATGTTGCGACCGCGAAGATCGAAGTGCCGTTTGACGCTGTAAAACGCCAAATGGGCTTCTTGTTCGGCGCTAATGACCTCGACGTCCAGGCCAAGCTCGTCGGACACGCGGGCACAAAATTCCTTGCCGTTTTTGGCTTCCCGCACCGC
>JANQPJ010000373.1 GCA_028289525.1 Pirellulales bacterium
ATTTTCCTCGTTTCGCGGGCGGCCGCCGGCCGCTGCTTTTTTGAAAAAACGACTTTGCAATTCTCCGGAGAGAGAAACCAGGCCGACTGGCCGGTCCAAGGGCTGCAAATCGAGCCAGGACGGCTTCCGGGGGAGAAGCTTGATCTGTACGATAAGGGCCAGTAAAGACTGGCCGGACGAGCCGAAATTGCTCGGGGAACCGTTCCATCATTTTCTTGAAGAAAACGCCTACTGGAGAAATGATGCCTCGACGAATCCACCTAATCGGCCGCAAGAACAGTGGCAAAACCACTCTGGTCGCCGAGCTAGTGGCGCACTGGAGGGCCCAAGGCCATCGGATCGGCACGATCAAGCATACCCACCACCATCACGAACTAGACACTCCCGGCAAAGATTCACACCGCCATCATCAAGCAGGGGCCGCCGTGGTGGGAATCGTGGCCCGGCAGGCGAGTGCGGTGTTTTGGTCAGCCGATCAAGACGACCCCAAGCAAGACCGATACGCGGCGATGGCTCCGATGTTTGCCGGCTGTGATCTGGTGATCGTCGAAGGAGATTCACAAACCGACGCTCCGAAGATCGAGGTTTGGCGAGCCGCGTCTGGCGAAACCCCTTATAGCGCAACCGATCCAACCATCTTGGCGCTGGTGACCGACGATCCGGTCGAGGTCGACGCGCCTTGTCTGCCGCGCTCTCAGGTTAGCAAATTGGCCGTCTGGCTATGGTCCGAACTCGAAGCATAGTTCAGCACCGCGGTTTCGATAAAGTCGAGTGAACTGAGCACTCCGACCAACCGCCCGGTGTCGTCGACCACCGGCAGACGATGGACATGACGACGACACATGATCTCGCCTGCTTCGAGCAGACTGAAGTCCGGCGAAACAGTCATGGCAGGCACCGTCATATAATCGGCTACCTGAGCGTCCGGCAAGGCATCGAAATTGTCGTTGGTCGTGTGGTGATAATGACGCGCGTAATCTCGCACGCTCAACACGCCTACGCAATGACCATATTGGTTGGTCACTGGCACGCCGGAGATATTGTATTCGGCAAGAACCCGCGCGGCATGGGCCAAACTATCGGTGTCTTGAACGTAGATGACATTTTGACTCATGGCATCCGCCGTGAGTACGTTGGCCAGCTTGTCTGGCAGCTCAGGCATCGAAGACCTCTTCAGGCAAATCAGATTTCGGTGACGCTTTCCAAGCGTAGCTTATGTTCAGCTAGCAGAAGCGATTTCTGCTCTGGCTTTATCGAGCCCTGCGTTCCGATTATAAGGGTCGAAACGGCTGGATTTTCCTGTTTCGCGCTTTGACCACCGGTCGCTGATTTTTGAAAGAGACGACTTTGCAATCGTCCTGAAGCGAGAGAGCCTAGAGCAGCTTTCAGGTTTGTGTAGCGATGTTTCGTCGAGAAACATCGGAAAAACCAGAATCACGACCGCTATAGTCCCGTGCAACTTGCACTAGGCCCTTTCGATGGGAAACGCGAGCACTTCATCAATGGTTCGCGCGCCGGCGGCCAGCATCACCAGGCGATCGAACCCCAAGGCCACGCCCGTACACTCCGGCAATCCATGCTCCATCGCAGCGAGCAGCCGGCCAGGGCCTGTGAGCGGCTGCTTGTCGACGGCTTGCCGACGAGCCTGCTGCTGTTGGGTACGCTGTCTGAGCGTTTCCGCGTCGCGCAATTCGTAATACCCGTTGGCCAGTTCCAGACCTTGGTAATACAGTTCAAACCGTTTGGCGACCGGGGTCGGTTGACCGGCGATGCAGGCCAAGCCTGGCTGGCTGGCCGGATAGTCATAAAGAATTGCCGGTCGTTGGCGACCTAGCCGGGGCTCGACACACGCGACCAACAGCCAGTTTAACCAAGCGTCACGGTCCATCGCCCGAGGTTCCGGCGCTGGGGGAATGTCCAAGGTGCCTGCCAGATGGCCCAAGGCATCGACATCCGCCGCATGAGGATTGATCCCCACGTACTGTTGGAACGCCTTGGCATAGCTGATCGGTTCGGCCAGTTCGGCATCGAGTAGTTCGGCCACTAATTTTGAGAGGAACTCCATGCCTGCGTGCATCGAGTCATCGCGCCGGTACCACTCGACGATCGTAAACTCTGGATTGTGTGCAGGGCCTCGTTCCCCTTGCCGAAACGATCGGGTGATTTGATAAATCGCCTGACCGCCGGCCGCCATCAACCGCTTCATATGGGCTTCGGGCGAAGTCTGTAACCACCAGGTCTCCGCTTCTCCCAACGGTACGGCAAACGGTTCGACTTCGTGGTCGTGTACCGTTTCGGACGACAGCAACGGGGTCTCTACTTCCAGAAACTGGTGTTGTGAGAAGAAACCGCGCAGCTGGCTCAACAGTCGGGCACGCAGCCGCAACTGGGCCCAATCGGCCGTAGGAGCAAAATCGGTCACGTTCGAAGCGGCCCTGGCTAGGTGTCTTCGGCCTTGGCCCGCTCGATATAGTCGCCCGAGCGGGTATCGACGCGGATATACTCGCCCATCTCGACAAAGGCCGGACACATGATCTCGGCACCCGTCTCGACCTTGACCGGTTTGGTCACGTTGGTGGCCGTGTTGCCTTTCACGGCCGGCTCGCAATAGTCGATCTTCAAGACAACGTGGTTCGGCGGCGAGAGCGCGATCGGGTTGTTGTTATACAACATCATCTGGCATTCCATGCCTTCTTTCAGATACTTCCAGGCATCATCGACCTGTTCTTGCGACAGTTCATACTGCTCGTAGGTTTCGTCATCCATGAACACAAACGTGTCAGCCTGTCGGTAAAGGAACTGAGCGGTCAGTTCGGAAACATCGGCCGCTTCGAGCGATTGGCCTGCCTTGTAGGTACGGTCGAGGACCGTGCCTTTGAGCAGGTTGCGAAGCTTGCATTTATAGAACGCCACGCCCTTGCCTGGCTTGACAAAGTTGCACTCAATCATCAGAAACGGGTCGCCGTCGATCTGAACCTTCAATCCTTTGCGAAAATCGCTCGTGTTATAGCTTGCCACGTTCGCCTTTCTACTTGCTTTCGTCTTCGCTTTCTGGAACCGGAGCGTTATGCTACCA
>JANQPJ010000196.1 GCA_028289525.1 Pirellulales bacterium
TTTTTTTTGAAAAAACAGCGGTCGGTGACCGCTCGCGAAACGGCTGAATTTTTCTGTTTCGCGCTTTGGCCGCTGTTCTCCCGACTGGCCCCTTGACGACGAGCTTTGGTTTCTTACCCTGGATGGTTTACCCTAAGCGTTCGATTCGCTGGATTGTTTTTGGAAAGAGGAAGTAAAACATGTCGATCGTAGGTCAAGCTGCCCCGGACTTTTCTCTGGACGCCGTCGCCGGTGGCCAGTTCATCACTGCCAAGCTCGAAGACTATCGTGGCAAATGGTTGGTTCTGTTCTTTTATCCGTTGGATTTCACGTTCGTTTGCCCGACCGAGATTTTGGCGTTCTCCGATCGGATTGAAGAACTGCGTGCCCTCGGCGCCGAGGTGTTGGGCGTAAGCGTCGATAGCAAATTCACCCACTTGGCCTGGACCGAAAAGCCGCGCGCCGAAGGCGGAATCCAAGGCTTGACCTATCCGCTGGCAGCCGATTTGAATAAGCAAACCTCGACCGACTATGGCGTGTTGGCCGACGGCGGCGTGGCGTTGCGTGGCTTGTTTATCGTCGACCCGGAAGGCGTCGTGCAGCATGCCACGGTCAACAATCTGGGCGTGGGCCGTTCGGTTGACGAAACGGTTCGCGTTCTCCAGGCGTTCCAATACGTGGCCGAAAAGGGCGAGGTCTGCCCAGCCGGTTGGAAGCCAGGCGGGGCTTCGATGAAGCCTGACTGGGAAGGCTCGAAAGAGTATTTCGGCTCGGCAAGCGCCTGAGCCTCTCAGGTTGCCTTGAGCAATTGAAAACTACAAGGGCCGGCGCCATTCTTCGGAATCGTGCCGGCCCTTGGTCGTATACGACCCGGAAATGGCAGCCTTAGCAGTTGTTTCGCGCTTCGACCGCCTGCGACTTAAAGTTCGACCGGTTTGCCTGTCTCGTCCCGATACTGTTTGCGTAATTGGACCAGCTGCTCTTTGAGCTGTTCGACCACTTCGGCATAGCCTGGATCGGCGTACACGTTGTCAACTTCGTGAGGGTCGCGCTGCAGGTCGTAGAGTTCCCAATCTCCGTAATTGTAGACGTAGATCAGCTTGTAGCGATCGGTGCGAATGCCATAGTGTTTCGCCACACGATGCATGATGCGTCCGTTGGCGCGTTGATAATAGTGATAGTAGATGGCGTCGCGCCACCGCTCAGGCGTCTTGCCGGCCAACAGCGGAGCGAGCGATTCGCCTTGCATGGTGTCTGGAATCTCGATTCCCGCGGCAGCCAATAACGTGGGCGCGATGTCGATATTCTGAACCATGGCGTCACAGGTCGAGCCAGGTTGGGTCACGCCGGGCCAGCGGACGATCAGCGGCGTGCGCAGTGCTGGCTCATACATCCAACGTTTGTCATACCAGCCATGCTCGCCCAGATAAAACCCTTGGTCCGACGAATAAACCACGATCGTGTTGTCTTCAAGGCCGTTGTCTTTGAGAAAATCGAGTGTCCGTCCGACACAATCGTCGATGGCGGCCACACACCGCAGATAATCTTTAATGTAACGCTGATACTTCCACCGCACCAAATCGTCGCCTTCAGGCGAAGACGCGGCAAACGCCTGGTTCTTGGGCCCATAGGCGGCATCCCAGGCTTCACGTTGCTCGGCTGTCAGGCCTGCTAAACGGCCTCGAGCCGCACCATCGAGAATCTGATCGCCAGTGATCGGCAGCTTCAGGTCGTAGGCCGGAAACAGATCTCGCGCAATCCGCATTTGGGTATCGGCCGCTGCTTGGCTGCGGCCGGTATAGTCGTCCAATAAGGTGGCCGGCTCGGGAATCGTTTGGTCATCGTACTTGCGAAGGTGGCGCACCGGCGGCATCCAAGTGCGATGGCTGGCGTTATGGCTTAACCACACCACAAACGGCCTATCCGGATCGCGCTGTCCGATCCACTCGTGCATCAAGTCGGTAATCAGGTCGGTCGTGTAGCCGCCCCGTTTCACCGGGCCTGCCGAAGTTTGAATCGAACGTGCGTAGTAGCCGTGGTTCTTCACCCAATAGTCGAATCCGTTGGGCGTGGTCGGCAGATGCCATTTGCCAATGGCGGCCGTCTGATAGCCAGCCTGTTGCATCCGTTTGGCCCAACTCGGCAATTCGTCATTGAACGAGTCGTGGTTCGTACGCCTGCCATTGATATGCGAATGCGTGCCGGTAAGAATCGTCGCCCGGGCTGGCCCACAAATCGAGTTAGCCACAAAACTGCGTGTGAACCGCATGCCCTCGCGCGCAAGCCGATCAATCGCCGGCGTCGCATTGATTCTCGACCCATAGGCGCCAATCGCGGCCTCGGCATGATCGTCGGCATAGATGAACACGATATTGGGCCGTTGACCGGCGCTGGCCGAAACCGTCAGCCAACAGACGCCACAGATTGCTAGGCAAAGACTGGCTCGCATCACTCAGGTCTCTCTCGAATGGGAAAGTTTTGAGACAAAGCCTAGCTGGACAGCGCGAAGTCGAAAGTATTTTAGCCACGGATTTACACGGATTGAACACGGATTACTTTTAGAGCAACCAAACTGGACAGCCGCTGGCATGTTGTCAACCATCAAATGAAGCACCAAACGTTTGAAAATCCGTGTTCAATCCGTGTAAATCCGTGGCTATTTTCAATTCTTTCCGTTTGACCTAGCGCTGTCCAGCTAGATTACCATCGTGCGAGGCACGAATCCACCTCAGAGCAATCTGGATTCAAGGAAAATTACAGAGTCATCTTTAAAAAAAGCAGCGGTCGGTGACCGCTCGCGAAACACTGGATTTCACCCCGTTTCGCGCTTTGGCCGCCGGCCGCTGCTTTGGTGGAATCGTTGACTTTGCAACCTTCCTGGAAACTTACGTTAGGCCGCATCGGCCGGAGTGTCGACCAACTGGAGAAAACGCCCTCCGTTTTCATACCAGCCACTCCGGTTGAACCGGCACCACGAGAGATCGACCAGTACGGCGGTTTGTCCGCCTTCGGCGGCTGGAAAGATGGCCACGGCACGGCGGAACGGAATCGGAGCCTGAGAAAAAAAGCCGAAACCGTGTTCAGACACGTCCTTCCCTAAGACGGTGAGTGTTTGCCCGGTGGGGGACAGCGTCTCCTCATCGACCGGCGTCAGTTCGATTAACCGCGGAAACGGATAGCGACCATCTTGACGACGCTCGATGCGGTTTGTGGGTGCGGTCAAACCGCGAATCAAATTGCGAATCGGCAGCCGAAAGTTTTGTTCGATGCCTGGAAATTCCGAACGGGAGAGCCGAAAAGAGCGACAGATCATAGTGCTAGCTTCAATCCAGTGTGGCAGATCGAACGATCAACGGTACGCGCCTCGCGACAGAGTCGGCCCTGTCTCTAGAAAAGCAATGACTGGGAGCGAATGCCTCGAGCAGCGAAGCGCCAGACACGTGAACACGTGCTGCATGAAAAGCCTAGGTCAGCTTTCCCGGTTGGTCAAATTTTGCCCAACTCCCGGTTGCCAGGATTGACGGGCTTTCGATTGCCATTCGCAAGTGCTTGCTTCAAGGCATCTAATGCCTCGTCTCAGGGCCAATCAGTTTTTCAAATTGGTGAAGGTTTAAGGGCCCACTAAGCGCGACGCGTAAGCGAGGCATTTCTGGCTGTTTTCCTCGCTTACGCGTC
>JANQPJ010000388.1 GCA_028289525.1 Pirellulales bacterium
CCTGGATCAGCAGCCCAAAACAGCCCGATGATTGCATTGAAGCGACAGCGATGCTTAACCGTTGTGTGCCCACGGCTTAGAAAGTTCAAGTGCCATTCGTGTCAGGGACCATTTTTAGGGCCTAGGCAAGGAGGGGCAAATCGGCTAGGATTTTGAGGGTTGTTTGAAGGTGCTTTGAGAGAACCGTTATGGGCAGGTCACCGCGAGCCGATGAAGCAGGCGGTATTTATCACGCGCTCAATCGAGGCAACGCGCGAAACGATCTCTTTTTCAAAGAAGCGGATTTCGATGCGTTCGAGCGGCTCGTCGCCGAAGGCCTGCAAAAATTCCCCATTGACCTGATCGCTTATCAGTGGATGAGCAACCATTGGCACATGGTCCTCTCGCCTCACGTCGATGGCGGAATGTCAGCATTTCTGGGCTGGGTCACGTTGACGCACACCCAGCGTTATCACGCTCACCACCGCACGATCGGCTACGGACATGTGTACCAAGGGCGGTACAAAAGTTTTCCAGTGCAAGACGATGACCACTTTCATGTCGTCTGCCGCTACGTGGAACGCAATGCGTTAACAGCCAACGTGGTTAAGCGGGCCGAAGACTATCGATGGGGAAGTTTATCGAACTGGCTGGGCGTTGAATCGCCGATTCAACTTGCCTCCTGGCCAGTGCGGCGATTGCCTCGTTGGGTCGAACGGGTTAATCAGGCCCTGAGCAAGCAAGAGCTCGTAGCTTTGCGTCACAGCGTCTCACGCAATCTCCCTTTCGGTGACGAAAAATGGACCACGGCAACCGTCAAACGACTTGGGCTCGAATCAACGGCACGGCCCCGAGGGAGACCCCGAAAGATTGCCTAATCCACCAATACGGTCCCTGACACCTTTTTCGTTCCTGACACCTTTTTCGTTCCCCTGACACCTTTTTCGTTCCCCTGACACCTTTTTCGTTCTTGACACCTTTTTCGTTCTGCCTTTTTCGTTCTGCGATACCTTTTTCGTTCCTGAACCTCTGGAGGACATTTATCTGGAACTCCAGGATTTTGACGATGAGGAGCTCGGCGACAGCCACGGCGGCTTCTGTGGCGACGGTTATGGCGGCGTCTTTGGCGAGTGTGCCTATACCCTGGGTGAAAATCCCGGTATCTGTGGCTAAGCGGCGATGAGTTTGCCGATGGCGATGTCGAACACGGTGGTACCGGGATACCAGTCGCCGCTCACAAGAGAACAACTTTCAACAGTCGTTCCTGCTTAGCATAAACAAGGAAACCGATGCACGAGCCAACTGCGGCAGCAGATCGTGACAACACAACTACCAAAAAAGTGCCATCAATCGGTGTTGTTTGTGGAACGTATAAGCGACTCCAATACCTTCGGTCGCAAATTGCTGCAATTCAGTCGCAGACAATAAAGCCGTCGGAACTTCATGTCTTTCACGATGGCTCGGATCCGTTTCGCGGAAGTCTGCCTCGAAATGTGATTGTTGCTGCGTGTGCCCAAAATCTCGGCGTATGGACTAGGTTCTTTTACGCCGCAAGCTTGAGAACGGAGTACATCTGCATCTTTGACGATGACACAATTCCGGGCCCCCAGTGGTTCGAGAATGCCCTGGAGACGCACAAACAGACTGGTGGCCTCGTAGGGACGGCTGGTATACGGTTTCTCGGAAGCTATCACCGGCGTGTGTACTGTGGCTGGATGAATCCTTCTGAACAGCCAACGGCTGTGGATATCATTGGGCACTCGTGGTTCCTGCGTCGTGAGTGGCTGGCTGAATACGTTCGGGAGCGCCAACCCCCCGTCATTGGATTTCCCATGACCTGCGGTGAAGACTTCCATTTGTCTTTCACTTTACAGAAATATTTGAATTTGCCTTCGTACGTCGCTCGGCATCCCAAGTCGCTGCGAGAACAATGGGGGTCATTGCACGGAAAAATCGGCTGGGACGCAACGGCTTTATGGAGACGGAATGGAGAATCGGCCAAACGCAAAGTTGTCTTCGACTATTATCGCAGGCAGGGCTGGAGACTTTTGTCAGATGCAAAACGTGAAAAGCATATATCCACATTAATTGGCAATCCTCCTGAGGCGATGTACGACATCGGCGTGGGGGACCATTCAGAATGGCGGGTACTAGGGCAACAGTATCCAGATATGGCCATTTTCGGCTGTGAACCCAACCCATCATGCTTTCAAGACTTGTCCGCGAGGTTCTCAGGCACATTGCTAAACGTAGCGATCAGTCAGGAAACTGGTCGACGAACCATGTATTGTCCTGCGGACCAACGAATGCGGAGTACGCTGAATGGCCCAATCGACGGCTACGACGATTCGTTCAAAGCCGAGGCGATAACATTGGACGAGTTCGATATTCGATGTGGTCAGCCAGATCGCGTGCTTCTTTGGGTGGACATTGAAGGGGCCGAGTTGGATGCACTGATGAGTGGAGAGAATTTATTAGCATCTGGTCGTGTGCGATGGATTAACCTGGAAGTTCGGGAGGACGTACCGCATGCCGCATGGTGCCGGTACCGTGAAGTTAATCAGTACTTGTATGAGCGTGGTTTTTCAAAGGTGGCGGAGTACAACCGTTGCCGAAACCCGGAAGCTATATATGGCAGCAATTCCGATAGTTTCCATTGGGACGTTCTTTATAAGTTGGATGGAAGCGAGTAAATTAGAGTGGAATAGGAGTCGCCCTGGCTCTTATAGCGATTGTGGATCAAGGAAGAAACCACTATGCGGCTGCTAATTGTCCTTGGTACACGACCTGAGATGATCAAGCTCGCTCCGGTCATCCATGAGTGTGGCAAGCACGCGGATATTGAGGCCATTGTCTGCTCGACAGGTCAGCATGTCAGCCTTCTTAAGGGGCTCGCCAGTTTTTTTGAAATTTCAGTCGATATCGACCTCGGTGTGATGTCGCCAGAGCAATCTTTGGCCTCCCTAACTGCTCGGTGTTTGGAGGGCCTCGATAGAGTGATCGAGCAACATCGACTAGATTACGTTGTGGTACAGGGAGACACAGCAACAGCAGCAGCCGGCGCGTTGGCTGCCTTCTATCGCGCCGTGCCGGTCGTACACATTGAGGCAGGGCTGCACACCAACGATATAAGATCGCCCTTTCCGGAAGAGATGAACCGGCGACTTATTACTATGCTCGCCGATGTCTATATGGCGCCGACTTTAGGCGCAGTCGACAATCTTCTGCGAACCGGGGTCGAAAAAAGACGAATTTTCTGTACAGGTAACACGTCGATCGATGCGCTGCGCTGGGCAGTTTCACGACAGCCTGCTTTGTCGTGCGATACTCCGCTAGTATTGATTACCGCGCATCGACGAGAAAACTATGGAAAAAGCATCGACAATCTGTGTGGAGCGGTCCGCGAATTGTCCGAGAAATGTGCCGCTGACTTTGTTTGGCCGGTCCATCCAAATCCTCAAATCGCTAAACCTGTCCATGCCCTTTTGGATGGCTCCACCGTACAACTCAGCCGGCCGTTGCAGTATGCGGAGTTTGTGAATCTTCTTAGTCGTGCCTCACTCGTAATCACGGACTCGGGAGGCGTGCAAGAAGAGGCCGTCGCGCTAGGCAAACCGGTCCTGGTAACGCGCACAACCACCGAGCGCGTCGAAGGGGTGCGGGCCGGTGCGGCAATCCTGGTAGGCACGGACCGCGCCAAGATTGTCTCGCACGCCGAAGCGATTCTTTCCGCTGGCTGCCGGGTGCCGAACGATGCGTGTACCGTCTACGGGAACGGCTTTGCTGCTGTTCAAATCATCGATCATTTACGCCAACTCCAATGTGTGCGATAATGAACGACATAGATTTGACTATAGAATCAGTCAGTCCTGCGCTGCTTTCCCTAGCCTTAAAACGCGATTTTAGAAAACCACGACGTGCTTTGCGATGGAGTGACCGTGAAGTACACCTTGTTCAAGCACCTCGCGACCTTCTGCAATCCAACGCGGATTCATCTGGCCAATGTGAAGTCGAAAATGCCCTGGTGCCAGCTTCGAAAAAATGCCCCGATTGGAATCAGTCAATCATAGACCGCCGCAAATGGTAATGCTCTCGAAAATTGTCAACTCGCGATCGCAGACACACGTCACTCCGTAAAAACATAGTCTGCTGCCACAATGTCAACTGTACTACTAACTTGGGAATTAGGAGCCGGAACCGGGCACTGCGTAAACCTGTGTCCCGTGGCCGACGCACTCTGCGGCCAGGGACACCAAGTGGTGGCCGCTGTACGTAACCTGGCGACTGCTAGGCGAGTATTCGATTCCCTGCCAGTCAAGCTTCTCCAGGCACCTTATAAGGGAACTTGGCCTGAGAAACGAATTCCTGAGCCTCGTAACTTCGCCCAGATTCTTCACAACATCGGATTTGGCGACGACAACGAGCTAGACGCCCTCGCGTCAGCTTGGAGACAACTCTACGCAATGATCAAACCTGACCTGGTCGCGTTCGAGCATAGCCCAACAGCCCTCTTGGCAGCGAGGGGAATTGACTTTTACCGCGTGGTTCTTGGCAACGCTTTTCACTCGCCGCCAGAGGTGTCACCGTTACCCGATCTGCGACCCTGGCTACCGGCGGACGACGATCCGATGCCCGACTGTGAGGACCAGATCATCAAACGCCTCAATCGTCAATTAGCCAGCTGGAACCAGGCACCGCTTGAACGAATCGGTCAGCTTTTCAGTGAAGTAGATGAAAATTTCATCTTAAGCCTAGCCGAATTCGACTGTTATGGCCCTCGAGACGGCACACGATATTGGGGCAAGTGGTCGGCCAGCGGCGGCGATATCACCAATTGGCCCAGAAGCTCGGGAGCCAAGGTGTTTGCCTATTTGCAGCTGCGTCACTCGTTACCACACCTATTGGCTCAATTGACCAGAATGGAAGTGTCGGGGCTCATCTATGCCGGAGGACTGGATGAAGGGACAAAGCGTCGCTTTGAAAACGAACGTCTACGGTTCCTTGATCACAAAGCTGACGTCTCACATTTGGCCGCCGAATGCGATTTCGTTATTGCTAACGGCAACGCAGGAACGACAACTGCGTTTCTTCTACACGGAATACCCATTTTGCAAATTCCTCACAATCTGGAACAATTGCTCAATAGCCAGAAGACAGTCAAATTGGGAGCAGGGCTGCTCAGCCCTCCTGACCAGCTAAAGAGATTAAGCCTTTGCCTAGCGAGTTTGATTAACGAACCGAAATACGCCGTAGCGGCGAGAGAGTTTGCCCAGCGCTACTCCAACTACAATCCACGGGAGAGCCTGCGCGAGCTGGTCCGTCGTGTCGAGAAGCTGGTGCAAGGTTAGCTTGCGGGCAGTTGGTGCAGCTGTTGACGTAGGCATGCCTCGTACATGCAGACGACACGCAATGCCCTAACCTGTTGTCACCAAGCCCGTTACGAGAACGTGGCGTCTGATTGGAATTCAAGTACCAGTTTTCCGGTTGCGGGTTCGAGTCCCCTGTCTCCGCTTCTGCACTGCCGAGCAGGGGAGTGCTTCATGTTCTGGGGTCAAGAAACGGGGACAGGTCCAGTTGTGGATTAAACTGGACCTGTCCCCGTTCCTTGTCCCCCGTTCCTTGTCCCCACGGTTGGAACGAAACGACTGGCGGCAAGCGGGATCTCGATGAAACCACCTTCAAGCGTCTCTACTGGCAAGGCTACGACGGCAAGATGATTTCGTT
>JANQPJ010000400.1 GCA_028289525.1 Pirellulales bacterium
CCGGTGATCGTGCCGGCGTTCATGGCGATTTTGGCTCGTCGCCAAGCACCCGACGAGTTTGCCGCAGCTTTAGAAGCTCCAGCGACAGCCATCTCGGCTGCCCGAGTAGCCGAGCAGCAGCAAGACGCAACAAAACCGGCCCCGCATGATAAGATCGTCGACGTTCGCGTGATCGATTCCAAAACCGCTTGAAGCCTGAAGCGCCAGCGAAGGAATCCTGCGACCCATCTACCATTCCTTCGCCGGCGTTTCAGGCTTCAAATCGCGACACTTTGCCTGGTTTGATATGAGATCGAGTCCAGTCACTAGTCGTCTAGGGCAGAGTGATTCCCTTGTCCCTAGCCGCGACGCAACGCGTCGCCGGGGGGCCTTGTTCAAACGTGCATGTGATGAGTGTTTCAAGCGAACGTCCCTAGCCCCCCGGCGACGCGTTGCGTCGCGGCTAGGGACCACTCGAAAGAGAGTGGGAATTTTTTAAAAAGCCCCCGCTGGCAGGTTGAACTTGCCCGACGATGCGCTATCATGTTTGAGTTCAGGCAGGGTTGCGCTGAACGCCCGCGCGTAGCGGAGGCGGACCGGACCATTTAAGCACTCACCCGACCCCCAACCAGGGTGGGTAGGATTCCCATTTTGTGAAAGGTGAGCGGACGTGACACCGAACGAAGTTTTAGCGATGTGTCGTGAACGGGATGTGAAGGCCGTCGATCTTCGATTCATGGATTTTCCCGGGTTATGGCAGCACTTCACGATTCCGGTCAACAAGCTGGACGAAGACACTTTCGAAGATGGCCTTGGGTTTGACGGCTCGAGCATTCGCGGCTGGAAGGCGATCAACGAGAGCGACATGCTGGTGGTGCCCCAGCCTGACACCGCCTTTATCGATCCGTTCATGGAAATTCCCACGATCGCGATGATCTGCAACATTCAGGATCCGATCACGCGCGAGGATTATACCCGCGACCCGCGCAACGTGGCCCGCAAGGCAGTCAACTACCTGCGCAGCAGCGGCATTGCCGACACAGCCTACTTTGGGCCAGAGGCTGAATTTTTCATCTTCGATGATGTGCGTTTTGACCAAACGCCCAACAGCGGGTTCTACTCGGTCGATAGCATCGAAGGCCAATGGAACCGGGGAAAGGACGAAGGGCCCAACCTGGGTTACAAACTACGGCACAAGGAAGGTTACTTCCCGGTGCCTCCGGCCGATCAGATGATGAATATTCGCAACGAGATGATGCAGGCGTTGATCGACGCCGGTCTGAACGTTGAATGCCAGCACCACGAAGTCGGCACTGCCGGTCAGGCTGAAATCGACCTGAAGTTCGACGAATTAGTGACCATGGCCGACTCGATGATGCTCTACAAATATATCATCAAAAACGTAGCCACCCGTCACAACAAGACCGTGACCTTCATGCCCAAGCCGATCTTTGAGGACAACGGTTCCGGCATGCACACTCATATTTCGCTGTGGAAAGACAACGAACCGTTGTTTGCCGGCAGTGGTTATGCCGGGCTGTCGGAGATGGCTCTGCATGCCATCGGCGGCATCTTGCGGCACGCCCCGGCCTTGCTGGCTTTTACCAACCCGACGACCAACAGCTATAAGCGGTTGGTGCCAGGGTTCGAAGCTCCGGTCAACCTGGCCTACTCGCAGCGGAACCGTTCGGCCGCTTGCCGGATTCCGATGTACAGTCCCAGCCCGAAGTCGAAGCGGATTGAGTTCCGTTGCCCTGACCCGAGTTGCAACCCGTACTTGGCCTTCGCGGCCTTGTTGATGGCTGTCATCGACGGCATCCAAAACAAGATCAATCCCGGCGACCCGATGGACAAGGACATCTATGACCTGGCCCCCGAGGAACTGGCCGAAGTGCCCAAGACGCCTGGTAGCCTAGGCGGGGCCTTGCAAGCGCTGGCCGACGATCATGAATTCTTGTTGCGTGGCGATGTCTTCACCAAAGACGTGATCTCTACCTGGATTCACTACAAAACGGAAAATGAGGTCGATGCCCTACGGCTTCGCCCCCATCCGTACGAATTCTGCTTGTACTACGATATTTGATGGTGTGTCGCCTACGAAGGCGTTTCACCGGTTTGATGCGTCTGGGCAGGAGGCCTGGATCCACTGGAAGCCGTGCTCGGCAACTTCGGTTCGCCGGGCACGGCTCTCCTTCAAAATAAAGGACTCGAGAAGATGCCTAGTCGATTGTCTATCACGTTTCGCCTGTGCGGCTCGGTCGCCGTTTCGCATTTCGCCACTGGTTGCCATTTCCTGCGTGGCCTGGCCATCGCATGCGCTGTCTGGTCATTGGTCTCCAATGCCCACGCTGCCGAGTGGGTGACCAATGTCGAGCAGGCCCAAGCTCAGGCAGCCCAGGGAAACAAAGACTTGCTGATGAACTTTACCGGTTCCGGCTGGTGTCATTGGTGCATCCAACTGGAAGAAGAGGTATTCGGCCACGACGAGTTCCAGCGGGAAGCCCTCAAGCATTTTGTTTTGGTCGAACTTGACTTTCCGATGGATCCCTCAAGCGACTCGGAAGAGCCCCCAGCCATCTCGAAAGAGACCCAAGCCCAAAACGAAGAATGGTACGAGAAGTTGGGCGTCGAAGGGTTTCCCTCGATCTACCTGGCCGATGCCCAGGGACGCCCTTATGCCAAGACAGGCTATCAGGCCGGCGGGCCGGAGTCGTATTTGGTCCACTTGGCCGAACTGCGCGAGATTCGTAAAGCACGCGACGCCAACTTTGCTCAGGCCAAACAAGCCGCCGGATTGGAAAAGGCTCGACTCCTTAACGCCGGATTGGCCAAGATGGATATAGGGATCGTCATGAGCACTTACACCGATGAAGTCGAGCAAATTTTGGCCCTCGATGCCGACAACCAAGCCGGGCTGAGAGACCATTACCAACGGGAACAACAGGAACACAACAATCGGCTCGCTAACCAAGCCTTGCATAAATTAGTGCAAGACCTTCAAACAGGCTCGTCCGAAAACGCCTTGCAAGAGGTCGATGCGCTTTTGGCCAAATATCAACCGACCGGTGAAATTCGTTTTAACGCCACGGTCGTCAAATTAAACCTGTTTGCCAACGCAAAGCGTTGGGACGACGCCCTGGCTATCGTGGAACAATTGGCCCAAGATGAATCGCTTGACAAGCGTGTCGGCCTGCAGCTTATATTGCAAAAAGCCAATCTACTCTCGCTCGCCAAACGGTTTGAAGAAGCACTCGCTAGCTTTGACCAAGCGCTCCAATCGGAATTGTCGATCGGCATGGTCCGCGTCCAAACCTTGTTTGGCAAAGCCCAAGTGCTCCGCCAGACAGGCGACCTGAAAGGAGCCGTCCAAGCCATCGATCAGGCCATTGAAACGGCCGACGAAGAAGGGCTCAAGAACCAACTCCAGCTCATTAAGCAACATCTACTGGCCAATCCGGCCGAAGAAGAGAGTGCAGGGACGGAATCCAACACCCCGACCGATCGCGAAGAAAACGTTGCGGATGCTGAGTCCCCGGACGCCGCTACCGCCGAACCTGCCAACTAGCGAGCCGGTCGTGCAACTCGAATTGTTTTACGGCCAAGCCTCTTCGCACCAAGCGTCTGTTGGGGTTGCTACCGACCAGCCGGCGCCTGAGCAAGCTGTTTGGCAGGGCACCGTCTACGGCCCGTTCTGCGAGTATGCCCAAACGCTCCCCGCTCGGGTTGAGTTTCGTCCTACGACGCCCGACAGCCTTGTGCCCTGCGAGGCGGTGCTTCCGGATCCCTGTTTTTGGACGCCTGAGTCCCCTTATTGGTATGAGGTCAAACTTCAGGCTCGTCAGGGCGACCGTGTGTTGGGCGCGTGTCATCGGACATTTGGCATTCGGCCGCTGACGCGCCAAGGCCGCCATTTGATGCTGGCTGGTCGCCGGCACGTGTTCCGAGGAGCCCGGCGCACCGAAGCTCGGCGCGAACCGCTTGCCGCCTGGCGCGAGGCCGGCTCGACCATGCTCTGTGATCAGCCAGACGACACACTGTGCCAGCAGGCTAGTCAGCTGGGCATCATGCTGCTGGCCCAGGTGCCTGATGCCGGGGATGAATTGCAACAAACTCTTTGGCGATTGAGTCGCTGGCCGGCTGTTGGGCTAGTGATTCTGACTGCGCCAAACCTGACTGAGTTGAATCGCCTACAGCGTCCTCGAAACTTGTTGCTAGGTCAGCCGCTTACTCCCAGTTCGTCCGATGAACCACTGGCCGGTTGGGCCGACGTGATCGTATGTCCGGCCGATTCCTCCCGGCTTCCAGCCCTGACCGATCGTCCGGTGATTGCCTGTTGGCCAGGCGATACGGCCGCAACGGTTGTCGCTGCCCGTCGAGAAAGCGACCGGCTGCAACGCGATCTGGCTGCAACCGTCGACCTGGCTGGGTATATTGTGCTGTAGCAAATTTTTGTGATAGTTTTCCACTTCCAGCAGCCGATTCCTTCGCTGGCGCTTCAGGCTTTATACTGGCCGCGAAAGGGCGATGTCGTGCTAGCCCGGTCGGTCACACACATCGAATCTCATTCTAGAGCGAGTCGCTCTTTACCGTAGCGGACGACACCTAGTTTTCACCGTGATTTCTCGACGAAACATCGGTACGCATTTTGGTAATTTGCTCTAAGCGACGCCCGAACTGATCCTGGGTCCAGCCGCCTTGATCGCCTCGCTGGCGACGTCTTCGTACTGAGCAAAATTCTCCTGGAACAGGGTAGCCAAGTTTTGGGCCGCGGCGTCAAACGCCTCGGGATTCTTCCAGGTGTTTCGTGGCAGCAGCACTTCATCTGGCATGCCTGCACACTTGATCGGCACCTCGAAACCGAACGTGGGATCGGTCTCGGCATCCGCGCTGGCCAGGCTGCCATCATGGATGGCGTCGATGATTGCCCGGGTATGTCTGAGTGACATGCGGCTACCGGCGCCGTAAGCGCCGCCAGTCCAGCCAGTGTTCACCAGCCAAACGCGCGCGTGATGCTTGCGAATTCGCTCGGCCAACAGTTCGGCATACTTGGTCGGGTGCCACACCAGGAAGGCGGCTCCAAAACAAGCCGAGAAGGTTGCCTGCGGTTCGGTCACGCCGACTTCGGTGCCAGCCACCTTGGCCGTGTAGCCACTGATAAAGTGGTACATGGCTTGTTCCGGCGTCAAACGGCTCACCGGAGGCAGCACGCCAAAGGCATCACAGGTAAGCAGAATGATGTTTGTCGGATGGCCGCCGACACAAGGCACCTTGGCATTCGGAATATACTCGATCGGATAGGAACAACGCGTGTTCTCGGTGATCGACGTATTGTTGTAGTCCACCTCGCGGGTTTCTTCGTCAAGCACCACGTTTTCGAGCACCGCACCAGGGCGAATTGCCCGAAAGATCTCCGGCTCGCGTTCGACGGTCAGACCGATTGCCTTGGCATAGCAACCGCCTTCGATGTTGAAGATCCCGTCATCGGTCCAGCAGTGCTCGTCGTCGCCGATCAATTTGCGGTGTGGATCGGCCGAGAGAGTCGTTTTGCCGGTTCCCGAGAGGCCGAAGAAGAGTGAAACATCGCCGCCGTTGCCTTCGTTCGCCGAGCAGTGCATCGAGAGCACGCCCTGCTTGGGCATCAGGTAGTTCATCACCGTGAACACCCCCTTCTTCATTTCGCCAGCATACTCGGTCCCCAGGATTACAAACTCTTGGCGTTCAAAGCTCAAATTCACACTAGTCGCCGAAGTCATGTCCGTGGTATACGGATTGGCCGGAAATTGGCCTGAGTTGTAAATGACGTAATCCGGCTCGCCAAAATTGGCCAACTCTTCTTGTGAAGGCCGGATCAGCATGTTGTGCATAAACAAGGCATGATAGGCGCTCAGACAAATGATGCGGATCTTCAATTGATATTTCGGATCCCAGCCAGCAAAACCGTCGCACACGAATACCCGTTCTTGGGTGTTCATGTAGTCGAGCGCTCGTTGACGGTTGGTAAGAAACGATTGATCGGCCATCGGAACATTGATGCTGCCCCACCAGATGTCGGCCGAGCTTTCCGGCGAATCGACAATCCGTTTGTCTTTGGGGCTCCGTCCAGTCTTCACGCCGGAGTTCGTGGCCAACGCGCCTTGGGCGGTGATGCAAGCCGAGCCTTGCCGGATCGCATATTCGTAAAGCCGGGCCGGGGGGGCGTTGCGGACAATTTCTTCGACATCAATTCCAAGCGGTTTCAGATCAATCGCGTCCGACATCGTGCTCTTCTATCCTTCGGTAGGAAAACTACGGGGGCCAGGGATGTTCAACAGAGGAAGGCGCGCACTTCAGGCTCGCCGAGCCTGAAGATGACGGATGCCAAGCCGGGGAACAGATTTACCAGCACGACACCAACAAGATCAAGAGCAAGTGGCGTGCCGCGCACTGGATACTGATAGGCCTGCGTTTTCTTCCAGGCCAACGCGACCAAAGTGAAACTTCGAAACCGAAGAGCGCGACGACCTGCGTCGCAGGTGTGCTCCTCGGGCGCACCCGAGCCGGGGGGCAGGAATCATTGAACCTGGCCAGCCGCCGGGGGAGCCGTGACTGCTGGCGGGGCAGGGCCACTTGACGGGCCAGAGTCGATCAACAGATATCCGGCCCAGAAAAAGGGGTGCGTTGCGTGAGGAGGAGTTTCGGCGTCGAACCGTTTTATTCTCGGCTCGCGTTCCCAGTCGACGGTCCGTTCGAGCCCCAATTGGACACTCCGCTGCCAAGCATCGGCCGGTTCGAGATGAGGGAGTTCCTGGACGAATTCGCGCGAAAGGTCGAACGCCGATTGTCCACCGGTCCTCCAACGGCTGATCAGCACCGTACGCGTGCCGCCAGCCATCAGGCCGCAGATCCCCAAAAACAGATCGTCCCCTGGTCGGGTAGCAGGCTTCTGTTTCATGGCGTGTTCGGCCAAGGTGTGAAAGCCTGGTAGCACCACTTGGCTCGGGTTGCCCCAAGGCAAGGTGAACCAGTCGGCCAAGGTTTCCGACCGTTTCGAATGTTCTACCACCAACGGACGCCAGGCATAGGGCTGGTCAGCAGCGACCGTTAGATCGTCGTATACTACTAGCCGCCGTAGACGCGTGCGGTAAACGGTCGCCGGGCCAGGGAGCGGGCTGGTTAGGCCGACCGCATCGGGCACGGCCGCCCGAAGATCCTCGAGGGCAAGCAGGGCTGGCCCGTCAGAATCGCGAGGGAACAGCCGGCCGGTCACGACCCCGGTCGCTTGAGTGGCGCGCGGCTGCTTGTCACCAGAAGTCGCCAGCGAGACGAGCGGCGCGTACCGAAGCCGCAGGTGGTTGATCAACAGCGGTTGGTCGTGGGCCGTGGAAATCGGCAACGCAGCGAATGGCACATACCACAACTCGCCATCAGGCACGATGACCAGCTCGGTAATTCCTTCGGCCAAATCGACCTTCGAGCCTTGCAGAAGGTACTTCACCAATTTGGCGGCCGTGCTGCGCCATTGGTTCGACGTGATGTCGGCCAACGACAGTTCGCGATTGGCATCGTAGTTGCCTAACTCACGTAGTAGTTGAATGATGCCTTTGCGCAGCACCTTGGTCGAACCGATCGTCCAATGAGCATACTGGCCGTCGGCGGCCAAGAAAGCGTGCATTTTAGCGCCGTCGTGGTAGAACGACCAAACGGCTGTGTCGGCCGGCAGACGAGATTCCCAACGCTGTTGCTCGAATACCGGTGGAAAAACGAGTTCCGTCCCTTGACGGCTGAGGGCAAGCGACGTGAGCAGCTTTTCCTGAGACTCACTAGCCAGGGCGATTTGCTGGCACAACGCGGTCTGTTGGTCGAACGTGGGGTGGTCGGCAGGCGTGATGGGCAATTTGGCCAGGGCTGCTTGGGCCGACCGCACCTGACGGCCCAGTTGGTCGAGTTCTGGGTAGCGGGCCAAAATGTCTTGCCGTGCGATGGCGGCCGCCTCAGGCAGCCCGGCGACGGGGGCTCCGAGAATCCAACGCAAGGACAGCGTTCGGCCGCCCAACGGCAACGAACTGAGGAAGCGATGCCGGCGGGCCAAATCGGCCACCTTGATCGCGGTGTGGATTTCCTTTCGTTCCAGGGCTGCTTGGAACCACAGGTTGTAAGCCTGCAAGTGAGGAATCGTTAGTCGCGAGAGCGCTTCCAACGGGTCGGCCGACCAGTCGGCTGCCTGAGGGTCGCCGAGCAGGTTTTGATACATCGCGACGGCCACGCGTGCGGTGACCGTTTGCGATTGGTAAAGCGCGTTTGCCCGGCCAATCCGGAACAATGCCAACGAGCCGCGCCGCTGAAAATCGAGCGCTCGGGCCAACGGCTCGCTCACTGCCTGAGGCGGTTGTTTTTGGCTAGCGATCAGCGCCGTCAGGTAGGCCAGCCGAGCGCCAAGCGTTCCCCGGCCCAAATCACGCCGGCCAATGAGCCCTTTGGCCTCGCCCAGGGCGGTCAACGCTGGGGCCGGCTGGCGCAGATAGGCTAGGTTTTCCGCTTGCAGGGCGACCAGCCGGACACGAAGCTTGCGTACGCGCCGGCCACGCGCCCAACGGGCTGCACCAGACAAGGGAGCAAACGTCCCTTGCCCATTCGACATGATGTGAGCCTGAGTGCCTAGGACGAACGCTTCTTCCAGCACGGTCGGGTTTTCGTAGTAGACGGCCGCATGCGAAGCGGCAATGGTATAACGCATCACGTCGGGCAGATTGTCGCTTTCCAACGCCAGTCGCGCCAACTCGACCAAGGCCACACAGGTGAGTGGATGGTCAAATTCGCCAGCCGCCACGATCGCCCGTTTTAGATGCTGTTGGGCTCGGGCCATCTGGTCGCCAGCCGCATAGGCCAGGCCAAGCTTCAAATCGATCCAGCTTTCGACCCAATGATTCGGCTTCGTAGGTCGACGAGCCAGGATGGCGATCAGCCGGCCGGTCAACGGGTCGTGTTTGGCCAGCGGCCCCAAGATTTGCCGCCGGCGTCGCAGTGAAAGCACCGTGCAACGAACGATTTCGGTGCCATCGATCGGAAACAGCACGGCTTGCTGAAAAATTCCGCCTTGCCGGATCGTTAAACTTCCTTGCGAGATAGAGACTGTTCGGGGGACCAGACCGAGCCGGAACTTGCGGGCCGGTTTTTGCCAAGGAATTTGCAAACGGGCACGCGAGGCGTCCGCACTCAGACGAGGCGGAAACTTGGTGCGAATCATCCAGTCCGAGAAAGAAAGATAGAGCCGTAGGGCCGCATCGTAGTTTTCCAACGCTTCCGCGTATTGGCCCATCGTAAAGTAGCATTCGCCAATCATGGCGTGATAGCAAATCGAATCGAGCCAGCGACTTTGGCTCGTCTTGATCGCGCCCCGGCTCTCGTCGCGAAAACCGTCCAAGGCACGACCAATGTCGCCGTTGTGCAGCTCGGCAAGGGCCAGATAGTAAGAGGGCGCCGGCACCGACCGAGCGCCAGATTCTCGTTGGGCCACGGCCGGCGCAGGACAAGCCAGCATGCCAAGTGTTGCCAAGATCGCCAGCAGACCGATCGGCCGGAAGACGATTGGGTGAAATGGGTTATCCGCCATCTGCCTGTTCTCAAGTTCCCACAAAGGTTCAACCATCTATTCTAGTCACTCGCCTGGGATTGGCTGAAATATTTCGTCCGTTTGGTAGGAGGATTGCAAAATCATGCTCGAGAAAGAACAGCGGCCGGTGGCCGCTCGCGAAACGGCTAGATTTTTGTGTTTCGTGAGCGACCATCGGTCGCTGATTTTCAAAACCGACAACTTTGCAGTCATCCTGCCCATTTACCAAGGATTCTGTCGCCTGACAGGCGGAATGACAGCGGTGCTGGCGGCTGGGAATTGGGGATCCAGCGGAAATCGAGTCAAAGTTTAACGATCAGGCCGACGATAACGATTGTAGTAGTTTTTTCGCGTCTCGTGTTGCATGCCCCACAGGTGAGCCATGTCCTTTGCTTTCCGTTCTCGCAAACCGGCCGGCAGGTCGTGGATCGTGATTTCGTTCAGCCTGCTAGGGTTGCTGGCGACCACCGGGTGCCAGATCGACGTCGGCGGACAAACACTGCCGAGCCCTTACTACTTGTCGGACGACGTGCAATACTTCGCGCCAGGGCCTGAATTCAAGCTGGCTCGTGAAGCGGCCGCGCTGAAAGCAGCCAACGAAGACGTCGTGCTGCAAGACGAGTAAGCGACCGTTGCACTTCAAGAAAAGTTTTCGAACCGCCGATTTCGCGAGCGGCCACTGGCCGCTACTACTGGTTGCCGGCGTCGCCGGAGCCAAGCCATCGCTGAGCGTCTAGGTCGACGCACATGCCGAAACATCTCGGTCGTCGATGGACGGATTCCCCAGCCCTCGGCTTCAGCCCCCAAGCTGCCCAAATCGTAGAACCGATCTCCACGCTCGATGCCGTCGACCAGCATGTGCCAGAGCAGCACTTGGCTACAGGGTAGATGGGCCATGGCCGGACAGACTCCCCAGGCCATGGTGAAAACTTGCCGATCAGCCAGATAGTTGTAGGCCCAGGCGGCCGTTTGACCGTCGATCGTAAGCTCGCACACGTCGAGCGTCCCGCTCTGCACCGCCGCGTAGTGACACGTCTGAAGCAGCGAACCGGCCGGCAAACGTTGGTCGAACGATTCAGCTTGAAGATCGTCCTGGTCGACATCGCGAACCCGTGACCAGCCGACCGTGCCTGAAAGCCGCAAACGGTGCTGGTGTCGCAATTGCATACGGTGCCAGACCTGTCCTTGGCGATCGAGCAGGCCGGCTCGTGTCTCAGGCAATTCGAGGGTCGAACGAGCCGGGCCAGAGATGCATTCAGGCACGAAGCCCACTTGCTCCATGGCCGATCGGGTAGCGCAACGTGAGTGGTTTTCAGCGAACGCCGATGGCAAACAAATCGCATCCCAATCGGCTGGCGTCTGTTCAATGTGCCGCAGGCCAGCCAGCAGCGTGGCGCTGGCACACGGCCCCAACGGGCCAGACAGTTGGTCCCAAGCGTAGCGCAACACGCGAGGAGAGCCTGGCGCGGCGCTCTCTTTCCGAACGCACAGCGGAAGCAAGCCGATCGGACGCCCACCGGAATGAACAATCAACATCCGAGCTTGGACCGACGGTTGTTGAACGGTAGCGCACAACCAATCAAGCGTGTGGGCAAACACCGGCCGTGGAGTTTGAGCGACCAACAGACTGGCCACTAGACGTCGAGCGTCGAGGGCCTGGAAATCGTTGATTTCTTCGACGTGACTCATGGTCGATTTAGACTGATTCGAGTTAGTTCGGCTTGCCAAGCTTCGGAGAGCCCTTCGACGGTGAGCAAACGCTCGACGGCCGCTTGATCGCGCTCGCCATCGCGAATACGCAATGCTTCCAGCACGGTGACCGAGCTTTCAACCCGATCTTCCAGATGCCAGGTGTCCCCGACGCAGACAGGCCCCGGTTCCAGGCACCGCAAATAAAACCCGGTCTTGCCTGACTGGTAGACCTCTTTCACCAACTCAGGACGCCGATGCCGGGCAGACAGTTTTTGACACGGTTGGCGTGGCTGGGTCACCTGGGCTAAAACGGCTCCAATCCGCCAGCGGTCGCCGATCCAAATGGTGGTTTCGTCGAGACCTACGGTGGTCAGGTTTTCGCCGAACGCGCCGGCACTCATCTGGAGACCGGTCGTTTCGTGCCAATAGGCGAAGTGTTCGCTCGGGTAGACGTTCACAGCCTTGTCGCGGCCGCCATGGTTGCGCAAGTCGACCGTGGCGTCGCCGGTGAGCCCCGTTCGCCCAAAGCGCACCGGTCTGTCGACCGGTTGTTTGAAAATTCCGCTAAGAACCGTTTCCCAAGGCAGTACGATTGGCTGGGGCGAGCCGATGTTGACCGAGATGACCTGAGGCGGTTGCATGCTTCTATCGTACTCACCCTAGAGCCGGCTGGCTACGGTTTGGCCGAGTAGGTCAGGACGACTGCAAAGTCATCCTAGCTCGAGCAACCACTCGTGTTCCGTCCAAGGCTGTTTTTCGTACAGCCGGGGTTGTTCTGAAGATACGATTGGGGCGCGAATGGCTGTGAAATGTTTTACTTAGATTCGTGTCGATTCGCGGGTATAACTTTTCTTCCACTTTCCAACACCGCCAAAACGTCCACGGCCCGAAAACGATTCAGTGACAGATCTACCGGCCGCGCGACCAGGCGCGTCGTCGGACAATCGCCGTCTTGTGCTTAGAGCAGATCTAGCGTAAGCCCGCGATGGTAAAAAGCAACTTACTCTTTAGGCCGTTTCAATTGGCGGCAACTCGACCCCATCCAAGAAGCTGACCAACGGACGACACCGATACGGCTGTTGCAGTTTACGCACCGCCTTCGATTCGATCTGCCGCACACGCTCTCGTGTGACCGAGAAGATTTTGCCGACCTCTTCCAGCGTGTAGGCATATCCATCGGCCAAGCCGAACCGCAGCCGGAGGATCTCCCGCTCGCGATAGCTCAGGTGGCTCATCACCTCGGCTAAACGTTCCTTCAAGCTTTCCTGGTGCGTTTCGTACAACGGATCGTCATCGCGGTGATCTTCCAAAAATTCGCCGAAATAGCTGTCGTCATGATCGCCCACCGGTTGGTCGAGCGACAACGGCTGTCGGATCATCTTCATGATGCAACGCGTATCTTCCAACGGTAGCTTTGCCTGAGCGGCGGTCTCCTCGGCGCTTGGCTCGCGGCCAAACTCCTGAACAAAATCGGCCGTCACGGCGCGGATTTTCGACATCGTGTCGATCATGTGAACCGGCAACCGGATGGTCCGGCTCTGGTCGGCGATCGCTCGCGTGATCGCTTGCCGAATCCACCAAGTGGCATAGGTCGAAAATTTATAGCCGCGGGCATGTTCAAACTTGTCGACCGCTCGCATCAAACCAGTGTTCCCTTCCTGGATCAAATCCAAGAAGCTCAGCCCACGGTTGCGATAACGCTTGGCGATCGAAACCACCAGCCGCAGGTTGCCTGCGGACAGACGACGCTTGGCCAAGTCGTAGGCCTCGCGATATTCTTGGGTACGACAAATCGTACGAGCCAGCGTCGCGGGACTTTCCAGCGTCACCTTCATCAAGTAATGCAATTCCGCCTGCAATTCCTCGGTTCGCATCGGAATCTCTTGTTCCTGAGCGGTCTCCAACTGTTGTTTGATGGTCGTCATGCGAGTACTAATTTCGCTCAACTGAACCAACAACGGTTGCAGGCGTTGGGTCCGCAAGTTGAGCTCTTCCACCAAACGCACCACTTTGTTGCGTTGACGGACCAGCCGTCGCCAGGCAGCACGACGCGTTGCCATCGGCGTGCTTCGGCTAATCGCGACTTGATAGAGACCATGATTTTCGCGCAACAGCCGTTTGGCCGTTTCCAGGTTGGGTTCCAGGCGTTTGAGCACACGTTTCTTCTCGGCCGTGTTAGACACCGAAATTTCAATCGTCCGATCGAGCCGAAGCTTGCCGCTGAGCACCTTGGCCAACAGATCCAGAGCGCCTTGCAGCATGTAATCATTCGACAGCATCGCATGACGATACAAGATTCGGGTACGCTCGATCTCTTTCGCGGCTGCAATTTCTTCGTCACGATCCAGCAGAGAAATCTCGCCCATCTGCATCAAATACATCCGCACCGGGTCGTCGATGTTCGAAGCCGAGCCAGTTGCTTCCTGGTCGCTGAAATCAATCCCGTCAAGTTCGGTCGCTTCGTCGGCATCGTGCGTCCAATCGACTTGGTCCGAAGCCACACGGTTCGAGGTTGGCTTCTTAGCGCTCTGGGGCGCGACGGAGCGTGGGGTTCCGTTGTTCTGCGATTGCGATTCCTGGGTGCAAGACACGGCGCGGTTCCTCTCGGCTGGCATTGCTGGGTACGTCGCCCGATGGACGACCTGGGACGCTTCCAGGAAGAAGCAGATCGAATGCCAAACCGATGGGCTGGAATAGATGTTCTCGCCGCAAATCCTTTCTAGAAAAAGGTTTACGCGGTTTTTTGGCCGTGATGGCTAGTCTCTGACAGCCGCGACGGATGTTGTCCCAAGGCAACTGACAACTGGGGGGTGAGGTGTTTTGGCAACGTTGGGCAACGCTGGGCTGCGGTGGACGTAGTCGCCCCCCGGTCTGCTACGTTTCGTCGTGCCACTGGAGCAACTCCCAAACCAAGCCTTCATCGCTCGGCTGGGCAACATAGATGGCCTGGCCGTTGCGAAGCCAGTGGGTGCGGGCGGGGCTCGCCGGGGGATTGAGCGAGATGCGGGGAACTGGGTTGTAGCCTCGGCTGAGCAAGAAAGCCGGGAAATGCTCGATGGACGTTGCGGTTGCCAGTTGGGCTAAAAACTCTTGGTACAACGCATCCCAGTCGGCCAGGCTCAAATCCCAGTTCGGGTCGGCTGATCGCTCATACATTTGCAAGTCGTTGGCAATCACCTGGCCTTGGTGATGAAATGAGGTTGAATACGAGCCTCGTTGGATCTCCAAATCGTCCCAAACGGCCACCATCCCGTCGGATTCGCCTTGGTACGAAGAAAACACCTTCAGGTCGTTTCGTGCTAACAGAGTGGGGAGTTGAACTGGTTCGGTGGTGTCGGCCAACGGCGGCAAGTCGAGCGGCTGCAAACGGACCCCTTGACCGGTTAGACGGATGCTGCCGTTGCCGACGAGCATGCCGCGCAGCGATACGTTGTCGCCAACGGTGACATCGGAGCTACAGTAGAAAACACCGGCCGGGTTGGTTTGCGGATCGGGTTCCAGGACAGTGCTGGCCGTTAACGAACTGCTGCAATGGGGCACTTGGTAGAGTTTTCCCCCGGGATAGAGCCGGTAAGATGAGATTTCGCCAGGATACGACCAGTCGCTCAAAGCCAGGGATGAGCCATCGTTGACCGTGAGGCCTAGCCTGGTTTCGAGCAGAGCCGTTTCCGCAGCATCCTGAAAGACTCGCGGCAAGGTAAGCGGTCCGGTGAAGGGCCGCAAGTCGCCTGCGCCGGCCAGCCGCATCGCGTTTAGGTCACTCAGGTATCGGTGTCGGGTTACGGTACTCCAGTCGTAGCCATGGCTGCTGTCTGGTTTGGGATAGCCCAAGTAGAGTTGGCTGCGCAGGCGAACCGGGCCGTTGATCTGGATTGGCACAGAAATGTCGCCATCGCCTGCGGAAAATTGTTGCAGCGTGTATGCGATGACCTCGCTCCAGGAAGTCGGCTCGGCAGCTAATTGGCGTGGCACCAGCTTCACCACAGCCCGAGTGCGGTGCATGGCAGTCGCTGTGCCGGGAGAAACTCCGGTGGAGACCAGAGTTACGCAAAACGGCCACACAGCCTGAGCTTCCAGATCGTCAGACGCTGGCAGCACCGGGGTTCCGTCGGCAGCGGTGATGCCTGGGTAGTAGCGAACCTCGAACCGGTCGCCTTGCCCGACATTCCCAGGCAACGAAGTATTCACTCCCGCCCAATCGTTTTGGTGCATTTTGCGGAGCCCGAAGGCCAACCCGGCCAACGAAGCATCGCGAGCCCGACCGCGATGGTTGGCGTTTTCCTGGATCACGAGTTGGGTCGATTGGTTGCGCATCACCGCGTACGAAGAGGCCAAGGCGGTTGCCAAAATCATCAGCACCACGATGAGGGCGGTTCCCGCCTGACGTTGCTTGGCAACCCGAGCGCGAGACGGTCGTCTCGGTTGTTTGTGCGGACTCCACAACGACATGTTGACGATTCCCCGGTTCGGCGGTCGGCAGCGTTGGCTTCTGTTGCAAATATAGGTCGCGTTTGCCGAAAAACCGACTCTTTTCATTGATATCTCGACCACGAGGAAAGATCTCTGACGCTCATTTTCGGCTGAAAGTGAGCCGCCGTGAAAGGACCATCACATCCTTGGCTTGCTCTGCTAGCCCCCTGCAGGGAGGGTTATTGGAATTTGGAAAAAAGTTGCAGGAAGTGCTGCGAGGGGATGTGGAAATGTCTACAATGATCGGCTAGCACTTCTAGGTGAAATCGAGGACTTGTTGCGCGCAGCTCTGGCGTGGAGAAGTTCTTACGCGCGGACGCTGAGGATAGGGGGGAATAAATATGTCTGCGATGTTCGGGAAACGGGTGCGTCCGCGCAGCGGACGCGGGGCATCTCGCAAGCGGAGACAACTGTCAGGGACTTTGCAGGTTGAGCCCTTGGAGCCGCGGTTAGTCTTAACTTGCGCTTCGCCAGACTTTACCGAGCATAGCATCGCCACCAACTTCGACGGGGCGCGCAGCATTAGTTCGATCGACATCGACGGCGATTCCGACATGGACGTCTTGGCCGCCAGCTTTTGGGATGACGAAATCGCCTGGTGGGAAAACGACGGATCGCAGAATTTCACCAAGCGAACGATCGACGGCGATTTTGACGAACCGCGAACCGTCATCGCCAACGACCTAGACCAAGATGGCGACATCGACATCCTGGGCGCAGCCACTTTGGGGAACGACATCACCTGGTGGGAGAACGACGGCAGCGAAAACTTCACTGAGCATACGATTGATGGAGATTTCAACGGCGCTTATGGCGTGTTTGTCATCGACTTGGATGGGGATGGAGACCGGGATGTGCTCGGCGCTGCCTCGGAGTCAGACGAAATCGCCTGGTGGGAGAACGACGGCTCGGAAGGTTTTACCAAGCACACGATCGACGGCAATTTTGAGTTCGCGCGGCATGTTACCGCGGTCGACGTCGATGGCGATTCCGACATCGACGTGTTGGGCGTGGCGGCCGGCGCAGACGACGTCACTTGGTGGGAGAACGATGGCTCGGAAAATTTCACCGAGCATACGATTGATGGCGACTATGACAATGCGCACGGCCTGGCCGTGGCCGATCTCGATGGCGACGGAGATGTCGACGTGCTGGGCACCTCGATTGGTGCGTCGGATGTCACTTGGTGGGAAAATAATAATGACACTCCGGGTACCTTCACCAAGCACACGATTAAAGGCGATTTCTCGGTTCCCATCAGTGTCGTGGCGGCCGACTTGGATGACGACGGCGACCTGGACGTGCTGGCCACCGGGCAAGGAGGCACGCAAGCCCTGTTTTGGTTTGAGAACGACGGCAGCGAGAACTTCACCGCCCAGCAGATTACGACCAGCTATAACAACGCCCATGGTCTGTTTGCCGTCGAGTTTGACGGAGACGGCGACATCGACTTTTTGACGACCTCAGGCGGTGCCGATGAGATTACCTGGTGGGAAACGACGTGCCCTGACCCTGATCCCCCCGTGCTCAATAGCTTTGCTCTCAGCAATCCGGCCAGCAGTCCCACGGCCGCCGACACGCTCGTCTTTTTGGCCACGTTCAACGAAGATGTTCAGAACGTGAGCACCGCGGACTTCACGGTCAACGGAGCCACGACCGCAACAGTGACTGGCGTCACGATGACCTCGGCGAGCACGTATGAGATTACCGTCTCTGGCGGTGATCTAGCCGGCTTCAACGGTACGGTCGGACTGAATTTGGCCGGCGGTCAAGACATCACCGACCTGGCCGGCAACGCGCTGCCGGCCGGCGAGCCGGCGACCGACCAAACGTACATGGTCGACAATGCTCCGGTGCTCGAGTCGTTCACGCGTAGCAATCCCACAGGCACCCCGACCGCTGCCGATACGCTCGTCTTTCTGGCCACGTTTAACGAAGGCGTGCAAAATGTGAGCACCGGCGATTTTACGGTCAGCGGAGCCACGACGGCCACGGTCGCCAGTGTCAACTCGACGTCGGCAACGACCTATGAGATCACGGTTTCCGGCGGCGACTTGGCTAGCTTCATCTTACACACTGGTATGGTTGATCCTCCAGCAGCTGCTAGCATGGTCAGATATCTA
>JANQPJ010000401.1 GCA_028289525.1 Pirellulales bacterium
CGCGCCGTGGCGGCCAGCCGGTCGGTGACCATGCTTTCTTTCATCAGGTTGCCGAAAAACAGCATCCCGATCAACACAATCGAGCCGGGGGCGATCATGGCGCAAATCAAAAACGCGGCGATCGGGAAAATGATTCGTTCGCGTTTGGAAACGTGTCGCGGCGCCTTCATGCGGATCAAACGTTCTTCACGCGTGGTAAGCAGACGCATAATCGGCGGCTGAATCACTGGAACCAACGCCATGTAGGAATAAGCGGCAATCGCAATCGCCCCCAACAGATCGGGGGCCAAGCGGGAAGCGAGGAAAATGGCCGTCGGACCGTCGGCGCCGCCGATGATGCCAATTGCCCCAGACTCGGCGGGCGTGAAACCAAGGTACAAAGCACCAATCAACGTCAGGAAGATGCCTACTTGGGCCGCGGCGCCAAGCAGAACGAGCTTCGGGTTCGACAACATCGTCGAAAAATCGGTCATCGCCCCGATGCCTAAGAAAATCAACGGCGGAAAAATGCCCTGGCTCACCCCGTAGTAGATGTAGCTCAAGACACTTCCAGGGCGATAGGTAATCACGCCATCGTTGAAGATCATTCCGCCTTCGTCATAGACGCTAAGCGCCATGTCGGCGATGGTGGGAATATTGCCGACAATTGCTCCCATCCCGATCGGCAGCAGCAACAACGGTTCATAATCTTTGATGATCGCCAGCGAGATAAAAATGATCCCAATCAGGATCATAATGGCGTTGCCCCAGTGCATGTTGGCGAACGCCGTGGTCGCGAGGAACTTTTCCAGGATCTCCATGTGTCAGTTTTCCCCAACTAGAGCAATTTCGGATAATTCGTAGTCATGTTTCGTCGGGAAATCTCGGCAAAAACTAGGTTGCGTCCGCTACGGTAAAGCGTGGCTCGCTCTAGCGACCTTGCGTTTCTAGATGTAAAGCGTACCCCAGAGCGGCGATCATCTCGTTGTCATCAGCGACCGGGGCTGCTTGGGGAGCTTGGGCAGAATGGTGGTGGGACTCCGACTCGGGCGGGAGGAACTTTTCCACCACGGCGAGTATTTTGGGCAGCGCTGCGATGAACATCGCGATCATCGTCAAGGCAACAAAAACAATTGACATTCCGGTGATGGCGATGCCAACCCCGTTGTGGTCAACAATGTTTTGCACGCTAAATTGAAATTCTTGCACGTTCTATCCTTCTGGCGAGACTTAGATGCCGCGAAGCAAAAGCAGCTTTGCGCCAAAGGGCCCAAGGTATCGACTCCGTGGGCTGCTGTCGAGGTGCCCTGGCTCGCTCTTGCAAATTTCATTCAGATCCACGATATCTATTACGCATTGTGAACCTGGAATCAGTAATTCTGGTGGAATGGTTGGCCGAATCGGCCTAAATTTTTCTTGAACCAGACAAGGTGTGTCTGATTGGCACAATTGGGCTGTGGGGAACTAACCTGATGGCGCTCGACCAAGACCGACTGGCGGAGCTACCGTTTCTGGCACACCTGACCTATCTTGAGCAGACTAGCTCGACCAATGATGAAGCGATCCGGCTGGCTGGCGATGTTCGCTTAGCAACACCTGCCCTGGTCGTGGCCGAACGGCAGGTTGCTGGTCGGGGGCGGGGGAGTAATCGTTGGTGGTCGGTCTCGGGTGGGTTGACATTTTCGGTCGTGTTAGACGCCGAACAGCTGGGGCTCGAAGCCGATCGGTGGCCTCAAATCTCATTAGCCACGGCAGTGGCAATTTGTGCGGCTTTGGAGTCGCGTGCCGAGCAAGCTTGTTGGGGCGTCAAATGGCCAAACGATGTGCATGCCGATGGTCGCAAGGTCGCAGGGATTCTGGCTGAGATTCCGAATGCCGAGACGATGGGCCGCCGGCGGTTGGTGGTGGGCGTCGGCGTGAATGTCAACAATGCGTTTGACCAGGCTCCTCCAGAGCTGCAAGCCATTGGAACTTCTTTGGCCGATTTGTCAGGCTGTCAACACGACTTAACCGAGGTGTTGAGCGAACTGTTGAGTGAGATGGAGCAGCGCTTCCAGCAACTGGCTCAGGGCGATGCCCGGCTGAGCACGGCTTGGCGGTCGCTTTGCCTGTTGCGCGGTCGTCAGGTCACCGTCGCCCAGGGCGACCGCCAGACCGGTGGACATTGCCTGGGAATCGACGACGTGGGGGCCTTGGTTTTGGAAACTGCGGACGGTCCCCAGCAAGTGTTTGGCGGAACCGTCGTTTCCGTGGCCTGAAACCGACGACCGGCTAACTCGCCTTACGATGGTGAGTGCCATCGGGATGATACAAGCTGGCTTCGTCGGCTCCGTCTCCGTCAAAATCGCCTACGACCGGCAGATCGCCTGCCGTCCCCAGTTCGAACACCTGGTCGCGGGCGTCCAGTTGGCGGTCGCCGTTGCTGTCGATGAGCCAGGTGCCAGCCCGAAAGACGCCGACTTCGTCGACCCCATCGCCGTCCCAATCGCCGACAACCGGCAGATCGCCGGCTTGCCCAAACGCCAAGGCTGCATCTTGCGATGTCCATTGGCCGTCGCCATCGACATCGAGACGCCATGCGCCGTCTCGGAAGATGCCGATCGTGGTGATGCCATCGCCATTCCAGTCGCCGGCTACTGCTCGATCGCCGGCAACGCCATAGTGGAACACATGGTCGATCACATCGGTCCGAACCCGACCTTGCGAGGTAAGCTTCATTGCCCGAGTGCCAACGGCGGCCTCTTGGGTCGAAGGCGGAACGTTTTTCCACTTGCCAGGCATCACCGATTTCCAGGGCCGCGTGCGCTGGTTTTCGGGATCGGGCAAGCCGGGTTCGTTGGCGACTGCCTGAGGGTCGCCAGGCCAGGCTGGGCCGAAGATGCCAATGTCGGTTTTGCCATCGCCGTCCCAGTCTCCGGTGACCGGCTGATCGCCTTCGTGGCCCAATTTAGCCCACAGGTCGCCCTCTTCCCAACGACCGTTGCCATTGATGTCGATGAACCATTCGCCATGAATGTAGACGCCGACGTCGCTGATCCCATCGCCATTGAAGTCGCCGACCACGGGGATCGCATCAGGCGTGCCGAACTGAGAAGCGAGGTGAAATTCTTCTTCAGTCTGCCGGAGCGTCCAGGACGCTTGGCTCATGTCTTGGCCCTTCCAGGCAATCAGGTCGAATCGAGTGCCGGTCAATTGCGCTAGGGCGTCGCTGGTGCTGAACGCGCGAGGGTAGCCAGCGTCGACCACGCTCAGGTGCCAGGTGTAGCCGAGTGCGCGACTCGAGCCGCCTGGCAGGAATCGTGGGGCTGGGATTGGCGGATCGACCGGCGTCGGAGCCTGAACGATCAGCGGGGCAAGCAAGGGCGTCACCGGTGGCGGAGGAGGCAGCACGTTGATTTCCGGCTGCAGGATGTCGATCGGCGATGTGACCACCAAGACTTCGCTAAAATTGTTTTCCAACGACTGCTGACCGGCAGCCAATGGAATTCGCAAGATCGCGTCGTCCGCTGGATTCACCGATAACTGGCTCAGAACAAACGGATTCACCGAGTCGCTCGGGTTGATGGGAATGCCGCCGGTGGTGCCTTCGCTGTCGATGCTATCGAAGTGGGTGTCGGGCTGGATTTGGAAGACCGCATAGATACCTGGCCGCAGGCCGGTGAATTCATAGAAACCATCGGCGTTCGTGGTCGTGCGAATCGGTCCATCGGCATACGTGCCAGGCAGCGCTTGACTGGCTAGGATCGCTTCGCCTGTGACGCCGTGTCGCAATTCGAGCACCACGTCTGCCAGCGGAGTATCGTCCGACGTGCGGCGACCGTCACGCAACGTCGACAAATCGTCCGGCACCTCGCCATCTTCGGTCTCGATCGCGTCGCCATCTTGGAAAACGTGGCCGGCAATGCTTCCAGCCGGGATTTCACAGAAGTTGTAATTCACCAGGTGAACGTCCGAAGCGAGTGCAATCTCCGCCAGTAGGTCTGCTCCGGCCACCGTTCCCGACCCAGAGCCAACGCGTTGGCTGCCGTGGAAATAGTCGGCCGGTTGAATTTCTCGAACCATGTAGACCCCAGGCCGCAGGCCGGTGAACTGGTAGGAGCCGGCATCGTTGGTCGTGGTGGTCGCGATCACGGTTCCCGAGGCATCAAGCAACTCGACCGTCACGCCGGCCAGCAGCTCTTCACCAGGATCGATCTGGCAGTCCTGGTTGGGATCGGCGTGAACAATGCCTTGAATGCTGGCCGGGAGCAGCTCCCCGAAATTGTATTCCTGGCCGCTCTGGCCATTTCGCAAATCGGCACCCAGCAACCGGTCGCCAGGATTGTTGGCCGTGCCGCCTTGGTTGCCAGGTGTGTCGAGCCCGTCGAGCCAGCCGTCGGGCTGGAACTCGACCACTCCATAGACGCCTTGGTCGAGGTTCGTGAACTCATAAAAACCGTTTTCGTCGGTCGTGGTCGTGACGCCAAGTGGCGTTCCGTCGGCGTCAAGCAGTTCGAGCCGCACGTTGGCAATGCCTTCTTCGCCTGGCTCACGCTGGCCGTCATTGTCTCGATCGTGGTAAACGAAACCAGAAAGCTCTACCTGAACGTGCTCGCAAAAGTTGTACTCCACGGCGTCGGTGCCAGAAGTCAACTCGATGTCGGAGATCAGATCGTTGCCGTTCAGGCGTCCGCCAGCCGAGCCGACGTGTTCATCGCCATCTTGATACGCACTTGGCTGCTGTTCCCGAACCTGATAGACCCCGGGCGTCAGGCCGTCAAACCGGTAACGCCCGTTGGCGTCGGTCGTCGTTGTGTCGATTTGGTTTCCTGCGGCATCGAGCAGGTCGATGCGGACACCGGCCAACAGAATGTCATTGGGCCCGACTTCACAATTGCCGTCGGTGCCGGCGTGGACTTGGCCTTCAATGCTGCTGGCTAGTAGTTCCCCAAAGTTGTACTCAATGCCGTTGGCTCCGTTGGCCAGTACGATCCCGTCAATGCGGTCGCCAGGGTTGGTAGCCACGCCACCCCGGTTGCCTGGCGTGTCGAGTCCGTCGAGCCAGCCCTCGGGATGGACTTCTACGACGCCATAGGTGCCTGGCGTGAGATTGGTGAACTCATAGAACCCGTTCTCGTCGGTGCGAGTGGTGCGACCGAGCGAATTGCCATTGCCATCGACCAATTGTAGCTCGACATTGGCAATGCCTTCTTCGCCTGGCTCGCGCTGGCCGTCATTGTCTCGATCGTGGTAAACGAAACCAGAAAGCTCTACCTGAACGTGCTCGCAAAAGTTGTACTCCACGGCGTCGGTGCCGGAAGTCAGCTCGATGTCGGAGATCAGATCGTTGCCGTTCAGGCGTCCACCGGCCGAGCCGACGTGTTCATCGCCATCTTGATACGCACTTGGCTGCTGTTCCCGAACCTGATAGACCCCGGGCGCCAGACCGTCAAACCGGTAACGCCCGTTGGCGTCGGTCGTGGTGGTCTCGATCTGGTTCCCGGCGGCATCGAGCAGGTCGATGCGGACGCCGGCCAGCAGAATGTCATTTGGCCCGACTTCACAGTTACCGTCGGTGCTGGCATGCACTTGGCCCTGGATGCTGCTGGGACGCAGTTCGCCAAAATTGTACTCTTCACCGCGCGTGCCGAACGTTAGGATCGCGCCGTCGATGCGGTCGCCAGGGTTGGTGGCGCTGCCGCCACGGGTGCCTGGCGTATCAAGGCCGTCGATCCAGCCTACGGGGTGAACTTCTACGACGCCGTAGGTTCCAGCAGCCAGATTGTCGAATTCATAGAATCCGTTTTCGTCGGTTCGCGTGGTGCGGCCCAACGGGTTGCCAGTCCCATCGACCAATTGCAGTTCGACGTTCGCGATGCCTTCTTCTCCAGGGTCGCGTTGGCCGTCGTTATCGCGGTCGTGGTAGACGTGCCCAGAGATGCTAGTGCCGACATGTTCGCAGAAGTTATACTCTACGGCATTCTCGCCTGAGCCGAGCACGATCGACGTGATGGTGTCGTTGGCGCTCAGAATGCCGCCGGCCGAGCCGATCGATTCCTGGCCGTCGAAGTAGCCATCGGGTTGCTGTTCGCGAATCCCATAGGTTCCCGGCCGTAGATTGGTAAACTCATAACGGCCCTCGGCATCGGTGAACGTTGTATCAAGCACATTCCCACTGGCGTCTAGTAAGTCGATCCGGACGTTTTCGAGCAAGATGTCGCCAGGATCGACTTCACAATCGCCATCCACGCCGGCGTGGACTTGACCGCGGATGCTGGCTGGCAACACTTCACCAAAATCGTTGTCGATGCTGTCTTGGCCGCCAATCAGGTCGATTTGGCTGATCACGTCGGGGTTCAATACCACGCCTTCGGTCAAGCCATCCACGGTCCCGGCGGCCGCTCCCACGCTGAAATAGCCGGACGGTTGGGCTTCGCGCACTTCGAATCGGCCCGCTTCCAGCGGAATGCCATCGCCGTTGGTGAATAGATAGTCGCCGTTTTGATCGGTGGTGGTCGTCTTGCCGGTCGACACGTAAGCGCCCAAGGCATCGTCGAACCGCCACAGGCTCAACTCGACATTGGCAATGCCTGACTCGTTCGAATCTTGCACGTTGTCGAGGTCAGAGTCGACAAACACGGTCCCGGCAATCGTAATCGGCAGTTGCACTTGGGGCGCGTGGACTACAGCGCCGGCCGTCCGGTCAGTCAAGTCGTCGTTCGGGTCGAACCGGTCGTTCGGCAATTGGAGAACGCTGCCGGCGGCCAATGAGGCTTCGGCAAAATTGTCGTCAAACGCATCCCAATAGGTGGCCTCCAGCGTGGCGTCTTCGTAGCCGGCTGCCGAGAAGTGTCCGGTAATGCGTGAGCGTTGGAACTCGCCGCCTTCGGCGACCGAGGTGGCATCGACCTCGCCGCTGGTTGGGTTAACAAACGTTGCTTCGTCGACGTCAATTGAGAAGACCAGCTTTTCGCCGGCATCGAAGCCCGACAGGTCGAACACGATCTGCGAGCCGCCGTCGACCACCGAGACTCCGGTGACTTCAAAGCCCTGGTTCTCAATGATCGAGAGCCCGACGTGTTCAAACGCCCCCAGGCCGCCAGCTGCGATGTCGAAAAAGACATCGCCAGCGGTCAGCCCATCGCTCAGTTTATCGCCGTCGATGACGATCTGGTCGAGTTGCGTGCCAGCGGCGCCCCCTTCGAAGCTAACCTCGATGACGTCGGCTTCACTGTCGTCGCCGGTGGCTTCTTCAAAATAGACCGATCCCAGGTGCAAGTCGGCGGCCAACAGCCGTCGAGGCTCCATCGTTTCAAACCGGCAGGCACGGCGGCTCTTGGCCTGCTGGGAATCGGAACCAACGGCCTTCACTTGGCGATGCCGGCGAGCGATGCTTGTCAATCGTGCGATGAGACCCACTGCGTACCTCCCTGTACTGGCGTGGAACGTGTTGCCAATTCAACTGGCGAAGATCGCGTCGCGTTTAACGATCTTGGGTTGAAAAGGGGCGACGTGCTGTTTCGTCGCGTCCCACGCGACGTAAATTCCAAATGCGAATGGTGGTGTCGTAACTGCCGGAGGCCAAAAGACGAGACTCCGAGTCGTAGGCCAACGCGGCGATTGAACCGGTGTGGCCGTCGAGACGGTGTTCGACCGTCGACTGCGAAAGGTTCCACAGTCGCACCAGATTGTCACTTCCGCCGGAGACCAGATAGTTCGAATCGACATAGGTCAGCGCAAACGTTTTGGCCGACCGAGCGAGCAGAGTTTGGACCAGCTCGCCTGACTGAACATCCCAAATGTGGATTTGGCGATCGTCGCCGGCCGAAGCCAAGTGGTGCGAATCAGGCGAAAAGGCGAGTGTCCGAATTCGCCGGCGATGGGCCGGAATTTCGTGTTGGGATGTTCCTGAGTTGACGTCCCAGATCCGCAAGCGCCCATTGCGGCCAGCCGCCGCGAGCAATGTCCCGTTGGGCGAGAAGGCGACTGCGCGGTTATCGACGCAGGGACAGCTCAGACGCCGCACCAAATGTCCCTGGTGTCCGTCATAAAGGTGCATCTCCGACTCGAAGCCAACCGTCACCAGCAGCGAACCGTCTGGCGAATAGACCACTCTGGCAATCGCCTGCTGGTGCTTCGGCAAGGTCTTCAGCAACTCGCCGGTCTGGGCTGACCAGATTCGCACCTGACGATCGTTGCCGGCCGAGGCCAACCGAGTTCCATCAGGCGAGTAGGTTAAACATCGCACCCAATCTTGATGGCCGGTCAATCGGCGGAGCAACTCACCGTCGCGTGGATTCCAAATACGAATGATGTGGTCGTCCCCAGCGGCAGCTAGGCTGCCCCCGCCGGGCGTAATCGCCAAGGTCGAAACAACCGCTGGTTCCGGCTGTTTTTCGTCGACCAGTTGAAAAACCATCATCGGCCCGCCCAGGCGAAGCTCTTCGGCCAGCGCGGCTCCTGAAGGACATGCTAGCAAGCCCCAGACGATCAGCAACAGCAGACGCTTCCTGCGATATTCCACGGCACGTTCTCTCCTTGCGTGCGCACTGCGATACAAACCCAATGGGTAGGGTTCCACTGTTGGTATCGGCTCGCAGGCCCGGTTGACCAAAGTGGAACTGTGCGGGAGAGGAGGGAACTGCTGGAGGTTTGGGTGGAATGGGTCGGGTGGGTCGTGTGTTGGCCGTTTTTTCTCGCCAAGACGACTGCGGACTCCGGTGAAAATGTGTGGTGAAAACGTGGGAACGATTCTAGTAAGTTCTCGTAGAAATTCCGGATCGCAATTTGACCAACAAGCGGAGCCATGTCTGGCAGGAGTTCCTGAGCATCAGCAGCATAAATTGACATCATTCTGTCAAGATCACGCGACCTGGACGATTCACGATTGCCACTGCGTGGCTAAAAAGCGCAACTTCAAAACTGGCGAGTCAAGTTGCGATCATTCGTGCAAAAAGTTGGCTAGCAAGGGTCGAGAAATACACAAGTTCACTCGCTTGTCCTTCGTGCTTGTATTGGTTTTGAAATGCACTCTCGTCAATCTACGACTCTGGCAATGGTGCGCCAAGAAAAGTCTTACGGTTGATAGTTAATTCCTTTCCAGGCACCGGGTAGCGGTGCTGTAAAATCGAGAGATTCGCGACGCACCGGATGCTGGAATTTTAGCCGATAAGCATGCAGTGCGATTCCCTTGTCAAACACAAGCCGACTGCCATATTTGCGATCACCGAGGATCGGATGGCCGGCATGGGCAAGTTGGACACGGATTTGGTGCTTGCGACCGGTTTCTAATTCGACTTCTACGACACAAATGTTTGGGAGCTGTCGC
>JANQPJ010000407.1 GCA_028289525.1 Pirellulales bacterium
AGCCTTTCCACGGTCCTGGCCCGAGCGATCGAGTGGCGTCACCACCCGATTCGGTTTTGGGGGACGGTTGCAACGCTGACGTTTTTCTTCTTGGCGACGTTGGCTGTTTGGATAGCGCCTTGGCGACAAGCTGGTAACCAGGTTGCTCAACCACCGCAGGCTGGCCACGGCGGGCGGCCGGTCTTTGTCGCTCGCGTGTTGGGCAATCATGCAGCGAGCGAGCAGCCAGGTAGCGCTGCGGTCTTTCACGGTGCCCATCTGCAGCCAGGGCAAACCATTTTGCTCGACTCGGGCTTGGTCAAAATTCGGTTTCAGGATGGGGCCGAGACGATTGTCGAAGGTCCGGCCGAGTTTACGGTAGTCGACTCCAATCGTGGACATTTGGAAATCGGCCGGTTGGTCGCCCACATCACTACGCCCACGGCCGCCGGCTTTCGGATTGATACGCCCAAGTCGACGATCGTCGATCTGGGAACGGAGTTTGGTCTGGATGTGGATGAGCATGGTGACCATGACGTCTCCGTGTTCCAAGGTTCCGTCCAGGTCAGACTGGCCCAAGTGGGCTCCAGAGAGCCCATCACGGTCCGCCGTGGACAGACACTTCGGGTTGATGGCGCCGAGAGCGCGTTGGTCCGTTCGTCCGGCTCGTCTGAAAAATTTGTCCGTCGCCTTTCCATCTCGGGGCAGACGGTGTCGCCGGACACAGAGCGTTTGACAGAAGCGTTCGACCATTTGACCGCGGCTCCTGCCCCAGGCTGGAACCTCAACGGTCAAGGAGGCTGGAACGTGGTGCATGGCCGGCTCAGGCTTCGCAATGACGACACGACTGGCCGCTTCGATCGCCATGTGGCCTTCGGCACCGGGCGTGCTTATCGCGTGCTTGACGACCGGTGGCAAACACGTCTCGCAACGAGCAAGCAGATTGTCTGTGCCGTGACCGCGATGACCGGTGGCCATTATTCGAAAGTTGGCCTCGGATATTTCGACGGCGCTCGATTCCACGTGGGATTCGTCGTGGGCGACGACCACGGATATTTTGCCGCCTATGCAGGCAGCGGCCAGGGCGATTCGCTCAGCATCGTGGGAACCTCGCAACACCGATATCCCGAGACGGAAACCATCGCGGATTACCGTTTGACGCTCGACTTGGCCACGATGACCGGAACGCTTCAGGTCGACACAGGCAACGGATATTTTGTGCCTCGGGGAATGGAACGCCTGGACTTTTCAATGCTGAGCGAGACCGGCGAGAGTGGACGCAACGTGCGGCTCTGGAACAGCCTGTACCTTCGCGGAATCAAGCCCAACGACGCCTGGGATAACCTTCGCTTGACTTGCTTGCCGACTGCGGAAGCGACTCCACAAAAACCACCAACGATCGACACGCTGGAACCTTAAACGAACGAATTGAAACGAACTTTCTATCGCAATCTTTAAACCTCTATTTTTGAAAAGGAATAAAACCATGCGTATCACGAACCTGCTGAGCATTGTTGTTGTGTTGGCCCTCGGTACATCTGCCCAAGCTGCAGGCATCGTCGCCAGCGAAAATTTCGACAGCCTGAATGGCGGTCCTTTTGGATCACTCCCCTCCCTCGATGGCCAGGGAGGATGGGTTGTCACTAGCGGGACATTAGGCGTCCGTAATGATTTTCAACTTGGCAGCTTCGACGGCAACATTGTGCAAGGGGGAGCTGCAAATGCCGTGCGAGATTTTGGGAATTTTGGGCTTAACCAAGGCAGCGGGAGTCAACTCACCTTCTCCCTTTCAATTCGAGTCAATCAAGGTCTTTTTTCAAGAGCTAGCGTCGGATTCCTCGATGGAGCGAACTATTTCCCTGGGATTCTCCTGGGGGCCGGCAGTTCCCAGTGGCAAGTCTTTACTGGAAATGGCGGCGTGAATGGGGTTACTTCAGTCGGCAGTTCGACCGATGGCTTTCCGGGCGTTGGGGCTCCTCTCACCATTGCCGACATCAGCGTCACGGTCAATACGTCCACGCTGCTCGGCACAGTGAGCGTAGACACAGGCAGTGGCTTCTTTGTGCCGACCGGGTTGAGCGACCTCGACTTTTCGGCGCTAGGATTTACCGGTACCGATGGCCGCAACATCTCGAATTGGGATGCCTTTCGCATTCGAAATCTCGGTGTTAGCGATACGGTCGATAACCTGCTCCTTGTTGTCGCGACTATTCCCGAGCCGAGCACCGGACTGTTGTTGGGCTTGGGGTTGTTCGGCCTGGTCATGCGACGCAAGACGCGGTCGGAACGCGGTTGAGGGTTGAGGGTGGAGGGAGACGCGCTGACGTGTACTAACAACTAAAAACCAACAACTCCTTCCATGCAATCGAACAAATCCCAAGGTTTCACTCTGGTCGAACTGCTGACGGTAATCGCCATCATCGGCATTCTGGTGGCGCTGTTGATGCCGGCCGTGCAATCGGCTCGCGAAACGGCCCGACGCATGCAGTGTACGAACAACCTCAAACAGATTGGGCTGGCTCTGCTCAACTACAGCGCTTCTCAAGAAACACTTCCCTCAGGCTATATCAGCGTCTCAACCCAAGTTTCTGAGAGCAACAACCGGTGGTGCAGGCCTGCCGGGACTGAACGCTGTCGGGCACCGTGGACCGTACTTATCCTCCCGTTTCTGGATCAGCAAAACCTGTACGGTCAGTTTGATTTCAACCTTAATTTCACAACGGCCAATGACACCATCCCCAGCCATATCGTCGATTTCATCATTCCGCTAGAAGTCTACCGGTGCCCCTCGACCACGAATCCGCCGGACTCGCTTCGCCCAAACTATCTCGGCGTGCAGGGGGGCGGGGACTCGGATTGCAATGGCAATGTTCGTCAATTTCATAGTAGCGGCCTGCTGTTTCACAATTCTCGCATCAGCCCAGGCCATATTTATGATGGTGCGTCCAACGTCTTCTTGGTTGGCGAATCACGTTACGTGTGGTCAGCTTGGTTTCAAAGCGCCAAGGTTGAAAATCACCACTTGTCCCTCCCCATGATCCTTGCCGCGACCCATCACTCGATTAATCTGTATCCGGAAGACGAACAGTACGTTAGCTGGAATTACCAAACCCATACCTTTGGTAGCCATCATTCCGGCGGCTGTTTCTTTTTGCTGGCCGACGGCAGCGTCCACTTTGTAAGTGAACACATCGACCATGACGTCTATCGTGGACTAGGGCAGCGCGCAGACAGCGCACCCGCCGGAGGGTTCTCGCCGTGATGAGCGCCCAACGCCAGTGGCCAGTTCCCCTCACGTGCGTCGGCTCGTTGCTTGCAGTCGTTGTGCTGCTAGCCGGCTGTGGCGGCTCGCAGGGCCCAGTGCGCTATGTGGTCTCTGGTCAAGTCACCTACGAGGGAAAGCCGATCCCGGTCGGTTTTATCTACTTCCGCCCCGATGTCTCGCGAGGCGGCTCTGGCCCTGCCTGTGGTGCTCGAATTGAGCAGGGTGCGTATCAAACTCCAGTGGGTCGCGGAAGCGTAGGCGGCCCTCATTTCGTGGAGATTGTCGGCCGAGACGGCGTTGGCTTTGAAAGTGAGGAAGGCTATCAGGCTGACGGCCGGTTGCTTTTTTCATCTTACGCAACCGAGGTGGATCTGCCGCAGGAGGACGTCGAGAGAGATTTTGACGTCCCGAGCCAATCGGAGTAGTCTTTCCTTGGCTCACACAAAGTAGCGCTGTTGCAAATCGTAGACGAGCGGTCACAGGTTGCAGACGATGTGCTCTGGCGCCCCGGCGACGAAGTCTCGTCGCGGCTAGGGGGCGCGAGCACATCGCTTACAACTTGGCATTCAAGCACTCTTCTTTGACATCGACAGAACACGCGTGAGCGCGTACTAACAACGAAAAACCAATCACTAGCAACTACCCTAGCGGCACCGGATGCGCATCAGCTTCAACACTTGCCGGTCTTCGCCCCAGGTATGGGCCCAAACCACGTCGCCGTTGACAGCGTTCTTAAAATCGGCCCTAGCCGAGGCTCGAACTGGCAGAATTTCAGGCTCGCCGACAGGCATGCCTTGGCTGTCGTAACGCTGGAATTTTTGCCGCCAGGTGCCGTCTTCCAGCCATGAGACTAGCAACTCATTCGAACCGTAGCGCGCAATCTTGACGTTGCGGTGGGCCACATTGCTGTCTTCCAAATATTTGTGGACTGTTTGAGTGTGCGGAGCCTCTTGAGCAAAATCGGCCAGCGCGGCGGTCCAATGCCGACGGCCGCCTTGCTTGCTCGAAAACGCGACGAACATCTTGTCGCCCAAGGCCACCAAGCCGCCGATCCGACCGCCGGTGCCGCCACGATGGTCGCCCCAAGTATACGAGACACGTTTCTTGTTGTGGTTGAAGAATAACCCAGTGCCAGGGTAAGCGTCAGACAAGGCTAACGGCATAAAACGCTTGCCAACCGCGACGACTCGCATGTCAATGCTGTGGCTACAGCCCCAGTTCCAACCGCCTGGCAGAATCGTGCCGTTGGGGCTGACGAATTTCAGGGCGTCGCCTTCATGACCGCCGCGATGAACGGCAAAATACGCGGCATAGTGTTCCCCGTTCCAGGCCAAGCTGCCAAGGTGAATGTCACGGCACCAGTTAGAAATCAGCTTCTTGCGATAAAGTTCTTGCTGGCCTTGGATGCGGAGCAGGTGCATGCCGCCGTTCTGCAAGACGAGCACCGCCGAGCCGTCGTCGTGGGCCACCAGGTCGCGCAGCAGACACGACTTGATTATCATGTCGACGCCGATCCGTTGGAAGTTGGCGTCGACCGGCGTAATGTGAATCACGCCCTCGCTGTCGGTCCAGCCGATCTTGGCGCCTCCGTTGGGCTGAGGCGCAAAAATCACCGGACGCAATGGCCGACCGTCCCAAAAGCTCGCGGGGTTGTCGTAGCCGGTGCCGACGTCGATCGGTTTTTCAACCTTGAGGTCGACGACCGACAGACGCGAGGCCAGCGGGCCGTCGGTGGAGATCTCGATTGCCTTGGACGCCGAGGCTTCGGCTGGCAAGGAAAGCCGGCTGTCGTTCCCATCGGCTTGGTCTGCAAGCAAAACGACCAGCGTGCTAACCAGAGACAAGAAAATGCGCAATACGAACCCAGTCATGGTTGAACTCCTTTTCAGTTTCGATCGTTCCAGAAATCAAGGATTCAGAAAACCAGTGATTTTTCTGGGAAGCGATCAAACTTGTGTTTCGCGAGCGGTCACCGACCGCTGTTAACGACCAACGCGAGAAGTGATACTAGGGAGGAAGGAAAAATGGCAGGGCGTGTTGAGGTGGGTTGAGTCCTAGTTCGTACAGCAACGTGGTAGGCCCAAAAACTAGGCTTTGTCTCAAAACCGTCTAAAGCCTGAAACGCAAGCGAAAGAATTCTTGCGATATTTTCCACTTGCAGCAACGAATTCCTTCGCTTGCGCTTCAGGCTTTAAATCGATCGCTTGACGGCAAGTTCTGCGACAAAACCTAGCATGGCTTGCCCCGGCTGGCCACCCCCCCCTGCTAGTGTGAATGAGCACATTTGCTTTGGGGCCCCGGCGACGCGTCGCGTCGCGGCTAGGGGGCAAACAGAACCTTGTGGCTCTTGCAATTCGAACGTCATCGTCCGTAAGGCATTGACTCAAAGCCTGGTTTTCGCCAACTGGCCGCTCCCCAAGCCGACGTGGTCGCGATATACTGAGGGGCCAGTTGGCCGGCATTCTGGCGGCTCCGCAGAACGCATTTTTGATTTTTGATTGATGAAAGGATTCCCTCGTGTCGACCGTCCAAACCGAACAAGTGCTTGTCGTTCCGACCGAGTTGTTTCACCGCCTGGGCCATTTCCAAGGTTTTAGCCGCGACGTCGACCGGTATCTTGACGAGTTGTTAAGCTCTGAACACATCAGCTTCCGCCCTCGGAGTGAGATGGAAGAGGATCCGAGTTTCAAGCAGCTGATTCCCTATGTGGTGTTTCGGCATACGGATGCCGCCGGCCAGGCGTCGATCTTCCGTTATACCCGAGGCACTGGCCAGGGCGAGGGACGGTTGCACAGCAAACACAGCATCGGCGTCGGCGGTCACATTTCGTCCGACGATGTCGAGACGGCAGGCGATTTACATCCGTATGAAGAAGGTCTGCGTCGCGAGTTGGACGAAGAGGTGGTCATCGGCAGCGAGTATCGTTCGCAGTGTGTGGGCTTGATCAACGACGACGAGACCGAGGTGGGCCGTGTCCACTTGGGCGTGGTGCATCTGTTCGACGTGGCCTCGCCGACGGTTCGCCCCCGCGAAGAAGAGATCATCGACGCCGGCTTCCATCCGGTCGAGTCGTTGTTGGCCGACCTGTCTGGTTTTGAAACCTGGTCGCGGATTACGCTCGAAGCACTGTTCCGCTAAATCAAGTTCAGTCGTTCCAAACTTCTCATGTTGAGCAGTAGCAGCGGTCGGTGACCGCTCGCGAAACATCTGTTTTTATCGTTCTCTCTGAAAAACATCGTTGCGTTTACGACGCGTCGCTGGACAATCGCCCTTTGTATGTCAAAACCCTTTCCCCAGCGATTGTATGCCTGGTCCGCGTATCTATCTCGATCATCACGCCACCACCCCGGTTGACGCCAGAGTGCTCGAGGCGATGCTGCCTTATTTTTCCGAGCAGTTTGGTAACCCTGCCAGTGTGAGCCACGTGTTTGGCTGGGAGGCCAAAGAGGCGGTCGACGTGGCCAGAGAGTCGTTGGCCACTTCGATTGGGGCTCGACCGAAAGAGATCGTATTCACCAGCGGGGCGACCGAGAGCAACAATCTGGCCCTGCGCGGCGTGGCCGAACGAACCCGACGGCGAGGCGATCATCTGGTAAGCGTGGGAACCGAGCACAAGTCGGTGCTCGACCCCTTGGCCCGACTGGGCCGGCAAGGCTATGAAGTGACTTGGTTACCGGTTCGTCCAGCAGACGATTCGCAAGCCGGGTTGGTCGAGCCTGACCAGGTGGCTGCCGCGTTGCGCGACGACACGCTATTGGTGTCGGTGATGATGGCCAACAACGAAATCGGCGCGATCCAGCCGATTGCCGAGATTGGGGCTATTTGCAAACGCTCTGGCGTGTTGTTTCATTGCGACGCGACCCAGGCGGTCGGCAAAATCCCGGTCGATGTCGAGCAACTGCAAGTCGATCTGCTGAGCTTTTCCGGACACAAAATTTATGGTCCCAAAGGCGTTGGCGCTCTATATGTCCGCCGCCGTCGGCCGCATGTACGGCTGGAACCTCAGAACCGTGGCGGCGGGCATGAGTACGGTTTGCGATCTGGCACCCTCAACGTGCCAGGCATTGTCGGCATGGCCAAGGCGCTCGAAATTTGCCTGGCCGAAATGGACGACGAGGCCGTCCGACTTGCCGCACTCCGTAACCGGCTCTACGACCGCTTGAACCATGGGCTCGACGACGTGTTGTTGTGTGGGCCGGCGCTCGACGTGCCGGGAGCCCGCTTGCCTGGCAACTTGAACCTGAGTTTTGTCGGCGTCGACGGCGAGGCCCTGTTGATGGGCATGCCCGAGTTGGCCCTGAGCAGCGGGGCTACCTGCACGTCGGCCGACCCCGAGCCGAGCCACGTCCTCCGCCAGTTAGGCCTGAGTGACGACCTTACCCGAGCTAGCCTGCGATTTGGCCTAGGACGGAATAACACGGCTGACGAAATCGACCAGACGGCCGAGCGAATCTGCGAAGCGGTCCAGCGGCTACGAAAGCTAGGATAACGTCTCTGGCATACGATTTGTCCCTAGCCGCGTTGGAGACTTCGTCGCCGGGACGCCTGCAAAAACACCCGAATTCCAGCAAAATCCGACAGCCCAGTTTCCCTTGACGCACCGAGTGGTATAATTTAGACACCTACTTTAGATGTGAACTCGCGGAAGCGTGTGAACTCGCGGAAGCGATTGTTTTCTAGCAATTTCCCTTACCTGTGGAGCGAAACGCCAGCCATGGCCATCACCTTAACCGAACGGGCGGCCCAAGAGGTCCAGCGAATCATTACCGACCAAAAGATGGAAGAAGGCACTCTGCTGCGGGTTGGCGTGGCCGGCGGTGGTTGCAGCGGTTTTCAGTATTCACTGGGCTTTGACAAAAATTTTGACGAAAAAGCGGACAACAAAACCGACCAACACGGCGTCGCGGTCGTAGTCGACAAGAAGAGTGAGTTGTTTCTAGAAGGCACGACGGTCGACTTCTACGACGGCATTGAAAAGCGCGGTTTCACGTTCGACAACCCGAACGCCGTCAAGTCGTGTGGCTGTGGCAGTTCGTTCCAGGCATAGTCCCTGGCGTGGTTGGCTACCATTGCTGAGCAACGTTTGGCGCAAGCGAAGGAATTGGCATCGTCGGAGAGAACTGGTTGTCAGATTCCTTCGCTAGCGTTTCAGGCTTCAGTTGATGGTGGTTCGTGTTTTCGTCGATGCGGATTGCGACTTTGGCGACCTGGCTCAGCCAGCACGGCCCGCCACACCAGTCACGTGTTCCAAGAATCGTTCGAGTTCGCGGTAGTAAGTGACCGGCTGTGGATCGTTGTGCATCCGCCCCGGCAAAGTGACCAAGCGTTTATCATCGTGTGGAATCGCTTCGTAAAGTTGCTGGCCTAGCCGGAAGGGCACGATCTCGTCGGCATCCCCATGGCTTTGGAGCACTGGGCCGGAAAACTTGGCGATCTTGCTCTTCGAGTCGAGCCGCGTGCGCATCAGCCAATGGACTGGAGCCCAGGGATAGAAGCCGGCCGCCACATCGGGCAGCGACGTAAAAGTGCTTTCCAAGATCAATGCCCGAGCGCCGTCCCCAGCGGCCAGATCGACCGCCACGCCACCGCCGAGCGAACGTCCCAACAACACGATTTCGCTGGCCGGAACACCAGTCCGCTCAGCCAGCCAAGCTCGGGCAGCCCGAGCGTCGGCCAGCACCCCCGCTTCATGCGGCCGCCCCTTGCTCCGTCCATAACCGCGATAGTCGAACACCAGCACCGACAACCGTAGTTCTCGGTGGAGCACCCGCAGCGTGTCGGCCCGATGGGTCACATTTCCAGCGTTGCCATGGCAAAACAGCACCACCGCCCGAGGCGTGTCGTGTTCGACAAACCAGCCATGCAGCGCCGTTCCGTCGGCCGAGTGAAAATGGGCATCTTCCACGGCCAAGCCGGCTGGTTGCCAATCACCGTGTGGATGCCGTGTGGGGTGAAAAATCAAACGTTCTTCAAAAATCATCAGCAGCAACACGCATGCCAAAAAAGCGGCCAGCACAACCCGGAACGCGGTGGAGAGTTGAGGGTGTAGGGTGGAGGGAAAACGCTCACGCATTGTTCGTCGATTGAAACAAGGTCTTGGGCTTTTCGTGATTCTCAGACGCGTGAGCGCGTCTCCCTCCACCCTCAACCCTCCACCCTAGACCGCGTCACTTAAAGCGATACTTCGGGTTGCGTTGGTCGAAGTCGGCGTCGGCAAACCCATTGTTAAACTTGACGTTCATATAGGTGTACTCTTCCAGCAACACAGGCTGGCCGCCGGCTTGAGTGGGCCAATCGTACGATTCGAACCGGACCGGAATTTGATACTCGTCGTCGATGAAAATTCGCGCCACGTGAAAGCGGAAATTTTTGCGACGCACCGGATGAGTTACTTGCAGGCAGGTGCAAGTACGACCATTGATCTTCGAGCCGTTAAAATACTTGACGTCGCATTCGCCAAACTTGGCGTCCTGTTCGGCCACTTCGATCAGCCGCGAGGTCAGGTTACGCATGCCGACCTCGGTGATCGGATAGCGTTGGCCACGCATCGCCAAGAAGCCCTTGGGGTCGATCTTCACGGTTGGCAGGAAGATGCGGTTGCCGCCTTCATGGGCAATCAGCTTGTTGTCGTTGCTGCCGGCCACATAGATGCACTCGCGGCCCTTGATCGGCTCAGGCCCAATGAAGTACATGTAGACGCTAAATGGCTTGTGCCGCACTTTGACGAACATATATTCGTAGTCTTGGAGCTCGCCGTCGATATTTTCGCGTTTGACTAGCGTGCATGAATAATCGTGGTACTTGGCGTCAATCTCGGCCAAGCCCTTTTTCGCCATGCGAATCGCCGGCATCAGCGGATGTTCGCCTGCTTGCTGGTTGTCCGGCTCGGCAATACCTTGAACCGGTTTGACGTGCGGATCGTGTTTCGGAACCCGATAGACCGGTTCCGATAATCCTTCGCGGCTGGCAACCTCTTGGGCGCTGGCCAAACCAGTAGGTGCAACGACCACCAAGGCAATCGCGAGGTGTTGAACTAGCTTGCGTCGACTCATCTCGACCCGTCCCATGAACCATCCTCCGTGTGTCAAATCCGTCGCAAAGCCCTGCGGCGTTGCGCCCTCCCTGGCCATTTTACGCTTCCCTGCAGACCGTTTCCACAGCTCTCGACATCTAGCAGGGCCAATCAGCTTTTCAATCCCTACTAACCCGACGCGTAAGCGAGGAAAACAGCCAGAAATGCCTTGCTTACGCGTCGGGTTAGTAGGCCATCAAGTCTGTCCATTTTGAAAAATTGCTCGACCCTGACATCTAGCGTTTCTATCGCCCTGAAACGCCTGAATGGATTACAATCGTTTTTCACGATGAACCGGTTTACCCAAACCGTTTAAAATCAACATGCTACGACCACTAAAGCCCACCTAACTTACTCAAACTCTAACGCCAAAGGGAGCCCAAACCTTGAATCCAGCTCGGCTGCAACTTGCCACCATTGTTTCAATCCCGTTTGAAGAAAATACGTACATTGCCCATTTTGAAGGCCAGTCGGAGTGTGTAGTGATCGACCCGGGGCTGGAGCCTGCTAAGATTCTGGCCTATTTGGAAGAGCACGAGTTAGTCCCCCAGGCGATTTTGTGTACCCATGGACACAGTGACCACATTGCCGGCAACGCCGAACTAAAATCGCGCTGGCCGAATTGTTTGCTGGTGATTGGGCACGGCGACGCCGAGATGTTAACCGATCCGACCAAAAACTTGTCGGCTGCTTTTGGGATTCCGATCATCAGCCCGCCGGCCGATTTGAAGCTCAAAGAAGGCGACAGCTATCAGGTGGCTGGGTTCGACTTCGAGGTGCTGGAGATTCCCGGCCATTCGCCAGGGCACATTGTGTTCATCTGGCGAGGAGGCCCGACGCCGGTGGTCTTTGGCGGCGACGTGTTGTTTCATCGCGGCATCGGGCGGACCGATTTCCCCGGCGGCAGTTTTGAGCAACTGCAACACGGCATCCACCACAAGTTGTTCACGTTGCCGGAGGAAACGATCGTCTACTCAGGCCATGGTCAGCCGACCACCGTGGGCGAAGAGAAACGTGAAAACCCATTCGTAGGGGCCTCAGCAGGCAGTTGGGATTTCTAGAGCAAGTCGCTCTTTACCATCGCGGGCGCGACCTAGTTTTGGCCCAGACTTTCGGACGAAATTGGCCCAGACTTTCGGACGAAACATGACTACTGCAGCTGATCGGCGACACTCTACCGACTTACAGCGTCTCTCTCCGGCTCGGTGTCAAGAAATTGCGCTAGCTTTTCAGCCAATAGTGTAATTCGAGTAACATCCTCGCCATCACTGTGATCGTCCCCCACATAGACCGTTTGCAAACACTCAGTTTCATCGTTGGCCAGCAGTTCAAAGTCCTTGCCTCCACGCACTAAGATTCCCTCCACCTCATGGGTGGTCGCGTTCAATACAGGGCTTCCGGAATTACCGGAATAAGTATCCAGATTCGCCACAAAATATAAGCGGTGTGTGGCATCCTTCACCTGGGCATTTCCGGCATGTTTGAGTGGAAGTCCCGATGGATGCCCCAAGACATAGACACTCTCGGAGCGTCCAATCTCTCCAGCCTGTCTGCAACGCAAAGGAGCTCGTCCCGTTACCTCACGGTCAACGCGAACAATCGCCCAATCGGCTTGGTTTGTATCTAATCGGTCGTACGACCACCCCAAAACCTCGACACCGCGATATACGCGATCGCTGGCCACGAATAACTCCCCGCTGGGAGCCATGTTTTCCCTCAACACGAAGTCAAACAAAAAATACTTATCCGTGACATTTGAAGGCTCAATACAATGCCCAGCAGTCACTAGAATGTCTCCACCAACGAAGAACGCGGTACACTGACCCACCGTTGATTGCCCATAAAACCGCTCTGTTCTACACACAGGAGGCTGGTCGCCGTAAGTACGTGTGTGGACTAGCAGCTCCTGGGTTCCAGGAATCTCAACGATTCGATCTCTCGATACGATGCAGGCAACCGACCTTGTATTCTCAATGACTCGATCTAGATGATCTGTTGGAATTCCCAATTCACGGTAACGCTCTCGACGATTGGTCAACTCAAACAAGTCGGCACGATCATCATCGCCATAGACGATCTTCTGTCGTATCTTTTGGGACTCGACAAGCTGCAAGGTTGAAGCCGATAGTAATGGCCTGTCTTTAGCGGTCCACGATAACTCAGGCGATCGCGCAGCAGCCTTTTCAAGCAGCGGTGTGTAACTGCGAAAAAATTTCATGTGTGGCTGGTCACTATGCAACGCTCTCACGTGACGAAAACGCAGCTCCTTGACAACCTCGTTTGACGATACTTCACCGAGATCTGTCTGCACGGCACGTGCAGCAACAGCCTTGGGACTGTTCGTACTGCGTGTCGAGGCGTCTTCGGTCGGAATCCAGAACAAGCGATGCAGCACTTGATCCTTGCTCAACTCCGCAAGCGCCTTTGCTCGCTGCTTGGTCTCGGGTGCTGAGGCTGGATAGGCATGGCGAACCCCTTCGATATCCAGCGCCGACAGCCGGTTGTTACGGTCCGTGAAACATGGGCTCTCCATACCACGAATGAACATCCACACCGGAAAGGAGTAGTGCATAATCGAATCTGGATCGTGTGTCGTGGCAATGTAGGCATCTGAGTTAGGTAGCTGACGAAGGTTGTGATTAATGACTGCTGGCGACCATTCATTAGGCGGCCCACCGAGCCGAGTATACAAACCAGGTCGTCTTCCGTGGGCATCTTGAATGAACTGGCCAATTGCATCGCGAGTCCATTCATATCCTGGATCATCCTCCCACCGAAATTCCTTATCACATCCGCCAGGTGGTGACTGATGTTCGTGGAGAAATCCCAATGCGTGCCCAAACTCGTGAACCACTGTCCCTTTTTCTCCAGGCGACAGTATCCCGAAGTCCATCCCCTCAAGGTTCATAGACGCTTCCCCAGCTGACACAATGACCCGATTACGACTGTCAGTCCCGACAAGCGACCAGTAGCCGCTAGGCTTGAACCCAACGCGGATGTCTGCGGCAAATAATTCGTCCGTTGGCCGCCACCTTCGGTACTCACCCGAGGCATCGCGGAAGCTAAACGTGAAGTTTCCGTAGGCTGCCCAGACATTCGCCAACTCTTCAATCTGTTCGTACGCTTGGTTGTCACCTCCGTGAAAGGCCACGGTAATCTCCCGGCCTGCTGGCCAGAGCAACGCACGCTGGAATACTGACTTTGAAACCCTGGGTTGGGCGCGTCGATCGCGAATACTCAGACGAGCCTGAATGTGGTCTGGATATCCTTCAATAATTCCAGGTTGCCGTTTTCGCTTACCGCCTTCATTCGCAGCCAAATCCCCTTTTCCGCAACAGTTGGCCTCCCCCACTTCGACTTCGTCCTCGTCGGTATATACAAGCGCCAGGTCGCCAACAAAAGATTTGATCGCCTCTCGCAGGTCGTCATTGTCAACCGCTGTCCCATAATTACCTCCCGAGTCACACCCTCCATTCGTATGGATAGCGACAGCCAGTCCATCGTCGTTGTTAATCACCGGACTTCCAGAGTTCCCTCCCATCGTGTCGACTGTATAACGAAAGTACGACCCAGAAGTCGGGCTATGAAAATAGTGAACACTGGAGCCACCGGCACCGTTTTCGGTCTGCTGGGTCTGGCTGTCTTGATTACGATCACCAGTCGCGCCAAGTGGAGTATTGTCAATTCCGTGGCCGGTAACCTGAACGACCGTAGGGCGGGCATTTTTTGATAGCTTAAAACAGGCTCCCTGAACCGCACCGGGAAACTGGCCGGTGTTGCTATTAGGCCCCACTCGAAAGACAGCCCAGTCATGACCAACCCCCGAATATTGCTTCTTGATCGTCGCCTGTAACACAGGGTATTGGTCGTTCGGATGGGCAGGTTGAGTTGTACCGTTGGGTAGCGAAGTCGGCACTTGAAACTCCAAGATGGCCATTGCGTCGCCTATGTCACAGTGGCCAGCGCTCAACACCAAGTCATTGCCAATTAGCCAGCCGGTACAGCCCACCGGCATCAAACGCCCAACACGTTTGTCATTGCTCGATGCGCGATCGTCTGGTCCACAGAGCGTCTCAATTTCGCCGGACAGCAACCCAGGTTCGTTTTCCCTTGCACTCTTGGGTAGTACGCTACGAATCTCTTGCTTTGACTGTGGGATTCGCAGTGGAAACACCTTGAGCGGCTTGTCGTGCAGCACCCGAATTCGGTCCAGCACCACCTTGGGTTGTGGGCTACCAGCTTTGTAGATAACACTGATCGTTAGCTTCCCATTCGGGAAAAAAGCACTTTTCCCACCATAGCGCACTAAATCATCTTGAGTCATTCGCTGGTACACTTCACGGTCGTCCGAAACAATGAAAAGATACCCGTCGCTTCCAAGTTCGAAGTCAGCAAGAATGACCTGGGTGCCACTTCCCTCTGGCACAAAGAACGGCTGTACCAAACTAACGTCGAACTCCTTATCAGTCTGCCACCCCAACTCAAGTGCAGTCTCCCGGTACGCTGCCAAAATAGCCGACTTAGCCTGGGTAGATACCTCTTGGGATTTAATTTCTCGGACACTACGATCCGTGAAACCTCGTAGCGCAGGCTGCGCAGCTACGATTGCAGGAAACCATGCGGCCCCACCAGTAAACCCAATTGCAGTGACAAACACGTACCGAAAGAGGCGGCTGGTCTGAAAATTGCACATGACAACAACTCCTTTCGAAAGCTGAAGACGCGAGAAGCATTCATGACAAGGCCGTGTGATGCCCTTCAACCTTATTCAGCGGCGCCAGTCTATCTACGGAAGCGTTGGGGACACCAAGGGACACTACGTCCACCAGCAACGACTAAGCCGCGCGAAGTGTTACCAATTTTGCAGTAACTGTGCTCGCTCAGCACGCACCGCTTAGAGCAATTCCGGATCATTCGTAGTCTTGTTTCGTCGGAAAAATCCGGCAAAAACTAGGTCGCGTCCGCGATGGTAAAGAGCAAGTCGCTCTAGAAAACGCGAGACCGTGAGATCACGGCGCATGTCGGCCCAGACGCACCACCGCCCAATTAAGCGCCTCGTGCAGCCGTGGCACTGTTAATAGCCGCCGGGCTTCATCGGCTGGGGCCCAACGACGGGTGCGAAAATCTTCTTCCAGCCAGTGATCGTCAACCTCGGTCACTTCCATCAACATCACCACTACCGTCAGATCGGTGCCCCATTTGTGATGCACGTAAAACCCCAACGGCTCGTCCGACAAGACGCCACGCAAGCCAGCCTCCTCATGAGCCTCGTTGAGCGCCGTCTCCTGGTATGTGTCGCCAGGGTCGATCAAGCCCTTGGGGAAAACCCAACGGCGACCACTGCTCGAAGTAATCAGGCAAAACTGCACCGTGCCCTCATGACACCGGAATGGAATCGCACTCGCCTGATGAATCGGCCCCTCAGGCCACTCAACGGTTGTCGACATCAGCCCTCCATCGCAGTCGCTCGCCTGAAAACCATTTCGAAAAAGCAGCGGCCGGTGGCCGAAGCGCGAAACCGATCGAATCCAGCGTTTTGCGAGCGGTTACCGGTCGTGGCTTGATATGACTTTGCATCGCCGCGACTATTTTACCGCAAGTCATAGCACATCAGTTTATCCTGCTCGCGCAAAAACAAGCGGCCGCCGCTGACCACTGGATGAGCCCAGCTGGGGCCTTGCACATAGTCTGGACGAAAACTCCCCTTAAGCCGATAGGCCTCAGGCGTCGCCTCGATGAGCGCGACCTCGCCGCTTTGATACCGAAAGATCAGGTGCCCGTCGTAGGCAGCCACTGCCGCTGAACCAGAACCTGGCCCCCGCATGCGGCCTCCCCACATGCGTTTGCCAGTCTTCCACTCGACGCAGGTGGGAAACCCTTTGTTGTGACCGTTCCCCAAGTAGAGATAGCCGTCTAACAAGACCGAACCGCCATGGTGGTTCTGCAAAGCTTTTCCTTCGAGGCGATAGATTTCTTGTGCCTTGACTTGCTCGCCATCGGCTACCAAACGCAACAATGCCGAGCCGGTTTGATAGCCCGTCGAACAAAACACGAAGTCGTTATGCACGACCGGCGTGGGAATATTGGCCGTGGCGTTGGCCACATCGCGGTAGCGCCACAATAGCTTGCCATCGGATGCGCGCACCCCAATCACTCCACGACCGATGAGTTGAATGTATTGCTTCACGCCGCCGGCATGGCTGATCACCACCGAAGAGTAACCAGCCCCGTCATGGAGCGGCTGGCCATTGGAGCCGTTTTCATCTGGATAGTTCGGCATTCTCGTGGCCCAAACCTCGGCCCCGGTTTGCTTATCCAAAGCAACCATCATCGCGGCCGAGCCGCCAGGCGTGCAAATCACACGACCATCGTCAACCAACGGCGATTCGGCATATCCCCAAACCGACATCATTTGGCCATTCCAGTCCGCTTGAAACTGACGCCGCCAAACCACTTCGCCGTTCGACCTACGCAGGCATGCGATCGTTCCGTCCGACATAACGGCGTACAACCGGTCACCATCGACCGCAGGCGTCGAGCGAGAGCCAGGGTAGCCGTGGCGAGGTACGGCCTTGGTTGCCTGGCTGGTCCACTGAATGCGGCCCTCTTGGACGTCAACGGCCACCACCGCTTGTCCTTGCTCAAGATTGCCGGTTGAAAAAATCTGATTGCCAACCACGGCCACACTAGCATAGCCAGCCCCCATGCCAGTGGCGGTCCACAGCAACCGGGGTGGCTTTGCCTGCCAGTCCGAATTGAGTTTGGTTTCGCGAGAAATCCCGTCGCGATGAGGCCCACGCCATTGCGGCCAATCCTTTGCCCAGCAGCAATGCCCTGGCCCCACCAGCAGACCGGCCACGACACACGCTAGGCCGAGATAGCTAGGCTTGGCACATTCGTGTAGCCGCGATGCCCAACCCAACAACGTTTCCCTCTGTTTCACCATCGCCTGCTCCTCGCATAATGGACTGTTTATGATCTACTAGCCACTAGAGTCAATTCAGTCGTTGCAAACTTCCCATGTTGACCAGTAGCAGCGGTCGGTGACCGCTCGCGAAACATTCGTTTTTATCTGTCTCGCAAAAAACAGATACTTTTTTGATGCTGGCTTGGGGAACGACTGAACTTGCTTTAAGAACGTGTTTTGAAATTCGCTTTCTAGCCGAATCGCGAGCGAATTCTTCCCCCCGCAAGGCGTGCGAAGCAGGCGAATCGACTAGATTCGTCGATACAGCACAACGCAGCAGGGGGAAAATTTTAGCCGCGCTCGCGGCGAAATGGAATTTTAAAACACGTTCTAAGGTAACCATTTGTTGGCTTACCGTCATGCAGTCCTTACCCACTGGAAGAATAGGGCAAATAGGAAGCCCCCCAGAATATCAACGACTGGTCAGCCAAGGGGCCAAAGAGGTCGGCCCGATCACTAAAAACACCCCACACGTGAGGTATTTTGACGAAAAATATGCCAAAATCAGACTTTTTATGACAAGAAATGGCCCCCTCAGGGCGTATATAGGTAGACGATTTGTGATTCGACTTGGGGGAGAATCAGAGAGGGACGCTAATGGGTAACACACAGAACAGTTCAGAGAGTGGCATTCACAAAATTAAGCTCGTGATGCCTCAGCAGGGGATGAGCGTCGAAGAGGACGTTCAGAATTTAGTTTGGGCTTTGGTTGATGAATATATTACCGAGCCTGAACTTGAACGCCTGGAAGGGCTTATTCTACAAAGCGACGAAGCGCGGTCGACCTATATCAGTTGCATTCAATTGCACGTCGATCTGATTTTCTATTTCGCCAACGAGCGTCGCAAACAGGATCCTGGCGCGAAACATCCTTTCCCGTTGCCATCGGAACTTCAAGAGTTGCTCAACAGGCAACGAGACTCTCAAGGCCCTGACACCGCCCGTTGTCAGGCACTTCAGTCGCAACTCGACCAACTTGCCCCGTTGTCCCCACGCAGGCTGACTCGGCCTAGGCCGACTTGGAAGCAACGCCCGAGTCTCGGCAAGCGAGTGTGGGCTGTGGTTCGCTGTCGGCTCCCCTAGTGGAAGCTACACCTGCTAGCGCCTCGCCCTAGCAGGTGTAGCCTGTGGCTTGTTTTTTGTAATCGTTTCGCTGTACGTAGCAAGCTCGCTGCGTAAGGTAGCAATGCTTATTTTAAAAAGTCACGAGAAGAATCTCATGGAGTCACAGAGCCACGGAGAAGAGCGTGGTGGTTCGTGATTGGTTTTTAGTTGTTAGTACGCGCTCCCTCCACCCTTCACCTTCAACCCTCCACCGCGTCTAAAGGCGGACGGCACACGGAGGGTGCCTGCTACCGGGCGCAGTAATTTTTGGTGGCGTCTTTCTCGTGTGTTTTCTTTTGGGGGGCACACTGACGGTAAGCTGGTTCCCAAGCTCTGCTTGGGAACTTTTCAGAAGGAAGCTCTGCTTCCAAGGCTTTTTTGATGGGGTCTCCGATCAGGAACAAGCGCTTCTCGAAGCGTCAAGGAAGCAGAGCTTCAAAAACAGAGCGTTCCCAAGCAGAGCTTGGGAACGAGAGAAAATGCTTTGGACTTCGCGCTGTAGGTACTAGGCGCTCTGCTTCAAGTCCACCTGGTGCAGCCGTTGATAGAAGTGGCACCGCTCGGACAGTTCAGCATGGGTGCCGACGTCAAGAATCCGACCACCGTCCATCACCACAATCCGGTCGGCCAAGGCCAACGTCGCCAGGCGATGCGTGATGATGATCGTCGTCCGATTGCGAACAAATTGTTCGAGTACCTGATGGATCAATTGCTCGCTCTCGAGGTCGATTTGGCTGGTCGCCTCGTCGAGGATGAGAATCGCCGGATCGCGTAGGATCGCTCGAGCCAGTGCGATTCGTTGCCGTTGGCCGCCGGAAAGCCGACGACCGCTCGCACCAACTGGGGTCGCATAGCCGTCGGCCAGGCGTTCGCGAATGAACCGGTCGGCGTGGGCTGCTTGGGCCGCCTTGATCACTTGGTCTCTGCTGGCATGCGGAGCCCCGTAGCGAATGTTGTGTTCGACCGTGTCGTCAAACAACAAGGTCTCTTGGGTGACCAGACCAATCTGTTTGCGCAAGCCGCGCAGCCGCAAATCGCGCAGGTCGACTCCGTCAATCCGTACCTGACCGGCCGTGGGATCGAAGAATCGGGGGACCAAGCTTGTGAGCGTGCTTTTGCCACAGCCGTTCGAGCCGACGATGGCGATCGTCTCGCCAAAGTGAATCGTGAGGTTGATGTCGCTCAACACTGGCTGGTCGCTTTGGTAGTGGAACGCAACGTTTTCGAACACGATGTCGCGATGGTGCCGAACCGGTTTTTGGGCCGTGGGCCGCTCGGCCAGTTTGGATTCGCGATCCAGCAGTTCATAAATCCGGTCGCTGGCGGCGGCCGCCTGTTGCAGCCGGTTGAAGACATCCGACAGCTTTCGGGCAGGATCGCTTACACCAGCCAACAGGCCATAGAACAACAGCAGTGAGCCGAGCGTCAGTGGCCGGCTACTCATGCGGATGCCGAACAGGTGGGTTTCGCCGTTGAGGGCCAGGTAGCCGCCGGCCAGGATGGCCATCGAGATGATGGTGATGCCCATCAGTTCGGTCATCGGGCTCACCAGGGCATCATACCGGGCGATCTTCATCGCCTTGTCGAAATAGACCTTGGCCGTGTTGCGGAACCGGCGGTTTTCGTACCGCTCCATCGTAAAGGCTTTGACCACTTTGATGCCGGCGAACGTTTCGGCCAGCGTGTTGTAGATTTGCGACATCTCTTCCATCGCGCGATGGTTTGCCCGTTTGAGCGACTTGGCCAGCCGCCGCACGCCCCAGGCCATTAAGGGCGCAACGACCAGCGAGAGGACCAGCAGCCGCCAGCACACATAAGCGGCTCCGCCCAGGCAGGCGACCATCTTCAGCGGTTCGCGGATCGCTCGACCGTAGAGTGTTTGGATGCCTTCGGCCACGCTCTTCATGTCGGCCGTAAAACGGTTCATCATGTCGCCGCTCGACTCGCGCGACAGGCTGGCCAGGTCGAGCGCCATCACGCGACGATAGAAGTCGACGCGCAGGTCGTAGGTGGCCAACTGGGCCAGACGAGCCACGAGCACGGCGCTGGTTACCAAGAAAATGTCTTTGACGACCGTGCCGATCATCAAGGCGGCGATGATCGCCAACAAGGTTTGAAAGGGATCGGTTGGCATCCAACGGTGGATATACGGCTGTAGCCAGCGGTTGCGTTGGAGGGCCGCTTGTTCGGCCGTGAGTTGCATTTCGAGTTTGTTGATCTGCTTTTGCAGCTTGCTTGGCAAGTCTTCGCGCGGCCGGTCGTCTCGTAGCGAGGCAATTTCGGTCTCGAGGGCTTCGATTTTTTGCCTGCTGGCGACAATCTGCTCGTCGACCCATTCCGGCATGGCCTGGCCGCCGAAGACGACCTCGACGATCGGATAGATGGCCGAGATGTTTCCGCCCCAGAGTACGGCCACGGCCAGGGCGCAGAACACCGAGGCGGCCAAAGTGGCCCGATAGCGAAACGACAGGCGAACAGCCCGATAGAATTGATTCATCCGTGAAGTCCAACGTGGTGCGATGCGTCGCGGCTAGGGATTAAGAATTTGCAGGCTCTTTCTTCGTTCCAAGAGTCGAGCTACTTGTAGCAAATCACCCGACGGCACAAAAGAGCAGCCAAGCAGGGCCCCACTTTTGGCGAAGAAAGCCGTCGTTTGGCGGTTTGGAAAAGCCCCCCGTCCGGTTGACGGGTCGTGATTCATAGCCGATACTCTAGCAGGTACTAGTGGATGATGGTTTTCGATTTTAGCCGTGTCAGAGTGATTCAGCTTGCTCGCAATTCCTAGCCGCGCGTGCGACGTGTCGTCGGGCACCGATGATCCACTTTTTTCAGTCAGTTGAGGAGGATTGCTACGCTTGGAACGATCTCAGCAAAGGATCAATGAGCAAATTCGCGTTTCGCCAGTTCGGGTGATTGGACCCGATGGGGCGCAGTTGGGAATTTTGGAGACGGCCGATGCGCTGCAACAGGCCACCGAAGCAGGGTTGGATCTCGTCGAGGTAGCGCCGAACGAGAAGCCGCCGGTCTGCCGGATCATGGACTATGGAAAGTTCAAATATCAGCAGAAAAAGCGGCAACACAAGGGCCACGTGCATCAGACCAAAAACAAAGAGATTCGTTTGCGGCCCAAGACCGACAAGCACGATCTCGATTTCAAGATTCGCAAAGCACGCGATTTTCTGAAGCAAAAAGACAAGGTCGTGGTCTCGGTCGTGTTTCGCGGTCGCGAAAATGCCCATACCGAAGAAGGCTTTAAGGTAGTGAAAACCTTTATCGAAGAGCTGGACGATCTTTCCAAGCCAGAGCAAGGCCCCTCGATGCAAGGCCGACGAATCGTGGCCATTCTTGCCCCGCGGTAAGGTCTCAGGCATTCAGATGGAAGTCGACCACCAAGGGCAGATGGTCGGAGGCTTGTTTCGCCAGCCGGGTGCGGACCACACGGATGTGACGTACGGTGATGTCGTTGCGCGCATAGGCTTTGTCGAGCGAACCGACCGGCAGCCAGGCTGGAAAGGTGCGAAACCGCGATGCCGGATGGGCCAGCGAGCGAAAGCCCTGGGTGGCCAACTTCTGGTTCTTAAGCGTGTTGCGCCAGTCGTTCGTGTCGCCCACCAGCAGCGTGGGCAGATTGGCCGACTCGAGATAGAGCCGGTGGCTTAGTAGATGGGCAATTTGCCAGTGCCGTTCCCGCTCGGCCAGGCCCAGATGGAAATGGGCGATGTGCAGCAATCCCTCAGGCGAATCGACGACCGCGAGTTGAGCGCCACGCGGTTTTTTCTGCTTCTGGCGCAACGTGATTTGATGGTGGCGGACCACTGGCCAGCGCGAGAGAAATAGGTTGCCGTACCCCCCCTGTTGGTAATGGACGTTCATTTGGTAGAGCCAGTCCTGGGCGCAAAAATACTTGGCCATCATTTGGGGCTGGTCGTGGTTACGGGCTCGCCGAGCATGTCGAACCACCTCTTGCAGGCAGATCAGGTCGGGGTTTTCCCGCTCGATGACTGCGATGATCCGCTCGGGCCGATAACGGCGATCGCGACCACCAACGCCTTTGTGGATGTTGTAGCTGAGCAATCGCATCGAAGTCGGTTGGAGTTAGAGGAAGGGTATACGTCAGATTCTTGACAAATCCCCCGGCGACGCGTCGCGGCTAGTACTTTAATTCACTTGAATTTGTGGGTTGTAAGCTTCTATTCCCCCCTAGCCGCGACGCGACGCGTCGCCGGGGCCTCACAAAAACAAATGAATTCAGGTACTAGGGACTTTGGGCAAAGTGAACTTTTGATTGGTGATTTCGACTTATTTACTAGAGGAATATTGCTCAGTTTGGCCTAGCCGGGGTCGAGAATTCTTCTATAATTCGGGATTCACCCCGGCCGACAAACGGTTGCCGGCCAGGGGATTTCCTTGATTTTACGCACCTGACTACCATGCCGAAACAGAAAACACATAAAGGTACGAAGAAACGGTTCCGGCTGACCGCCAAAGGCAAGGCCAAGCATCGCCAGTCGGGCACCAGCCACCTGGCCTCGCGCATGGACCAGAAGCGCACCCGAAATCTACGGGGAACCAAGACCGTCGACAAATCGGTGCTCAAGTCGATCGTCAAAGCGCTCAATGGGAACAGCTATTAGGATTGTTTTTCTAGCCGTATTCACCGCATGCCGGGCAAGAGAACGCTTCGCCGTAGGCGCGAAGGGCCTGGGTATTGCCAAGTTTGTAGGAAGGTCATCTTCCGATGAGAACCTCAAAAGGGGCCGCTCGCCGTAAGGCGAAGCGACGACTGTTTAAGAAGACCAAGGGCTATCGTGGCGGACGTAACAATCTGTTGCGGTCGGCCAAAGAGACGCTGGTGCGGGCCGAGGCGTATGCCTATCGCGACCGCCGGGTTCGCAAACGCGAGTTTCGCAAGCTGTGGATCATCCGAATCAACGCCGCCGTTCGTGAACGCGGCCTGCGTTACAGCGAGTTTATTCACGGCCTCGGCAAAGCCGAGATTGAATTGGATCGCAAGACGCTTTCCGAGATGGCGATTCATGACCCAGAAGGCTTTGACGCCGTGGTCGAACAGGTGAAGGCCGTGCTGGCTGCCTGAGGCTTCAGGCCAGTGGTGCGTTGTTCGGTCCTAGTAAGGCGATGACGTTCAATTTCAGGGGTTGCAAGCTCCTGTTTACCCCTAGCCGCGACGCGTCGCCGGAGAATTGCTCGGAAATCGACGATTTCAAATAGCGCCCCGGCGACGCGTCGTGAGCGCGGCTAGAGGGCACAGCTTGAAAGAAACGATGCGTCAAAATTCCAAGAAGGCGAGGTTGCTGTGGCACTTGCCGATTTTCTAGCAGAGTTAGAGCAACTGGCCAGCGAGGCGGAAGCTGCCTTTGCCCAGGCTGCCGATCCGGCCGCTTTGGAGTCTGCTCGAGTCGAGTTTGTGGGCGCGAAAAAAGGGCGTCTGAAGCAGGTTCAACAGGGGATGCGATCGGTCGAGGCGGCCGACCGTCCGGCGGCTGGCAAGCAGTTGAACGATGCGAAAAACCGGATTGAACAGGCAGCCCAACAGGCTCAGCAACGGCTCAATTCGTCCGACCAACAAACGGCCGCCAAGCCGGCGTTCGATCCCACCTTGCCTGGCGTGCGACCCCGACTGGGCCGCTTGCATCCGATCACCCAAACGATCGCCGACATGAAGGATATCATGGGTCGGCTCGGCTTTACGGCGGTCGAAGGGCCAGAAATCGAAGACGACTGGCACAACTTTCAGGCACTCAACATCCCCCTGGAACACCCTGCCCGAGACCCGCTCGACAATTTTTATTTAGCCACGGCCGCCGGATCGACCGGAGCCGGAGCAGAGCCGACTCTGCTGTTGCGAAGCCAAACCAGCACGGTGCAGATTCGGGTGATGAGCGAAACGCCGCCGCCGGTGCGGATCATTTCGCTCGGTCGAGTTTATCGGCCCGACACGGCCGACGCCACGCACTATCCGATGTTCCATCAGATCGAAGGCCTGCTGGTCGATCGCCAGGTGACGATGGCCGACTTGAAGAGTGTGTTGCGGATGTTCTGTCAGAGTTATTTTGGCGGCCAGGACGTGCATATCCGTTTCCGTCCTTCGTTCTTCCCTTTCACCGAGCCGAGTGTCGAGGTCGACATGAATTGGCAATCGGGCTGGATGGAGATGGGCGGCGCGGGAATGGTCGACCCAAACGTGTTGCAGGCGGTCGGCTATGACCCCGAAGAGGTGACCGGATTTGCCTTTGGACTAGGCGTCGAGCGGATCTGCATGCGCCGCCATGGAATCCAAGACATCCGCGACCTGTATACCAACGACGTACGTTTTCTACAGCAATTTTGAGAAGCGGTGGAGGGTTCGGACGCGGTGGAGGGTTTAGGGTTTAGGGTGGAGGGAACGCGCTGGCGCGTTTTCTTCATCCTTCACTCGATAAACGTTAATTCTCCGCGTGAGCGCGTCTCCCTCCACCCTAAACCCTTAACCCTAAACCGCGTCCTATGCTTGTTTCTTGGGATTGGCTAAAAGACTACGTGGCGCTCGAGATGACGCCGGAAGAACTCGAACATCGGTTGACGATGGCCGGGCTAAACCATGAAGGCACCGAACAGGTCGGGGCCGATTTGGCCATTGATCTCGAAGTGACCAGCAACCGGCCGGATTGCCTGGGCCATCTGGGGGTTGCCCGCGAGGTGGCCGTGTTGTGGGATCAGCCGCTGAAGCGGCCCGATCCACGGCCGGTGGCCAAGGGGCCAGCCGTCACCGAGCTGGCGAAGGTCGAGATCGACGCGCCAGCGTTGTGTCCACGGTACACTGCCCGAGTGGTCCAGGGCGTGAAGATTGGCCCCAGCCCGCAGTGGTTGGCCGACCGGCTGACGACCCTGGGCATCGCGGTGATTAACAATGTGGTCGACGTGACCAACTATGTGTTGATGGAGTGTGGCCAG
>JANQPJ010000006.1 GCA_028289525.1 Pirellulales bacterium
CATTTGTTTTTGTGGGGCCCCGGCGACGCGTCGCGTCGCGGCTAGGGGGCAAACAGAAGCTTGCAACCCTCAAATTCGAATGTCATCGTCCACTAGAGCGCATTTCAAAACCAGTAAAAGTAACGCAGGATCGCGGAATTTCGCACTCAAACTTAGAGCGGCTTTCAGGTTTGTGTAGCGATGTTTCGTCGAGAAACATTGGAAAAACCAGAGTCACGACCGCTATAGTCCCGTGCAACTTGCACTAGGTTTTGAAATTTGGCTCTAATACCTTGAAAAATAGGAAAAGCGAGAGCAGCAATGGCAGGCCATTCTCATTGGGCTGGAATTAAGCACAAAAAAGCGCTGATTGATAACAAACGGGGGAAGCTTTGGAGCAAGCTTTCCAAAGCGATCATTGTGGCGGCCAAGCTAGGCGGTCCCGATCCGGAGACGAATCTACGGCTCCGCTATGCGATCGACGATGCCAAGGCAGGCAACATGCCCAAGGACACGATCGAACGAGCGGTCAAAAAAGGCGCCGGCGAGTTGGAAGGCGCGAACTTGGAGGAGGTGCTCTATGAAGGCTATGGACCCGGCGGAGTGGCCGTGTTGTGCGACATTCTGACCGACAATCGCAACCGCACCGCGCCCGAGGTGCGCAAAATTTTTGAGGTCTGTGGAGGCAAGCTAGGGGCCACCGGATGTGTCGCCTGGATGTTTGACCGCAAAGGGCTCTTGATGATTAAGCAAGATCAGACCGATGAAGAATCGCTCATGGAGTTGGCGCTCGAAGCGGGGGCAGACGACGTCAAGGCCGAAGGCGACCAGTTTGAAGTGACTTGCGAGCCGGAAGTTTTCAGTGACGTGACCAGCGCCATCGAGCAGGCAGGCCTAGAAACCGAGATGCGCCAAATCACCAGACTGCCGAAGGACACGGTCGATTTAAACGCCGACGAAGCCCGTCAGGTGCTCAAGCTGATGGAAAAACTCGACGATCATGACGACGTCCAAAACGTATCGGCCAACTTCAACATCCCAGACGATGCGATTTCTGATTTGGGATTTAGGATTTAGGATTTAGGATTTAGGATTTAGGATTTAGGATTTAGGATTTAGGATTTAGGATTTAGGATTTAGGATTTGACGCGCTCACGCGATGAATCATTGGTGAAAAGTATCTCTAACGCGTCAGCGCGTCAAATCCTAAATCCCAAATCCTAAATCCCAAATCCAAACGCTGCCAGATAGCCGCTGCGCACGGCACCTTCCATGGTGGCTGGCCAGCCGGTGGCGGTCCAATCGCCGGCCAGGGCTAACGTGCCGAAGACGGTCGTTTGGGCAGGGCGACGTTGCTCGTTTTCCAGGCTTGGAGAGAAGGCGGCCGCGCGTTCGGTGGCCACTTGGCTGTCGAGCAGCACCGCTTCTCGAGCAGCCGGGCAGACTGCCTGAAGGTCGTCGAGCACTTGCGCAATAATCAATTGATGGCTCTGGCCGACCAGATGGTCTGAGTTGCTAATCACCACTTGGTAATAATAACGCTGGCCGTGGTCCGCGGCAGTCGCCAGGCCCCGGTAGAACAGCCATTGGCTTGCCCGACCGATCAACGCAAGATGCGGTTCGTCGGTGATTGGACGATCTAGCCAAAGGTGAACGCCGGTGATCGCCGAACTGGTAAGATTGGCCGCCTCGCGCAACTCAGGCAGTTGGTCCAGCAGTTCGCCGGCAACCAACCGGGCTGCCTGACGCCACGGCGTCGCTAGAACAATGTAGTCGCTCGTATAAACTTGACCGTCGGCACAGGCGATTTGCCAGCCGGGGGAAATTTGCCGCACCGGCCGGCCTAATTCGATTTCGACTCCACGTGTTCGTAAACTGTCCAGCAAGCGGTCGCCATATAGTTCGCCGAGCGGCACCGTTGGGATCAACAGTTCATAGGCTCGACGATTGGCCAAAAACCCTTCGACCAAGACCTGACGTCCGGCCTCGACCGAGATGCGATCGAGCGACTCGGCCAGGGCGCTGGTGAGCACCACCGACCAGAAATCGTCGATTGCCGCCGGGGTTTGGCCGTGGTCAGCCAGCCAAGCGGCCAGATGGGGCCAACGTCGGCGTTTCCGCTCAGGAAGACGCAGCAGACGCCAAAGGCCGTAGCCAATACGCAGGCGGTCCGTCCAACGGAGAAACTTCATCCGCCACATCGCCGGCGCTAAATGGAATGGGGCCGGCAGCCAGGCATGTGCCTGAAGGTCGTAGCGGCGGCCTGACCGATCGGCGAAACGAATTGTACTGACACGTTCGAACTGATCGGCAATGTTCACACGGCGACAGAAATCCAACAACTGGGAACAACAACCCATGCTGACGTGTTGGCAGAAGTCGACCAGTTCGCCGGAACGCGGATCGCTGAACGACGAAGCCCGGCCGCCTAGCCGGTTGCGAGCTTCGAGCAGCCGGACGGACATGCCAGAGTCGGCCAAGACGACCGCTGCCGCTAGCCCAGCCAGACCGCCGCCGACGATGGTGACGTCCTGGCCT
>JANQPJ010000007.1 GCA_028289525.1 Pirellulales bacterium
CATTTGTTTTTGTGGGGCCCCGGCGACGCGTCGCGTCGCGGCTAGGGGGCAAACAGAAGCTTGCAACCCTCAAATTCGAATGTCATCGTCCACTAGAGCAATTTCGGATAATTCGTAGTCGTATTTCGTCCGAAAACCTCGACGAAACATCACCACGCATTTTGGTAATTTTCTCTAAATCTACAATTCCTTCGCTGGCGTTTCAGGCTTTAAGAAAAATTGAGACCAAGCATGTTGCCTAACGCCGTTTTTGCTTCGATTTGGACTTTTGCGACTTGGTCTTGGATTTGCCGTTATTTCCGCCTGACTCTGGCGCTGGCTTCGGATCGGCGGTCGGCGCTGCGTTGCGTGCTGGCGGTTTGGGCAACAATTTTCGCTCGGCGATGCCCCAAACACTCGAGGCGATAAAATACAGACACAACCCGCTGGCGACCTTGTAGAATAGGATGCCGATGAACAACATCATGTAAGTCATCACTTTTTGCTGCATGGCGGCCTGTTCGTCGGCCGGCGGCGGCATGAACATTTTCTGTTGGGCCAGGAACAAGACGACCGTGATCAGCGGCAAAATATTCAGATAAGGCCCCAAAGCCAGCAAGCCATAGCCGTGGTTGATATAGTCTGGCATCAGCGACGACCAGTCGAACAACATGTCGGGGGCCGACAGGTTTGAACACCAACGAATTGCATCGCCCAAGAGCGGCGCTTGGCGCAACTCGACATCCACCATCAACGAACGGTACAGCCCGATGAAAACCGGCAATTGCACAAACATCACCATGCAACCGCCCATTGGATTGAACTTGTGCTTGCGATACAGTTCCTGCTGAGCCTGTGAGCGTTTTTGCAGATCCTTGTATTTCTCTTGAATCCGCTTGAGTTCCGGCTGCAACTCCTGCATCTTCGCCATATTCAAAGCTTGCTTCTTGCTCAGCGGAAACATCATGCCGCGGACCAGCACGGTCAACATGATGATGGCCAGCCCATAGTTGCCCACCACGCTGTAGAAGAGATGCAACAAGGCTAGCATTGCCTTGGCGACCCAACCGAACCAGCCGTAGTAGATCAATTCGCCTAGATGATAACTGGCGTCTTCCGGCTGGCGATATTCGGTCAGCAGCGCAGGCACCTTGGGACCGGTAAACACGCGATAGGTGTGCCGGAACACTCCTTGGTCGGCGGCCAACGTTTGTGGCTTGCTTAACAGCCGACAGGTTACGTTGGCCAGTCGAGCGTCTTCGTCCTGGCCTGGCGGCTCGCCAACCACCAGCGGTTCGAGATCGGCAATCCAAACCTCGTCCAAGCGTTGCTTGAGCGGTAGCAGCACAGCGGCAAAATATTGACTGTCCATGCCTACGAACATGAACGACTGATCGTTGCCGATCGTCGGCACCTGGTCGCCGACCATGTCTGCAGCGCCGAAAACCGTAGGCTCCTGGTCTTGTACCTGAACGTTCAGGTCTCGCAAACCGACCGACTGAAACCACTCGCGGCCAATCTTGTTTGCATACCACCAGCCTTCGACCGGCAAACCGGTCGGGCCGTCTAGGCGATAGGCGACCGCCCGAGCCTGGTTGGCCTGGTTGCGGATTTCGATGTCCAAGTCGACGTGATAGGCAGGGTAGTTCGGATCATCTTGACGGTCCGCCGGCACCTGGGCAAGCGAATAGCGTTTGACGACCGTAAGCCCCAAGCCTGATAGCACCCGCCGAAACTCGACCGCAGAGTCCGACTGCTGCACAACCTCCCAAGGCGCGTCATACAAATCGACGCCGGCCAGTTCGCCTGCTTTGCCTTCTAAAACTTGGTCGCCTATCTGCTGTAGCGTCAACCGGAACGATGCCGGATCTTCAAACCCTGGCAAAAGTTTCTCCAGACGGCGAGCATGAATATTTTCGACCTCAGGACGCATCACCTCGAGTGGCCGGCGACCGAGCTGGCACGACCGCGTTGCCGGCGGGCTATCTCCTCTGGCCACCATGAGCTGTACGGTTTGCCCAGGCTTGGTCGCTTGCAACAACCGCCGAAGCTCCTCCGGTTCGGTGACCGGAGCGTCGTCGATCTGAAGCAGCACGTCGCCCACCTGAACTCCCGCCACGGCGGCCGGCGTGCCTGCGCCGACGGTGCGCACTTGGACGCCCTTGCCGGTCGGCGTGCGCGCCGGCGACAGATGGCCCAGGTATCCGCTGCGGTCTTCTAGATCGCGATAGCGAGGGCTGGCCAATTCGAGCCGTTCGACGACGGCCCCTTGGTTGTTGAGCGTGACTAACAGACGATACGGGCTCGTCGGATCGACCGATCCCAAGGTGACCCAAGTTGGCGGGACCGCCACGGCCGGCTCATCGGCCACTGGCTGTTCTGGCTTGGCTTCGGCCGCAGGCGACTGGACGGATGCAACCGCATCGTCTGGCGACTCGGCCGGTTCGTCTTCGGTCCCAGACGTCTCGACAGCCTCAGACGGTTCGGCCACCTGGCGGTCGGGCTGCTGAGCCCTCGGCTCCAGCGGCTGAGGCCCACGAACCAGTTGACCGATGATCGTGTTGAGAAGAAGGATTGCAAAGGCAACCGCAATGAATCCAGCAAATCGTTTATCCACGCAACTCGCAGGCGTTTAACGCCCCTCCCTGAGCCGGTCGCCAAGAAAATTATCCAAATCCGGAATGTCGTAGATCTTCTTGGCGGTCACCTCAAAGTCGTAGGGCACGCGACGATACTCAAGCTTGTCGTCGGTCAACACGACGTAGCAGGCACGGTTGTCGCTATCTCTCGGTTGGCCCACCGACCCGACGTTCACCATCAACTTTTCGCCGGCCAGGGCATACTCGTAGTTGATTTCGTCAGGTGCCAGAAAATTACTGCCTTCGGTAAACACCCCCGGCACATGGGTATGTCCTTGAAAACAATACTGTTCGACTAGACCAAAGATTTTTTCCATCTTCCGTTGGTTGTAAGCATCCTCGGGAAAGACGTATTCGTTCAACGGGTTGCGGGCACTGCCGTGGACAAACAGGAAGCGATCTTCTCGAATGCACCGGGGCAGTTCGCCCAAGAAGTCCCAGCGTCGGGCATTGGCCGCTTGGTCGCCGCGCGGGCTTTCCAATTGCTCTCGGGTCCAAAAAATCGCCCGTTCTGCGCCGCTGTTAAACCCCTCAGGATCGAACAACGCTCCCTGGTCATGGTTGCCCAAAATGCAAGCCTGGCAATCGAGCACCAAGTCGATGCACTCACGTGGATTCGGCCCGTAGCCAATAATATCGCCCAGGCAATAGATCTCCGTCACTCCTTGCTGGCGAATATCTTCCAAAACCGCCTGAAGCGCTTCGAGATTGCCGTGAATATCGCTAATCAGTGCGCGTCGCAAGGCAAGGACTCACTTCAAGCGGGGCGGGAGAATTCCCGAACCCCTCTATGGGGCCGGAAAAAGGTAGGACGGAATTAAACCTTGAAGTTTAAGGCTCCCGCCAGCGGTGGTCAAGCCAAACCTGAGGAGATTCAAGAGGATTGCAAAGTGTTATCATTAGGAAAAATCAGCGACCGGTGGTCGCTCGCGAAACAGAAAAACTGAGCCGTTTCGCGTTTCAACCACCGGTCGCTGATTTTTGCGAAATCGACCATGTGACCAGCTCTCTTAGACCGCCACCAGCGTCTTTTGACATCGTATAGCCAAGCGGCGTATGATGCCTGCCCACTCACCCCCGGCTCATACCTGGACTCCGATGCGTATCCTGGCCATTGAAACGACCGAAAAGATTGGCTCGATCGCCCTGCTCGACGGCGATCGCGTGCAGCAACGTCAACGGCTGGCCGACGACCAGCGTTCCGCCCAATCATTGGCCCCTGGGATCGACTGCCTGCTGCGCACCGAAAAATGGACGCCGGAGGATGTCGAATTGGTTGCTGTCTCGGTCGGCCCCGGCTCGTTCACCGGACTGCGTGTGGGAGTCACCTGGGCTAAAACGTTTGCGTTTGCCGTAGGGGCCGAGGTGCTCGGGATCAGCACGCTCGAAGCCGTTGCCGCGACGGCGCCAGGCAATCCCTCGGCCATCGAGGCGGCCATCAACGCCCAACGACAACAGGTGTTCGCCTGTCGGTTCGAGCGCAATGCCGCAGGCGACCTGAGCGGCGCTGGGCCGTTTGAAGTGCTGGACGATCAAGTCTGGATCGAGCGACTGCGCGACTCAACCGTCGTCACAGGGCCAGCCCTGACACGCCTGGGCAACCAACTCCCAGCAGGCTTGCAAGTGGTCGACTCTGCCTGCTGGGCTCCTTGCGCAGCGACGGTCGGCCAACTGGCCTGGCGCGACTATCAGGTTGGGCGGCGCGACGATTGCGTGAGTCTGGCGCCGGTCTATGGGCGCAAGAGCTACGCCGAGGAGAAGCACAGGTAAGTGTTGAAGCACGAAATTCGAAATCCGAAATTCGGAATGATCAAAACCATGAATCTCCATCCAGTTTTGGTCATTTGTATTTTCAGTCGTTCGGATTTGTTTCGGATTTCGGATTTCGGATTTCGTGCTTCCCCCCTCCTACTTAGCCACTTCCGCCAGTACGACCGAAACGGCTTCGACCGTGCGATCAATGTCACCTTGGTCGTGTGCCGCGGAAACGAAGAAGGCTTCATACTGACTGCAAGGCAGATACACGCCCGAATCGAGCATCCCCCAGAAATAACGACCATACTGGTCTGTATCGCACCGGCTGGCCTGAGCCCAAGAAGTGACCGGCTCGGGATTGAAGAAGAGCGTCATCATGCTGCCAACTCGGGCCAGCGTATGTGGCAGACCGGCGGTGGTGGCCGCCTGTTCGAGACCAGCCGCCAGTCGGACAGATAGCGCCTCGAGCCGATCGTACGGCGGATCATCGCGCAACGCGCGCAACGTCGCCACTCCGGCAGCGGTCGCCAATGGATTGCCGCTCAACGTGCCAGCCTGAAACACTTCGCCTGCCGGAAGAACCTGTTGCATCAGGTCAGCCCGCCCGCCATAGGCTCCCACCGGCAGACCGCCACCAACAATTTTGCCAAGCGTCGTGAGGTCGGGCCGAATGCCGAGCCGTTGTTGGGCTCCGCCATAGGCGACTCGAAACCCGGTCATCACCTCGTCACAGATCAACAACGCGCCATGAGCCCTAGGCACCGACTCCAGCGCGGCGAGAAACTCGGCCGTCGGCACAACACAGCCCATGTTGCCGACCACCGGCTCGAAAATCACCGCCGCAATCCGCTCGCCATGCTCGGCAAAGAGGGCTTCGAGGCCGGCCGGATCGTTGTACTCGAGCACAAACGTGTCGGCCGCGGTGCCCCCGGTCACACCAGGCGAGTTGGGCACACTGAGCGTTGCCGCCGAGCTACCGGCCGCGACCAACAGACTGTCGACGTGGCCGTGGTAGTTGCCGGCGAATTTGACGATGCCTGCGCGCCCAGTGGCCGCTCGGGCAAGCCTTACGGCGCTCATCGTGGCCTCGGTGCCTGAGTTGACCAAACGGACCATCTCGACACTCGGCACCGCGTCGATAATCAGTTCGGCCAACTCCGATTCGGCCTCGGTCGGAGCGCCAAAACTGGTTCCTCGCGTGGCGGCCTGAGCAACCGCGTCGATCACCACGCTCGGGGCATGGCCCAAGATCAGCGGTCCCCAGGAGCCGATGTAGTCGAGGTAGCGATTGCCGTCGACGTCGATCAAGTAAGCCCCTTCGCCACGGTCGATAAAGACCGGTTCGCCGCCCACGGCGCCAAATGCCCGAGCCGGACTGTTCACCCCGCCTGGCATCAATCGGCGAGCCTGTTGAAATGCGGTCTGACTGCGGTCTCTGCTCATCTGGACGAAGTCTCCGAGGCACTAAAGCGAGTTGCTTTTTATTGTGGCGGACGACACCTTGTTTTCTTCAAAATTTCTCGACGAAACTTCTTCACGCATTTTGGTAATTTGCTCTAGCATGGCGTCCAAGCGTATCTTTCGTATCGGTTCTAAAGCCAGGAGAACTACAAAGTCGAAAAGCGAGCGGCCGGTGGGCGCTCGCGAAACGGCTAGATTCTCTCGTTTCGCGAGCGGTCACCGACCGCTGTTTTTGTAGAATCGTTGACTTTGCAGTTGTCCTGGCTTTAAAGCGATATGGTTTGCCCCAGCAAACGTAGCGTTGTAGTACTAGAGCAGCCCATAGCCGGCCAGGGTCGTTTGCAAACTCGCTTCCTCGGCCGAGGAGAGCGGCGTCATCGGCAATCGCAGTTCGCCTGAGTCGCGTCCCAACATCTTCATGGCCGCTTTGACCGGGATCGGATTGGTGGCCAGTCCGAGCATGTCACGACAGAGCGGAAAGAGCCGGTGGTGCCAGGTTCGTGCTTCGTCAAGCGCACCACGGTCGCAGGCATCGACCAGCGCGATCATGTCTTGGGGCACGATGTTGCCGGCCACGGAAATCACTCCCCGAGCGCCGATCGACATCAACGGCAAGGTCAAACTATCGTCGCCGCTCAACACAGTCAGGTCGGTGCTCGAGAGGATCTCAGACGCCTGGTCCAACGACCCGGTCGCCTCTTTGACCATCACAATGTTTTCCAGCTCGGCCAGCCGGGCAATCGTCTCCGGCTCGATGTTCTTGCCGGTGCGGCCGGGAATGTTGTAAACACAAAGCGGCAGTGCGACTTCTTCAGCGATCCGGCGGTAATGTTCATAAAAGCCGGCTTGCGTAGGTTTGTTGTAGTAGGGGGCGACCAACAGCGCCGCGTCGGCCCCTTCCTTGGCGGCCCAGCCGGTCAGGCGCAAAGCCTCGGCCGTGCTGTTCGAACCGGTGCCGGCCATCACCTTGATGCGTCCAGCGGCCACCTCGACCACGGCCGAGATCACCTGTTCGTGCTCTTCATGGGTAAGCGTGGGCGACTCGCCGGTGGTGCCTGTCGGACAAACGCAGGTAGTTCCAGCAGCGATTTGAAACTCTACCTGGGCTCGCAGCGCGGCAAAATCGATCTCACCATCGCGAAACGGCGTGACCAAGGCCACCGACAGCCCGGCAAACGCTTCCCCCACGGCACTCATCATTATCTTCCTGGCTTGGGTGAATGTTAGCTATCTAGTCGCGAGTGGCATGATAAAGGACGAACCGCTTTCTGGCAATCGGCCCTGGGCCATCGAGCAGGAGAACTGCAAAGTCGTTTTTTCACAAAAGCAGCGACCGCCGGTCGAAGCGCGAAACGGTTGGGTTTTTCTGTTTCGCGAGCGGTCACCGACCGCTGCTTTTGTGGAATTGATGACTTTGCAATCCTCCTGGGCCATCCAGAAAGAGAACTGCAAAGTTGTCTCTTTCGAAAATCAGCGGTCGGTGACCGCTCGCGAAACAGGAAAACCTAGGCACCGTTTCATTTCGGCCACGGCTTCTTGCATGCCGACCATGAGCGCCCTGGCAACGATGCTATGGCCGATGTTCAGCTCGTGCATGTGCGGAATCGCCGCCACCGGCCGCACATTGTGGTAGTTGAGCCCATGGCCGGCGTGCAATGCACAGCCGAGGGCCAGCACCTGCTCGGCAGCCTGATGGAGCATGGCGAGTTGCTCCTGCCTGGCTGAATCGCCAGTGGCCAGGGCATATTGCCCGGTGTGTAGCTCGATTGCCGCGACGTTCAGACCGTGGGCCGCCTCGATTTGCGCCGGCTCGGGATCTAGGAACAAGCTGACCTCGATGCCTGCCTGGTGGAGTTGGTCGATTGTCGCCGTCACTCGGTCCCCCAAGGCCAGGAGGTCGAGCCCGCCTTCGGTGGTCACTTCCTCGCGACGCTCGGGAACTAGCGTGACCTGATCGGGCTTCAATTCACAGGCAATCGCCGTCATCCGAGGTTCGCAAGCCATCTCCAAATTCAATTTCACCGCCACTGTTTCTCGCAAGACGCGCACATCGCGGTCTTGAATGTGTCGGCGGTCTTCGCGCAGATGGACGGTGATCCCATCGGCGCCTCCCAGTTCGGCCGCGACGGCTGCCCAAACCGGATCTGGCTCGTTGGTCTGGCGGGCTTGGCGCACAGTGGCCACGTGGTCGACGTTCACTCCCAAAACCGTCATTACGTTTGTCTACTTTCCGAAAATTTGCTGTTTGCTAGCGCCGTAGAAACTCGTCACTCCACTGATCCGATAATCCTAATCATCTTGGCAGAAAATCGTCTGACGACCAGTCCTGTGGTCGAGAAAGCTGAAACACCAGAAACTCGCAACCCAATACTAATCAACGACTTAAGATTTTCCGCTGTTTTTTGAGAATTAAGCTAAACTTGGAAAGCATCATGTCACACAACATGCCAGGAAGCACCTTCAGGAGAGATCACATCATGAAATGCCCAGAGCTTGCCGGCTTGGTCGAGCGGCTCCAGCCCGACGCCACCGCCCAGGAAAACGCCCGTTTGTGTCTGCTGTTGGCCACGGCGGTCGACGATCCACAGGCACTCCGCGACGAGGCGGTGTTAAACCAGACGTGGCAAAATGCCTGTCTGAGGGTTCAGGCGGCGACCGATCAGCATGCTGCCATGACCATGGAACTGGAGGCCTTGGCTCAATCCGATCCTAAACAGTTCAGCCAGGATCAGGTCTGGGTCTTGATTCGGGCCATCAAGGTGCAGAGCCAAATCCTCGAGATGTACATCGGCGAGCCGGCCTTGGACGTATGACGGTCAGGCACTGTCTTAAAACGCATTCGATGCCATGGATTTGAAGCCTGAAGCGCCAGCGAAGGAATTGCGTAGCCACAGAATAATTCCTTCGCTGGCGCTTCAGGCTTCATACCGTTTTGAGACAAAGCCTATAGTACTACAGAGCGCTAAGTCCAAAGTATTTTAGCCACGGATTTACACGGATTGAACACGGATTTTCAAGGCCTGGGTGTTTTCCTTGATGGTTGACAACATGCCAGCGGTTTTCGGCTTGGCCAC
>JANQPJ010000009.1 GCA_028289525.1 Pirellulales bacterium
AGGGCCAATCAGTTTTTCAAATTGGTGAAGGTTTAAGGGCCCACTAAGCGCGACGCGTAAGCGAGGAAAACAGCCAGAAATGCCTCGCTTACGCGTCGCGCTTAGTGGGCCCTTAAAAACTTCCTAGATTGAAAACATGAATCGCCCTGAAATTATAACGAATTGACCACCGCTTCAAAATCGCCAGCCAGACGGACTAGCACTTCATGGGTAACATGGGCCGGCGTGATTGCTCTGGGGTTGCCTGGCTCTTTGCGATACCGGCACAAGCTAATCTGCCCGCCACGGCGAACTAGCAACTCGTAATACTGCGTGCCGTCGTCGTCCTTTTGCGGCGGATTGCTTCGCATCTGGACCACGCATTGCTCGAGGTCTTGCTCGACCGGACCAATCGGTTCGAGCAAGTAAGTGAGCCGCGCGGCCAGGTCGTCACTGGCTGCGCGGACCGTCTGCAACGTGGCCCCGGCCAGGGACTTGGTGCTCCAGGTGAAGTGTAGGAACGAGCAAGCCAACGGGTGCAGAGCCGAAAGCTCGCATTCAAGAGAGTGGTCGCCATCGTGAATCGAAAGCACGCTGGCCTGGCCGCTGGTGGCGACTGCTAACTGGCTTTGAAGTTGTGACTGGATGCTCATGCCTGTTCATCTCCCTCGGCCTCCTCTTCCGATTGCTTGCCTGAGTTGCCTCGGCGCGTATGGTGCTCGGAACCGTCAAACGATAAAGTCGTGGTATGGCCTTCTAGCGTAGTTTCCAGGTGGACCGGTCGCGTCCACAAGGTGTGTAGGGCGACCAACGTGTCACGGGCTTCGGCAACGTTCAACTCGACGCCACTGTCCTGATGTTCTAGGAACAGCTCGCCACGATTTTTGTAGTTGCCATCGCGCACGGCGATCTGTGGGCGACCCATGTTGGTCAGGTTGGCCAACAATTGCTGCTTGATTTTCGGAAATGCTCGGCTCTCAATCTCATAGTAGTCAGTGTCCTGGTTGTAGCCGAATTGAAAGAGCTTGTGTTCGCGGCAAAATTCCAGCGTCAAAAACGAATCAATGAAAGTCAGATCGTTATGAACGCGACGGACTTCAAAAATCTTTTCGCGGCCTAAGCCTGCTTGGGTGTCCCATTGGCGTCGGGCCGCTAGATCGTCACATTCCTCATATGCTTTGCCAAATCGGCCACGGTTCCAACGATCTTCGATGTCGCGGAACAGTTCGATGCCGAGTTTGTAAGGATTCAGCTGGTTCGGCGAGGTAGCCAAGGTGCCGGAGTGGTGATCGCAGTAGCAGACCAATTCGCTGGGGCTCAGGCAATCGCGTGTCATGATCGTCGAGTGCCAATAGCTAGCCCAGCCTTCGTTCATGATCTTCGTTTGCCCTTGGGGAGCAAAGTAGTAGGCTTCGTCGCGAAGAATAGCGAGTATATCCACCTGCCAGGCTTGCAGCGGGGCATGTTCGAGTAGAAAGTGCATCACGTCGCGTTCTGGCTCGGCGGGGAAATGTTTTTGCCGATTGGCCAGAGCCTGCAGACGCTCGGTCTCTGCCTGGAGCCGCGCGGCTGGGTTGATATACGAGTCCATGTAGCCCTTGGCTTGGAAACGACCTGCCTGGGGTGTCAGGCGGTCTTCGTCGCCGAAGTCGTACTTGCTGCTTTCACGACGACGGACGATGTGTGGCGAGTGAATGTCGATCAGATCGTCGATGCTCAGGCAAACGTCGATGAATTCTTCGACCGTCTCGACGCCAAAGCGGTCCATGTACCGGCGGATGCGATTGCCGTGGTTGGCCATCTCGTCCATCATCTTGCGATTGGTGTGGCTGAACCACTGGTTGTTCTTGAAGAAGTCACAGTGGCCATAGACATGGGCCATCACCAGTTTTTGATCGACCAGCTCGTTGCAATTCATCAAGTAGGCGTAGCAAGGATCGTTGTTGATCACCAGCTCGTAGATTTTTTGCAGCCCATAGTGGTAGCCTTTGGAGAGCCGTTCGTACTCCATGCCGAATCGCCAGTGCGGATAGCGGGTAGGAAAGCCGCCATAGGCCGCGATCGCATTGAGTTGGTCGGCACTGACCAGCTCGAAAACAGTAGGAAAGAAGTCGAGGCCATATTCGGCCGCTCGGGCTTCAGCTGTCGCTTGAATTGCCGCCAACTCAGGCGTGAGCGAGGTGGTGGGACCGATGGCCATGGTTTCGGAACTCCGGAATTATTGGTGAATTAGTGGTTGGTTCTTGGTTATTTGTTTCAGAAGCAAGAATCCAGGAATTGCTGTTTTCAGGGAAATGCACAAAACA